>DATMJS010000132.1:0-17470 GCA_035553755.1 Allosphingosinicella sp.
GCCGGTAGCGGCGTCCGCGCCGGCCGCCCCGCATCATGGGCAGGATCACGAACAGCAATACCATGCCCCAGAAGATCAGCGGGAAGACCGACCCGCCGTCGCCGCTGTCCCGCGCCTGCTGCTGCGCGGCCGCTTCCAGCGCGCGCCGCTCCGCCTGTTCGGGCGGCGCCTGCAATTGCTCGATGATCTCGTCGGCACCGGCGCTGATTCCGCCCGGATAGTCGCCTTGGCGAAAGCGCGGCAGAATCGTCTGATTGATGATCACGCTGGAAAACGCGTCGGTCAGGATCGGCTCAAGCCCATAGCCGACCTCGATTCGCACCTTGCGCTCGTTCGGCGCCACAAGCAGGATGGCGCCGTTGTTCGCCTCGCTCTGGCCGATCCCCCAGGCGCGGCCCAGCCGATAACCATAATCCTCTATCTCATAGCCTTGAAGGCTCGGCACCGTCGCTACGACCAGCTGCCGGCTAGACGCCTGCTCCAGCGCCTCAAGCTTTCCGGTGAGGGCGGCCTCGTCGGCAGGGGACAGCAAATTGGCGTTATCAACCACCCGCCCCGTCAGCTTTGGAAACTCCTGCGCCGCCGCCGGCGCGGCAAGCAGCAGCGTCAGCAGCAGCAAAAGACGGTTCAGGAGCATTCTTGCGAAGATTACCGGCCAGTGCCGAAATCGACTGTCGGAGCCCCCTCCGCGCCCGGGGTGGTCGCCTGGAAGGGCACCTTCGGTTCGGCTCCATAGAAGACCTTGGCGCCGATCACGTCGGGGAAGGTGCGGATGCGGGTATTATAGGCCTGGACCGCCCGATTATAATCCTGCCGTGCGATGGCGATCCGGTTTTCCGTTCCTTCGAGCTGCGACTGGAGCGCCATGAAATTGGCGTTGGAGCGGAGCTCCGGATAATTTTCCTGCAGCCGCTGCAGCGGAATGATGGTCGCGCTGAGCCGCGCCTGCGCCTCGGCGAAGCGCTGCATCGCCTGGGGATCGCTCAACTGTTCGGGCGTGAGTTGAACCCGCGTTGCGTTGGCCCGTGCTTCGGTGACCTGCGTCAGCACCTCGCGCTCCTGCGTCGCATAGCCCTGGACGGTGCGGACGAGGTTGGGGATGAGGTCGGCACGCCGCTGATACTGGTTCTGCACGTCGGCCCAGCGCGCGTTCACTTCCTCTTCCGCCGTGGGGATGGAATTGATGCCGCAGCCGGACAGCGAAACGATCGCGGCAGGGGCCACAAGCGCGGTCAGCAGGCGAGTGTTCATTCACGTCCTCCCATTATGTGCGGCGTGAGGTAAGCGCTTCGCTTCGTTGCCGCAACGGGCTTCACTTCACATTAAGCGGTAAATCCCTATATAGGGGCTGCCGGGTTCGCCCGGCTATGGCGATAAATTGCGGCGTGCAATAGACGCAGCGGACCCGGGGGCGGTACCCGGCGGCTCCACCAAAACCGGCCTTTGCCAAGGCCGATCCTGATGGGGCCGAACTAGGATCGACGTGTGTTGAAAAGCGCTGTTTTCGCCCGGCCTGAGTAAGCCGTTAAAGGCTCAAAACCATAAGTGCCAACGATAACGAGGCTCTTGCTATTGCTGCGTAACCCCGTCCTCACGGACTAGGTTACATCAGACAAAAGCGCGGTTCGGACCCTACCGGGCAACAGAAAGGGAAACCAGCGGCCGCCGGGAGGGCCGGGCAACAGAACCTCCCGGACCTTTCAAAGACGCGGAGCGCCGGGCAACGGAAGCTCCCCACCTCTTCATCCATTCGTCGCAAAAGCCGGAACTTTCCGCCGAAACTGCGGATTATTGCGCTTCCACAACAAAGGGAGCGACAATGCGGATTTTCGCCAAATCCATCGCCTTCGCCGGCTTTGCCGCGCTGGCCGCTTGCGGCGGCAACAATGCAGGCGACAATATCCAGGCCGAAGCCGACAACCAGGCCCAGATGCTTGAAAATGAAGCCGGCAATCTCGAGCAGAGCGCCGACAACACGACTGGCGCGGTCGCCGACAGCCTCGAAAACCAGGCCGCGGCGCTGGAAAACCAGGCCGAGGCCACCCGCGAGGCAGGCGAGAACCAGGCCGAAGCCGTTCAGCAGAATTCGCGATAATCCGGAGGCCGCCGGCCGGCGGCCCTCATTGCTTCGCGAACAGCTTGGCTGGATCGCGCATCGCCTTGATCTCCAGCGCGTTGCCTGAGGGATCGAGGAAGAACATCGTCGCCTGCTCGCCCGGCAGCCCTTCGAAGCGGATCGTCGGCTCGATCACGAAGCGCACCCGGGCGCTGCGCAGCCGCTCCGCCAGCGCCTTCCATTCATCCATCGGCAGCACCGCGCCGAAATGCGGCACCGGCACATCATGCCCGTCGACCGGATTGCTGTGGACGCGCGGTGTCATGCCCGTATCGAGATGGGCGACGATCTGGTGTCCGAAGAAATCGTAATCGATCCATTCGGCCGCGCTCCGCCCTTCCGGGCAGCCGAGCAGGCCGCCATAGAAAGCGCGCGCCGCTTCAAGGTCGTGGACCGGGAAGGCGAGGTGGAAGGGCGGGAGAGTCATGGCGCCTCCTCTAACGCGGTTGCAACGGCTGTCGATCCTACACATAGGAAAGGTCGATGAAGCCTTTTCTGTTCGCCTTCCTTGCCGGCCTGCTCAGCGCCCTTGCCTTCGAGCCGCTCGCGCTATGGCCGATGATGCTGGTCGGGTTCGGCTGGCTGATGTGGCTGCTGCAGCATGCGCGGCGGCTGCGGCGCGCGCTGGCGCTCGGCTGGTGGTTCGGCGTCGGCCAGTTCGTGCTGGGCCTCAACTGGATCGCCACGGCTTTCACCTACCAGTCGGCCATGCCCGCCTGGCTCGGCTGGGTGTCGGTAGTGCTGCTCTCGCTCTACCTCGCAGTCTATCCGGCGCTGGCGGCGGGGCTCGCCTGGCGGTACGGGCGGACCGACCGGCTTGCCTTCGTCTTCCTCTTCGCCGCAGCGTGGATCGTCACCGAATGGCTGCGCGCAACCATGTTCACCGGCTTCGCCTGGAACCCTGTCGGCGTGTCGCTCCTGCCGACAGCGGCTTCGCGGCTGGCAAGCATCCTCGGCACCTATGGCCTGTCCGGCGTCACCGTGCTGCTGGCCGGCGCGTTGGTCCTCATCTACGAGCGCTACCGCAAGACCGGCTTCATCCTGCTCGTCACAGTCACAGTCCTTGCGCTCATCCGTTTCGGCTTCGATCAGCCCAGCGCCGGCGCGCCCGGCCTGCCGGTCACGATCGTTCAACCTAATATCGGCCAAGCGGATAAATGGACCGACGGCTTCGAGGAGCGCAATTTCGCCCGCCTCGCCCAGCTTTCGGTCAAGCGCCAGCCGGGGCCGCGGCTGCTCCTCTGGCCCGAAGCCGCGGTCACCGAGCCGCTCGAGGACGAGCGGCAGGATCCCTATTATCGCCTGCGGGCTCAGCGCGTGCGGGAGCGGGTGGCGGGGCTGCTCCGCCCCGGCGACCTGCTGCTGACGGGCGGGGTCACCCTCCGGTCCGCGAACGGCACGGAGGTCACCAGCGGCACCAACAGCATCTACGCGATGGACGCGTCGGGGCGGGTGCTCGGCCGCTACGACAAGGCGCATCTCGTCCCCTATGGCGAATATCTGCCCGCGCGGCCGATCCTGTCGCGTATCGGCCTGTCGCGGCTCTCGCCCGGCAATATCGACTTCGACGAAGGGCCCGGGCCGCGCACCTTGAACATTCGCGGCGTGGGCAGGATCGGCTTCCAAATCTGCTACGAGATCATCTTCTCGGGTGCGGTGGTGGACTCGGAAAACCGGCCCGACTTCATCTTCAACCCATCGAACGACGCCTGGTTCGGCGCCTGGGGGCCACCCCAGCATCTGGCGCAGGCGCGGCTCCGAGCGATCGAAGAGGGTCTGCCGGTGCTCCGCTCGACTCCGACCGGCATCTCCGCGGTGATCGACGCCGACGGCCATATCCTCGCCAGCATCCCATGGCTGCAGCAGGGGGCGATTCACCACCTGCTTCCCCCGTCCAAGGCGCCGACGCTCTTTTCGCGTGCCGGCAACGCGATGTCGTTCCTGTTCGCCCTGCTGCTGGTCGGGATCGGCATTGCGGTGCGGTGGCGGGCGCGGGCGATTGCAGTGCTGCACGAAGCACGCTAGGGGCATCATATAAGGATATCTTTATATCCGTAATTCCCGTTTGCTCCTCGTAAAAAAGGCCGGCCTCCGCAATGCGCAGCAACTACCTCTTCACGTCCGAATCCGTCTCCGAAGGCCATCCCGACAAGGTCGCCGATCAGATTTCGGACGCCGTCGTCGATCTCTTCATCGGCCGTGACCCCGAAGCGCGCGTCGCCTGCGAGACCATGGTCACCACCAACCGCATCGTTCTCGCCGGCGAGGTCCGCTGCCGCGACGATGTGACGCCGACCATCGACGAGATCGAGCAGGTCGCGCGCGAGACGGTGAAGAAGATCGGCTATGAGCAGCACGGGTTCCACTGGCAATATGCCGACTTCGCCTGCCACCTCCACGGTCAGTCCGCGCACATCGCCATGGGCGTCGACGAGAGCGGCAACAAGGATGAGGGCGCGGGCGACCAGGGCATCATGTTCGGTTACGCGACCGACGAGACCCCCGACCTCATGCCGGCGACGCTTTATTACTCGCATCGGATTTTGGAGCGTCTCGCCGCAGACCGCCATTCGGGCGCCGCGCCGTTCCTGGAGCCCGACGCCAAAAGCCAGGTGACGCTGCAATATGAGAATGGCGTGCCGGTGCGGGCGACGGCCTTGGTCGTCTCCACCCAGCATTCGAAGGAACTCAGCAACGACTCCGGCCAGGCGCGGCTTCGCGACTATGTGAAGGGCGTCTTCGCCGATGTGCTGCCGGAAGGCTGGCTGCCGAGCGACGAAGGCATCTTCGTCAACCCCACTGGCCTGTTCGAGATCGGCGGCCCTGACGGCGATGCGGGCCTTACCGGCCGCAAGATCATCGTCGATACCTATGGCGGCGCGGCGCCCCATGGCGGCGGCGCCTTCTCCGGCAAGGACCCCACCAAGGTGGACCGCTCGGCCGCCTATGTCAGCCGCTATCTCGCCAAGAACGTGGTCGCCGCGGGCCTTGCCAAGCGCTGCACCATCCAGCTCAGCTACGCGATCGGCATTGCCGAGCCGCTGTCGCTCTATGTCGATCTCCATGGCTCCGAGCAGAATGGCGTGACTGCCGCGCGGCTCGAGGAGGTGCTGCCGCGCCTCGTCCGGCTGACGCCCAAGGGCATCCGCACCCATCTTGGGCTTAACAAGCCGATCTATAGCCCGACCGCCGCCTATGGCCATTTCGGCCGCAAGGCGGACGGCGACCTGTTCACCTGGGAAAAGACCGACCTGGTCGATCAGCTGAAGCAGGCGCTCTAAAGCGTCATTGCAAGGAGCGGCGCGGCAATTCAGCGCGTCTGGATTGCTTCGCTTCGCTCGCAATGACGGGTAAGGGGCGATCGATGTCCGATCCCACCACCATCCGCCGTCTTTACGGGCGCCGCTCCGGCCATAAGCTGCGTCAGGGGCAGGCGGCCCTGGTCGAGGAGCTGCTGCCGGTGCTGAGCGTGCCGGAGGATGGGCCGCTCGATGCTCGTACCCTGTTCGGCGACGATCGCCCGCTCCATTTCGAGATCGGCTTCGGCTCCGGCGAGCATCTCGCCTATCGCGCGGACCTGCTGCCGGACCATGGCTTCATCGGCGCCGAGCCGTTTCTCAATGGCGTAGTCGGGGCGCTCCAGCATGTCCGCGAAAAGCGCCTCGCCAACGTCCGTCTGCACATGGGCGATGCGCTGGAGGTGCTGGAGCGGCTACCTGACGCCTCGTTGCGCTTCGTCTACCTGCTCCACCCCGATCCCTGGCCGAAGGCGCGGCATGCCAAGCGGCGGATGGTCAATCACGGCCCGCTCGACATCATCGCCGCCAAGCTGGAGCCGGGCGGCGAGTTCCGGCTCGGCACCGACGATCCGACCTATTGCCGCTGGGCGATGATGGTCATGAACCAGCGCCGCGATCTCGAATGGCTGGCCGAGAGCGCGAGCGACTTCCTCACCCGCCCCGGCGGCTGGCCCGAAACCCGCTACGAAGCCAAGGCCCGCCGCAAGGGCCACGAAGTCTGGTATTTCCGCTACCGGCGCCGCTGAGGCTTGGCGAAGTTCGGGAAGTTCGGGCGAAAAAGGCAAATAAATACGGTTTGACGAGCTGGATTGCCGAAAATCCGCCGATCGGCTCCCCTGAAGAGGTTCGGGGAACGGCCTCGTCAGGGCAGGGGCGGGCCGCCGATGGCCGGAGCGCGCGTCCGCAAGTTCACAAGTCCAAAGAGCCCACCCTCCGCGAGAGGAAGGTCCTCCTCTCTCTACTCGAAAGCCGCCTTGTAGGAAAACGACCGTCCTATCGCGCCGGCGTGAGCTTCAGCAGCCGTCCGCCCGAACCGTTCCGCTCGTCCTCCAGCAGGTAGACGGCGCCGTCGGGGCCCTGCTCCACCTCCCGGATGCGCTGACCCATGTCCCAGCGGTCGGCCACGCGCGCCCGGTTGCCTTCGGTCACCACCCGGACCAGCGCCTGACCGGAAAGGCCGCCGAGCAGGAAGCTGCCGCGCCACTGCGGAAACAGGCTGCCGGTGTAATGGATGAGCCCCGCAGGCGAGATGACCGGCGTCCAGGTGATCTCCGGCGCGTTGAACTCGGGCCGCGTGTCGTGGTCCGGTATCTCCTCGCCGCCATAATGGTCGCCGTTGGAGACGACCGGATAGCCATAGTTGGAGCCCCGCTCGATCAGGTTGAATTCGTCGCCGCCCTGCGGCCCCATCTCATGCTCCCAAAGCCGCCCCTGGCCGTCGAAGGCTATCCCGAGCGGGTTGCGGTGGCCCAACGTCCAGACCTGCGCGGCGACGCCGCCGCGGTTCGCGAAGGGATTGTCGGAGGGAACCGAGCCGTCATCGTTGAGGCGGACGATCTTGCCGAGATTGGCGTTCATGTCCTGGGCGGGCGTGAATTTCTGTCGGTCGCCCGAACTGATGTAGAGCTTGCCGTCCGGGCCGAAGGCGATCCGGTGCCCGTAATGGCCGCGGCCGGTTACTTTCGGGTGCTGGCGCCAGATCACCTGAAGGTTCTGCAGCGTGCACGCGTCCGCCTCCCGGCAGTCCAGCCGGGCCCGCGCGACGGCGGCGCCGCGAGTGTCGGCCGGTCCCGCCTCGGCATAGCTGATGTAGAGGAGGTTGTTGCGGGCGAAGTCGGGGTGCGGGACGATGTCGCCGAGCCCGCCCTGGCCGCGGGCATCGACTTGCGGAACTCCCGTTACGGTCCCCAGGCGCGGCGTCGAGGAGCCGAGGTCGAGGAAACGGATGCGGCCCGGCTTCTCGGTGACGAGCAGCCGCCCGTTCGGCAGGAAGGTCATCGCCCAGGGTTGGTCGAACCGCCCAAGCTCCTGAACGGCGAAGGGCTTCCCAGTGGAGGCCTGGACGGCCGCGCCGTTCCCCGGCGCCACGGCTTCGCCGGATCCGCTGCAGGCGGCAAAGGCAAGAGCGGACAGCATGGCCAGGATAGGGACGCGCATCGGACTACTCCATTTCGTTGTTGACCGAACCTTTGAGATTGGCCGGGGTTGCGTCAAGATCGGGGGATGACGAGTTAGGGATCTGCGTGGCTTCTACCTTCCCCCCCGTCGGCCTGCTGTCGCTCGCGACCGCCGTGCCGCCGACCGTCCTCCGCCAGGAGGAGGCCAAAGCGCTTGCGCGGAAACTGTTCGGCGCACGCGCCGGCCATTTCGAAAAGCTTGCCCCCGTGTTCGACAATGCCGGCATCGCGGAGCGCCACATCGTCCGGCCTTCCGAATGGTATGAAGGCGATCATGGCTGGAAAGAACGGAACGACGTCTATCTGGAAGCCGCCGAGGCGCTGTACATCGAGGCGGCGGAAAAGGCGCTTTCCCAAGCCGGGTTGACCGCGGCCGAGGTGGACGCGCTCGTCACCGTCTCCACAACAGGAATCGCCACTCCTAGCCTGGAAGCGCGGGTGGCCGGGCGGATCGGCTTTCGCAACGATGTGGAGCGCGTGCCCGTGTTCGGTCTCGGCTGTGCCGGCGGAGTGACCGGGCTGGCGACGGCGGCCCGGCTTGCCGCGCCGGACCGGACGGTGCTGTTCGTCACGGTCGAGCTCTGCTCAACCTCGATCCGGCTCGACAAGCTTTCCAAAGCCAATATCGTCGCCACCGCCTTGTTCGGAGACGGCGCGGCGGCGTGCCTCCTGCGCGGCGGCGGCGGCGGCATCGCCCGGATCGAAGGCGCGGGCGAGCGGCTCTGGCCCGGAACGCTGGGCATCATGGGATGGGACGTCGAGGATCCGGGGCTCGGCGTGATCTTCGATCGCGCCATTCCGCCGTTCGTGGAGGATAATATGGCAAGGGCGGTCGAGGGAATAGTCGTAGGTCTCGGGCTGGAGGGGTGCGACGTGGACCGCTTCACCTGCCATCCGGGCGGGGCGAAGGTGATCGCCGCCCTCGAGCAGAGCCTGCGGCTCGACGAAGGCGCGCTCGACCATGAGCGCGCGGTGCTCCGCGACTATGGCAACATGTCCGCGCCAACGGTGCTGTTCGTGCTTGAAAGGCTTGTCGCCGCGGGCCTGCCGCCGCGCACGCTGCTGCTGGCGCTCGGCCCGGGCTTCACGGTCAGCGGTCTTTCGCTCGCGGCATGACAGCGGCGATCGCCATCCTGGCGCTGGTGACTCTGCAGAGGCTGGCGGAGCTGGCGATCGCTCGCCGCAACACGCGAAGGCTGCTCGCCCGAGGCGCATTCGAGGTGGGCGCGGGCCATTACCCGCTGATAGTCGCAGTCCATGCGCTGTGGCTCGCCACGCTCTGGTGGCTGGCCCCGGGCAAGCCGATCCTCTGGCAGCTGATGGGCGTCTTCCTTCTCCTCCAGCTTGCGCGCCTGTGGGTGCTGGCGACGCTGGGCGGGCGGTGGACGACGCGCATCATCGTTCTTCCGGGCGAACCGCTGGCGACGCACGGTCCGTTCCGTTTTGTGCGTCACCCCAATTACCTCATCGTCACCGCCGAGATCGCCGTCCTGCCGCTCGCCTTCGGGTTGTGGCTCGTCGCGCTGGCCTTCTCGATCCTCAACGCCGCTGTGCTGGCGATCCGAGTGCGGGCGGAGGAGAAGGCGTTGGCATCCTCGCGCGCCTCGCCCTAAGCTCATCGGATGAAAATCGCTCCTCTCGCCGCTTTGGCGCTCGCCGGCTGCGCCACCGTCCCTTCGGGCACCCCGCAGGACCAGTTCTTCTCCCGTCTCATGGCCTTGTGCGGCAAGGCGTATGAGGGCCGCATCGCCAGCCCGCCGGTGGAGGCGGACGCGAACTTCGCCGGCAAGCGGCTGGTCATGCATGTGCGCGAATGTTCGGGCGATGAGATCCGAATCCCCTTCCATGTGGGCGAGGACCGCTCGCGCACCTGGGTGGTGACCCGTACCGCCGACGGCCTCCGCCTGAAGCACGACCACCGGCATGAGGACGGGAGCGAGGACAAGCTTACCCAATATGGCGGCGACACGGTGTCGGAAGGCACGGCCGCGCGGCAGGAATTTCCCGCCGACCCGTTTTCGAAAGAGCTGTTCGTCCGGGAGAACATCCCCCAGTCGGCCACCAATGTCTGGGCCATGGAAGTCGAGCCGGGCCGGATTTTCGCCTATGAGCTCCGCCGCCCGAACCGCTTCTTCCGGGTCGATTTCGACCTTAGCCGTCCAGTCGCTCCGCCGCCGCCGCCCTGGGGCTCGCGCTAACGCGCCCGCTGCCGCGCCGAAGCCAGCGCCTGCCGCGCGAAATGGATCTCGACTGCGCGGCGCATTCCGGCCGCGATCCGGCGCTGACCTTCGGGCGAATGGATGAAGGCTTCGTCGGCGGAGTTGGTGAGATAGCCCGATTCGAACAGGATCGAAGGAATGTCCGGCGCTTTCAGAACTACCAGCGAGGCGAAGCGGTGATAATCGGGCTGGAAGGGGACCGTCGGCGACGCCTCGCGATGCAGCAGCCGCGCGAACTCGGCCGATGCGTTCATGGCCTCTCGCTGGGCGAGATCGATCAGGATCCGGCTGACACCTGCGTTATGGCTGAGATCGGCGCCGCCGACGGCTTCGGCGCCATTTTCGCGCCGGGCGAGCAGCGCCGCTTCGCGATCCGAGGCGACTTCGGACAAAGTGTAGATGGTGGCGCCGCGGGCGGCATGGTTGCCGGGCGCGGCGTCGGCATGGACCGAGACGAACAGGTCTGCGCCCAGCCGCCGAGCTATCTCGTAGCGCTGTGGAAGCGACAGCGGCCGGTCGCCGTCACGGGTGAGCGCGACGCGGACCCGTGCCGAGGCGGCGAGCTCGGCGTGGATCGCTCTGGCCAGCGCCAGCGTCACGTCCTTTTCGCGCCTGCCGGAGGGGGAGGTCGCACCGGGATCGGAACCGCCATGGCCGGGATCGATCACCACCAGCGGCCGGGCGGGGTCGCGCGCGCCGGCTATAGGCGGGAGAGACAGGGGAGGCGGTTGCCGCGCCGGGCCGAGCGGGATGGCGGCGCGGGGTTCGTCTTGCGCGGCCGGCCCTCCGTCGCCGAACAGGCCAAGGCCCATCAGCACAGTCAGGATTGAAAGCAGCACCCCCATCGCCCACCTGTTTTGCCGCTACTCCGGCCCAGTGGTCCAGCGAAATTCCATTGTTACGCCGCCGTGTTAGCGGTTGCCGCTAGGCCGCTCCGGTGCTAGCAGGCTCACATCGGTGCGAAAGGCTTTCGAAGGGCACCCTTCGGCCAGCCGCGCCGGGCATATTGCGCCGGTATCCAAGCCGCCGGCCATCTAGGTTGACGCTGCATGAGGCATTTCTCCCCGACCATTTCACGCCCCCATTCGGGTCATGGCGTTGCTTCGGGGACTTTTCGGCCGGCTGTGACGCCCGCCCTGCACCACGCAGCAGAGGCACCATTTTCCATTTCAACCCGGACATTCACGACGCGCCTCGCTGGCGCGCCTTCGTCCATATTCGAACGCGCAGGCCGCGCCGCTTCCAGCCAAGCGGCACGCGCGTGGAGTGATTTCAATGACAATGCGCATGTTGATCGACGCGCGCCACCAGGAGGAAACCCGGGTGGCCGTCGTCAAGGGAAACCGGATCGAGGAATTTGATTTCGAATCGGCCGAGCACCGGCAGCTCAAGGGAAATATCTATCTAGCCAAGGTTACGCGGGTCGAGCCGTCGCTGCAGGCGGCGTTCGTCGATTACGGCGGCAACCGCCACGGCTTCCTCGCCTTTTCGGAAATCCACCCCGATTACTACCAGATTCCGAAAGAAGATCGCGAGGCCCTGCTCCGCGAAGAGGCCGAGCACGCTGCCGAGGAGGAGCGGCTCCGCGCCGCCGAGGAGAGCCGGTACGAGGATCGTGACGAGGACGAAGGCTTCGAGGTCGCGCCCGATCCGGTCGAAGACATAGGCGAAGGCGACGAAAGCGAGAATGGCGATGAACCCGCCGCCGCCACGCCCGAGACGACCAGCGCGCCCGAGGAAAGCGCCGCCGACGAATTGAGGCGCAAGCGCCAGAACCTCCGCCGCCGCTACAAGATCCAGGACGTGATCCGCCGCCGCCAGGTGCTGCTGGTGCAGGTCGTGAAGGAGGAGCGGGGCAACAAGGGCGCCGCGCTCACCACCTATCTCTCGCTTGCCGGCCGTTATTGCGTGCTGATGCCCAACACGTCCCACGGCGGCGGGATCAGCCGCAAGATCTCGAACGGGGCCGACCGCAAGCGTCTCAAGCAGATCATGGCCGAACTCAACCTGCCGTCCACGATGGGCTGCATCGTTCGCACCGCCGGCCTGTCGCGCACCAAAACCGAGATCAAGCGCGACTTTGACTATCTCGCCCGCCTGTGGGACGAAATCCGGGAAAAGACGCTCAAATCCTCCGCGCCCGCGCTGATCTACCAGGACAGCGACCTCGTCAAGCGCGCGATCCGCGACATCTACAATCGCGACATCGACGAAGTGATTGTCGAGGGCGAAGAAGGCTATCGCGCCGCCCGGGCCTTCATGAAGCTGCTGATGCCGAGCCACGTGCGGCGGGTGAAGCAATATGCCGATCCGGTGCCGCTCTTCCAGCGCTTCAGCGTCGAGGACCAGCTTGCCGGCATGTACCAGCCGCTCGTCCAGCTGAAGTCGGGCGGCTATCTGGTCATCAACCCTACCGAGGCCCTGGTCTCGATCGACATCAATTCGGGCCGCTCGACGCGCGAGCACAATATCGAGCAGACCGCCTACGCCACCAATATCGAGGCGGCGCACGAGATCGCGCGGCAGCTGCGCCTCCGCGACATGGCGGGGCTCGTCGTCATCGATTTCATCGACATGGAATCGAACGGCCACATTCGCAAGGTCGAGAAAGCGATGAAGGAGGCGCTGAAGAACGACCGTGCCCGAATCCAGGTCGGCCGCATTTCCTCTTTCGGCCTCATGGAAATGAGCCGCCAGCGCCTGCGCACGGGCGTGCTCGAAGCGTCGACCAAGCCCTGTCCCCATTGCGAAGGCACGGGCCTGATGCGGACCGCCTCCTCGGCGGGCCTGTCGGCTCTGCGCATGCTCGAGGACGAGGCTGCGCGCGGTCGCGGCAGCCGCATCATCCTTCGCGCTGGCCGGGAGGCTGCGGTCTATGTGCTCAACAAGAAGCGTCATGAGATCGCCGAGGTCGAGGAGCGCTACGGAGTCGTCGTCGAGGTGCTGATCGACGAGAGTTTCGAGGGCGCCAAGATGAGCGTCGAATCGGTGGGCCCGCCGCCCACCGCACGGCCGCGAGTGGAACCGATCGCAATTCCCGAGGTCGATGAGGAGGAGGATATCCTCGCCGAGGAGGAAGCCGAGGACGAGGAGGAAGAGGAACGCGAAGAGCCCCGCCGCGAGCGTGCCGAACGCGGCGAGCGGCGCGAGCGCGAGGAGCATGGGGAGGGCGACCAGAGCCGCCGCCGCCGCCGCCGCCGCGGCCGCCGGGGCGGGCGCCGCCGGGAAGGCGAGCCGAGGCCGCACGAGCAGGAAGCCGTCGGCGAGGAGGCCGAAGCTCCTGCAGCGCAGGAAGCTGCCTCCGTGGAGGACGCGCCGGCTGCGGTTGAAGCCGGCGAGGCCGGCCCCGCGCCGGACGGCGAAGAGGCGCCCCGCAAGTCGCGTCGACGTCCCCGCGCCCGCAAACGCGGCGAAGGCGAGACGGAGCCGTCCGAAGCGGCTCCCGTCGAAGCAGCCGCCGCCGCCGAGAAAGCGGCTCCCGTCGAGGCAGTCGCCGCCGCCGAGGAAGTGGCTCCGGCCAAGCCCAAGCGGAGCCGCCGCAAGAAGGCCGAGGAACCCGTCGTAATAGCGCCCCCCCCGGCGGAGGACGCCGCTCCCGCCGAACCGCCGGCTCTTGTCGAGGCGCAGGCGCCGCAAGCCGCCAATGACGGCGGGGCCGCGGAAGAAAAGCCGAAGCGCCGGAGCCGTGCCAAGGCCGCAGCGGATGCGCCGGAAGCACCGGTGCTCGAGCGCCAGGCCGACGGCCCCGCGCTCGATGCCGAAGACGGCGGCGCCGACGCCGACGGGCCTCCGCGCCGCGGCTGGTGGCAACGGACGTTCGGCGGCTGATCGCCCCGCCTTCGCTCATGCTCCGGACGCCGCTTGCCGCTGGCGTCCGGAGCGGGGTTTCATGTAAGGTTCAGGCGCCGAAAGGGATATCGCGCGCCATGGCTGAAGCTTCCAAACCGCGCCGTTCGCCGGCGGCCTTCGCCGTCCGGCTGCTCATGCTGCTCGCGCTGAGCTTCTCGTTCGTGCTGCAGCCTGCCGCCGCGCAATCGATCCTTCGCGATGCCGAGACCGAGGCGCTCTTGCGCGACATGTCGCGGCCGCTGGTCGAAGCGGCCGGGCTTCGGCCCGAGGATGTCGAGTTCGTGCTGGTCCACGACAAGTCGATCAACGCTTTCGTTGCGGGCGGACAGATCGTCTATCTCCATTCGGGCCTGATCAACGCTTCCGACAATGCCAACCAGGTGCAGGGGGTGATCGCGCACGAGCTCGGCCACATCACGGGGGGCCACATCGTCCGGTTCCACGAAGGCGCGAAGGCCGCGACCGGCATCATGCTGCTGTCGCTGCTGGTCGGCGTCGCCGCCATGGCGGCGGGCGCGGGCGATGCCGGCGCCGGCATCATGGGGATGGGCCAGCAGGCGGCGATGGGAAAGTTCTTCGCCTTTTTGAGCACTCAGGAATCGAGCGCCGACCAGGCCGGCGCAAGCTTCCTCACCAAAGCCGGGATCAGCGGCAAGGGCTCGATCGCTTTCTTCAAGAAGCTGCAGAACCAGGAGATGCGCTACTCGATCCCGCAGGACGACAGCTACATGCGCACCCACCCGCTGTCGAGCACGCGCATCGCCAGCCTCGAAAACGTCTACAAGAAGGACCCCGCCTGGGATAAGCCGACCGATCCCGCGCTCGAAGCCCGCTTTCAGCTCGTCAAGGCGAAGCTTGCCGGCTTCGTCAATCCCAAGCAGGCGCTGATCAAATATCCGGAAAGCGACAAGAGCCTGCCGGCGCGCTACGCGCGCGCCTACGCCTGGCATCGGACCAGCCATCCCGAGCGCGCCGACGCCGAGGTCGAAAGCCTGCTGCGCGAACAGCCACGCAATCCTTATTTCCTGGAGCTGAAGGGGCAGATACTGCTCGAATCCGGCAAGCCCGCCGAGGCGCTGGATTCGCTCCGTCAGGCGGTCGCGCTTGCGCCCGACCAGCCGCTCATTTCAGCTTTGTTCGGCCATGCCCTCATCTCCACCGAGAAGGAGGATCATTTCGAGGAGGCCAAGAAGGTTTTGAAGGCTGCCGTCTCCCGCGACAACACCAACCCGTTCGCCTGGTACCAGCTCGGCATCGTCTACGACCGCGAGGGCGACGAGGCGCGCGCCGCGCTGGCGACGGCCGAGCGCTACAACCTGCAGAGCGAGCCGCGGCTGGCGCTTGCCAATGCCGAGCAGGCGATGCGCGGCATCCCGCATGGCTCGCCCGACTGGATCCGAGCGCAGGACATCGCCATGGTGTCCCGCACCGCGGTCGAAAAGGACAAGAAGAAGAGGTGATCGGCAGGAAAGTCGTGATCGCGGGCCTGGCCGGCTTGCTGGCCGGCGCGTCGGCCGTAGCGGTGGCGACAGGGCAATTCGGTGCCGATCCGGATCGTCAGCGGATCGAGAAGATCGTCCGCGAATATGTGCTGAGGCATCCCGAAATCATTCCCGAGGCGATGCAGCTTCTGCAGGACCGGGAGGCCGGAAAGCTGGTAGAGGCTAATCGCGCCGCCTTCGAGACGCCGTTCGGAAGCGCTTGGGCGGGCGCCGCCGACGGCGACGTGGTGCTGGTCGAATTCTTCGATTATGCCTGCGGCTTCTGCCGCAAGAGCAATGCCGACATCGAACGGCTGCTTCGGGAAGACAAAAGGCTGAAGGTCGTCTGGCGCGAGCTGCCGGTGCTCGGCGATCCGAGCGTCGCCGCCGCCCATGCGAGCCTCAGCGCGGCGAGCCAAGGCAAGTTCCGCCCCTTCTACGACCGGCTGTTTGAAGCGGGACGCCCCACGCCCGAGACGATCGCAGCAGCGCAGCGGGCCGCGGGCATAAGGGCCGGAGCGACGACCCCAGCCATGCAGGCTGAAATCGAAAAGAATTATCAGCTCGCCCAGGCCATCCGCGCCTCCGGTACCCCCACCTTCGTGGTCGGCAACCGGGTGCTGCAGGGTGCGGTCGGCTATGAAGCACTGAAGCAGGCGGTGGCGGACGCACGCAAAGGCGGCTAATCGCCGCCCTTGAACCCCTGCGCCACCACATACCATTCCGACGAGCCCTTGCGGCTGGCCGGCGGCTTGGCGTGCTTGACCGTGGTGAAGCGGCGCTTGAGCTCAGCCACGAGATTGTTGTCCGCACCGCCCGCCAGCACCTTGGCTACGAAGGCACCGCCCGGCCGCAGCACCTCGGTGGCGAAGAGCAGGCCCGCCTCCACCAGCGCCATGGTGCGGAGGTGGTCGGTCTGCGGGTGGCCGACGGTATTGGCGGCCATGTCGGAAAGCACGAGGTCAGCGGGCCCGCCCAACGCTTCCCTGAGGAGGTCCGGCGCCTTTTCGTCCATGAAATCCATGCGGAATATGGTCGCGCCCTCGATCGGGTCGGTCTCGAGAAGGTCGATCCCCGCCACCACGGCCTGCGAGGCCTTGAGGCGCACCACCTGCGTCCATCCTCCCGGCGCGATGCCGAGATCGACCACGCGCGTCACACCCTTGAGAAAATGGAAGCGTTCGTCGAGTTCGAGCAGCTTGTAGGCCGCGCGCGATCGGTAGCCTTCCGCCCTGGCGCGCTTCACATAGGGATCGTTGAGCTGCCGCTCGAGCCATTTGGTGGAGCCGATCTTGCGCCCCTTGGCGGTCTTGACGCGCGTCCGGCCGCTTGCCGACTTCATATCTTGTGGCCGTCGCGCGCCATCAGCGACCGCAATATGCCCTCGCGGATGCCGCGGTCGGCGACGCCCAGAGTCTTTGCCGGCCAGATGTCGAGGATCGCCTCGAGGATCGCGCAACCGGCCACGACCAGGTCCGCGCGCTCCAGCCCGATGCAGGGGAGCTGCGCCCGTTCCTCGATCGGCATGCGCGAGAGCATGGTGCTAATCGCGCGCATCGATTCCGACGGCACCATCAGCCCGTCGATCGCGCGCCGGTCGTAGCTCGGAAGCGCGAGGTGGACGCTGGCGAGCGTGGTGACGGTGCCGCTGGTGCCCATAAGACGGATATTCTCGCGCTCCTTGGGCAGCATCTCGGCGAAGCGGCTGAAGGCGTGGCGAACCCGCTCGCGCATTCGGAAATAGCCGGCTAGCCGCTCGTCCGGATCCTTGAAGTCGCGGCCTTCGCTTTCGGTCAGCGAAACCACCCCCCAGGGCGCGCTCCACCAGCTTTTGATCTTGGGAACGGAATCGCCGTCGGTATCGACGAGGACGAGCTCCGTCGATCCGCCGCCGATGTCGAAAATGAGGGCGGGGCCATCGCCGGGCTCCAGCAGCCGGTGGCAGCCGAGCATGGCGAGCCGCGCTTCCTCCTCGGGAGGGATGATGTCGAGCGCAATGCCCGTTTCATGATAGACCCGCTCGACAAATTCACGGCCGTTGACGGCACGGCGGCAGGCCTCGGTGGCGACCGAACGGGCGAGCGAGACCCGGCGGCGGCGGAGCTTGTCGGCGCAGACCGAAAGCGCCGAAAGCGCCCGTTCGATCGCCTCGTCGCTGATCCGGCCCGAGCGCGCCAACCCTTCGCCGAGGCGCACGACCCGGGAAAAAGCGTCGACCACGACGAAGCCGTCCTCCGCCGGGCGCGCCACCAGCAGGCGGCAATTATTGGTGCCGAGATCTAGAGCGCCGTAGGTATGACGGGGCGGCTGCCGCCGCTCGGGGCGGGCC
>DATMJS010000133.1:0-9862 GCA_035553755.1 Allosphingosinicella sp.
TTCCTGACGGTGGTGGCATAAACGAAGGGGCAGTCGGCCACCGCCTCGGCTACGCTTTCATAAACCCGCGCTCTTTCCAGCACGACGTCCGCCCCGGATGCGGCCGGGCCGGCGCTGGGGTTGGGCCAGCCGTCGCGGGGACTCACCAACCTCAAATCGGTGAGGCCGAAATTGAGCATCGCCCGCGCCGCCTTTCCGATATTCTCGCCAAGCTGCGGCCGGACGAGGACGATGGCGGGTGTCCTTCGAGACGGACCTTCGGCTTCGCTCAGTCCCTCCTCAGGATGAGCGGAGTCTGATGATGACGCACTTCCACGCCGCTCATCCTGAGGAGCCGCTGAGCTTGCCGAAGCGGCGTCTCGAAGGATCCCAGCACGGCTCGCGAGCCGTCGAACGGCTTCCCAGTCGGCACGGATAAGCGCTTCCTTCTTGGCGCGGCTCCAGCCCTTCAGGCGGCGCTCGGCTGCGAAAGCCTCGTCACGTGTAGGGAAGCTCTCCGACCAGACCAGCGTTACCGGTCTCCGCTTCTCGGTATAGCCGGGAATGGCACCCAGTGCATGTTGCGCAAGCCGCTGACCGAGATCGTCCGTATGATCGGCATAATAACTGCCGTCGGAGCAGCGCAGCATATAGGCGTGGAAGCTCATTCCGGTCCCTCGATACGCGTCTTCGGCTTCGCTCAGCCGCTACTCCTTGGCGGCCTCGCTGACGGTCCCCGCAAAATCCTCGAAATCCTTGGCTTCGCGGAAGTCCTTATAGACGGAGGCGAAGCGGATATAGGCGACCGGGTCGAGCGCTTTGAGGCCGTTCATCACCATCTCCCCAATCACGTTGGAGGAGATTTCGCTTTCGCCGCTGGTCTCGAGCTGGCGCTGGATCGAGGAGAGCAACTTATCGATCCGCTCCTGAGCGACGGGCCGCTTGCGGCAGGCGATCTCGACCGACCGCTCAACCTTGCGCCGGTCATAGGGTTCGCGCCGGTTGGCCGACTTCACCACGGTGAGCTCGCGCAGCTGGATGCGCTCGAAAGTGGTGAAGCGCGCTCCGCAATCCTCGCACTGCCGACGCCGCCGGATGGACGAGCCGTCCTCGGCGGGGCGGCTGTCCTTTACCTGGCTGTCTTCGTGCGAGCAGAAGGGGCAGCGCAAATCAGTGCCCTGGATAGATCGGGAAGCGCGCGCAGAGCTGGCGGACCCGGGCCTTCACTTCGGCTTCGACCGCCGGATCGCCCTGCTCGCCCTTGCTGCGAAGTCCTTCGAGCACGTCCGCGATCATGTCCGCGATGTCACGGAATTCCGCGACGCCGAAACCGCGGGTGGTGCCCGCGGGAGAGCCGACGCGGATGCCGCTGGTCTTCAACGGGGGCAGCGGATCGAACGGGATGCCGTTCTTGTTGCAGGTGATGCCGGCGCGCTCCAGAGCCTCGTCGGCATCCTTGCCGGTGACGCCGAGCGGGCGCAGGTCGACGAGCGCGAGATGGGTGTCGGTGCCGCCGGCGACGAGATCGGCGCCGCGCTCCTTCAGCCGCCCGGCGAGAGTCCTGGCATTCTCGATGACGGCGCGGGCGTAGCTCTTGAAGTCGGGCTGCAGCGCTTCGCCGAACGCCACCGCCTTGGCGGCGATGACGTGCATCAACGGACCGCCCTGGAGCCCCGGGAAGACGGCGGAGTTGATCTTTTTCGCAATCCCCTCGTCATCGGTCAGCACCATGCCTCCGCGAGGGCCGCGCAGCGTCTTGTGGGTGGTGGTGGTGACGACGTGGGCATGGCCGAACGGCGTCGGATGCTCGCCCGCCGCGACGAGGCCTGCGAAGTGCGCCATATCTACCATGAAGATCGCTCCCACCTCGTCGGCAATGGCGCGGAAGCGGGCGAAATCGATGTGGCGCGGATAGGCCGAGCCGCCGGCGATGATGAGGCGCGGCTTGTGCTCGCGGGCGAGCATCGCGACCTGATCGAAGTCGATCAGGTGATCGTCCGGGCGGACGCCGTACTGGACCGCGTTGAACCACTTGCCCGACATGGCCGGCTTGGCGCCGTGGGTGAGGTGGCCGCCGGCGTCGAGCGACATTCCGAGGATGGTGTCGCCGGGCGTGGTCAGCGCGAGCATGACCGCGCCGTTCGCCTGCGCTCCCGAATGCGGCTGGACGTTGGCGAAGCCGCAGCCGAACAGCTGCTTTGCTCGCTCGATCGCCAGCGTCTCGACCGAGTCCGAAGGCGCGCAACCCTGATAATAGCGCCGCCCCGGATAGCCTTCGGCATATTTGTTGGTGAGGACCGAACCCTGCGCCTCCAGCACCGCGCGCGATACGATATTCTCCGACGCGATCAGCTCGATCTGGTTCTGCTGGCGGTCCAGCTCCGCGGCGACCGCGTCAGCGACGGCGCTGTCGGCGTTGCGCAGCTCCCGCGTGAAGAAGCCGGCCGGCTGGACGTCCCTCGACGCCGCACCTTCGTTGCGCTCGATGCTTGCTCGGGATGAGGGGGGGTCAGCGGAGGCGGGGCGGCTGCTCATGCGGGCTCCTTGGCGAAGCAGGGGTTGGAGAGTTTCTCGACGCGGTGCAAATGGCGGTCGCCGCCGAAGGGGGTAGAAAGGAAGGCATCGACGCATTCCTTGGCCATCGTGGTGCCGATCAGCCGCGCGCCCATTGCGATCACGTTGGCGTCGTTATGCTCGCGGGCGAGGCGCGCGGAGAGCGGTTCCGAAACGAGTGCGGCGCGGGCGGCGGGGTGGCGGTTGACGGCGATCGAGATGCCGATCCCCGAACCGCAGATGGCGATGCCGCGGCTCGCCTGGCCCCGCGCAATTGCGTCGGCGAGCCGGTAGCCATAGTCCGGATAATCGACCGGATCGGCGCCTTCCGGGCCCAGATCCAGAACATCGTGACCCTGCGAGCGCAGATGCTCGGCGAGCGCGGCCTTCAGCTCGACGGCGGCATGATCGGAAGCGATCGCGATGCGCTCGGCCACGCTGAATCTCCCCAGTGGAACGGAGCCCATTGTCTAGGAGATCGGCTGCCGCATTGCCACAACAGATTGCCGGCGCTGGGCCGAACGGGAGGTTTCAACCCGCCAGCGCGGCGATCCTTTCGAACCGTTCCCGCAGCGGCTGGACGACGTCCGTGCTCGTGCTGCGAAGCAGCAGCTCGGCATTGAGATAGCGCGAACGCCAGTTGTAATTATAGCTTCCAAGCCAGCCGGCGGTGATGCCGCTCCGATCGATGAGGAGGAATTTGGAATGCATCGGAAGTCCCTCAGGATGCCGAACGCGCCGGATTCGCACGCCCTGGTCGGAGAGCGCGCCGACGAGCCGGGAGGGCACGCGGCGTTCGGTGTCGTGGACGAGCAGGTCGATTTGCGCCCCCCGCCGGGCAGCCCGAGCAAGCGCAGCGGTAAGGGGCCCCGGTTTGAGATGGGAAATGGCACCCTGAACGAGGTCTCCGCCGGCAAGCCGCCCGATTTCGGGTTCGACCAGCAGCGTTCTGAGCCGGGGATAGAAGAAGAGCTGGTTTCCGGGTGCGCTGGGGGCCTGGTTGAAGGATGGCCGCAGCCGGTCGGCAAGGCTCGACCAGGATGTGGCCAAAGCCCCGACATGGTCGCGCAGGGCGTTTACCAGCTCGGGCTCCTCCACCCCTAGCAGCAGATTGTGCCCCCGGTCCTGATCGCCGATTTCCGCGATGACTTCGGGATCTTCGGGATCGTCGCCCGAAGGGTTGAAGGAGCCGATCCAGGCTATGGCGGGGTGCGAGAAGGCATAGATTTTCGCGTGCAGATGTCCGGGCGACCACCATCCGGAGCGGGAGAGATGGAGCCCCCCACCCAGGCCGTGCGAGCCGAGCATCGCGATCACCTCGTCATTGGCGCCGGACCGGCGCGGCGATGCCTCCATCACCAAGCGCACCTTCACGCCCCGGTCGCTGGCGCGGATCAGGGAGGCGGCAAGGCCGCGGTCGCGAAAGTAATAGGTCGCCCAGTCAATGCGGCTGCCCGGCGGGGACTGCTCGACGCAGCTCAGAAGAAGGTTTCGAAGATGGCGCGGAGGAAGGTCCGGCCCTCCAAATTCGACCCGGCCGAGCGGAGGCGCCCCCAGACGGCCGGCGTCCATTTGTCAGGCCGCCAGCCGCATCTCCATGCGGTCCCAGATCTCGACCAGCGCCGCGCTGAGCTCACGCATCATGGCTTCCGTATGCTGGGGGCCGGGGGTGAAGCGCAGGCGCTCGGTGCCGCGCGCTACGGTCGGGAAATTGATCGGCTGCACGTAGATGCCGTATTCGGCAAGCAGGATGTCGCTGATCCTTTTGGCCTTGACCGGATCGCCCACCATCAGCGGGACGATGTGCGTGGTGGAGGGCATTACGGGGAGGTGCGCGTCCTCGAACATGCGCTTCAGCATCGCGGCCTTCGCCTGCTGTTCGTCGCGCTCGACGGATGAAGCTTTGAGGTGCTTCACGCTTGCCAGCGCGCCCGCGACCAGCACCGGCGACAGCGAAGTGGTGAAGATGAAGCCGGGGGCGTAGCTGCGGACCACGTCGATGATGTTTCTGTCGGCCGCGATATAGCCGCCCATCACTCCGAACGCCTTGCCGAGCGTGCCTTCGATAATGGTGATTCGGCCGGCGATCCCGTCCCGCTCCGAAATGCCGCCGCCGCGGGCGCCGTACATGCCGACCGCATGGACCTCGTCCAGATAGGTGAT
Organism: Allosphingosinicella sp.; assembly: GCA_035553755.1. GTDB lineage: Bacteria > Pseudomonadota > Alphaproteobacteria > Sphingomonadales > Sphingomonadaceae > Allosphingosinicella. The sequence goes on from DATMJS010000133.1 coordinate 4,696, forward strand.
GGCGTTGTACTTGTCGGCCAGGTCGCAGATCGCCTCGATCGGCGCAACGTCGCCGTCCATCGAATAGACGCTTTCGAAGGCGATCAGCTTGGGAGCCTCGGGATCGGCCTCTGCGAGCAGTTGTTCGAGATGCTCAAGATCGTTGTGGCGGAACACCCGCTTCTCGCAGCCGGAGCTGCGGATGCCGGCGATCATCGAGGCGTGGTTGAGCTGGTCCGAAAAGATGATGCAGCCCGGCAGCAGCTTGCCGAGCGTCGAGAGCGCCGCCTCGTTCGAGATGTAGCCCGAAGTGAAGAGCAGGGCTGCTTCCTTGCCGTGCAGGTCGGCGAGCTCGGCCTCCAGTTCGATATGGTAATGGGTGTTGCCGCCGATGTTCCGGGTGCCGCCTGAGCCCGCGCCGACATCGTGCAGCGCCTCCTCCATCGCCTCGATCACCCGGGGGTTCTGGCCCATGGCGAGATAGTCGTTCGAGCACCAGACGGTGATCGGCTTCGGCCCGTTATGACCGGCGAAGCAGCGCGCATTGGGATAGCTGCCCTTGTTGCGCAGGATATCGATGAAGACGCGATAGCGTCCTTCGGCATGAAGCCGGTCGATCGCCTGTGCGAAGATGCGTTGATAGTCCAAGAACGGCTCCCCGGTCGCTTCCGCGCCCCATAATGCCGCCGGCATCATAAGACCAGTGCAAACGGCTCGCAATGCGCCTTCTTAAAGGCCCGCGGCCAGCCGCAGCCCAAAGCGTTCGAAGCCCCGCCGGTAGGACGCGGGCTCGGGGCTCCTCCCGGTCAGGACGGCGATCCCCTCCGAAGGCTCGTCCGGCCACACATGGTCCCGAGTAAGCCAGGCGGTCCGGCGCGCGATGCCCTCGCTGCCGTCGACGAAGGCGAGCGGGCGCTGCGCCGCCGCCTCCAGCTCCTCCTGAACCAGGGGAAAGTGGGTGCAGGCGAGCACCACCGTGTCGATCTGGTCGCCGCCGGGCTGGCCGAGCAGGCCATCGAGGATGCGGCGATAGGCTTCCGGGTCCTGCTCGTCGCCGCGCAGCTTGGCTTCGGCGCGGTCGACGAGCTCGGCCGAGCCGTGGCGGATCACCCTGCAATCGGCGGCGAATTCGCTGGCGAGCATGTCGACATAGGGCTGCCGCACCGTCGCCTCCGTACCGAGCACGCCGATGACCCGTGTCTTGGACAAGGCGGCGGCGGGCTTGATCGCGGGCACGGTGCCGACGATCGGCAGGTCGAGCGCCGCCCGCACTGCGTCGAGCGCGATCGTGGACGCGGTGTTGCAGGCGATGACGATCAGCTCGGGATCGAAACGCTCGGCCAGCCGCCCCAGCAAGGCGGGGACGCGCGCCTCGATCTCCGCCGCCCGTTTGGTGCCGTAGGGATAGCCGGCGCTGTCCGCCGCATAGACGATCGGTGCGGTCGGCAGGAGCTTCCGGATCGGGCGCAGCACGGAAAGCCCCCCAACGCCGGAATCGAAAATCAGCAGCGGCCGCGCCTTCACCATTGGCTCCGCTTAAACGGCGGCGCCCTGCGCTGCAAATTGCGAAGGCATGGCAAGGCATTGATGCAAATTGTTGCACCGCTTTCGTATTTTGATAGGCTGACGGAAGAGGGGGAAATTCATTTGAACCTGGCGCTTTGGACTGAGCCGCTCCTGTCGCTGCTGCTCGGCTATCTGCTGGGCTCGATACCTTTCGGAATCCTGCTGACGCGAATGGCCGGTGAGGCCGATCTGCGCACGGTAGGATCGGGCAATATCGGCGCGACCAACGTTCTGAGGACCGGCCGCAAGGGCCTCGCCGCGCTTACCCTCATCCTCGACATGCTGAAGGGCACCGCCGCCGTGCTGATGGTCGGCGCGCTGTGGCCCGAATGCGCGGAGATCGCCGCCATCGGCGCGGTCCTCGGCCATCTCTGGCCGGTCTGGCTGAAGTTCAAGGGTGGCAAGGGGGTCGCCACCTTGCTAGGGGTGATGATCGGCCTCTATTGGCCCTCCGCCCTCATCTATGCGCTCGTCTGGATCGGGGCGCTCGGCCTCACCCGCTATTCGTCTGTGTCCGGGATGGCGGCCGCGCTGGCGGCTCCGGTGGGCGCCGCCGCGCTCGGCAGGTTCGATCTCGCCTTGCTCTATCTGGGCTTCGCCCTGCTCGTCTTCTGGAAGCATCGCGCCAATCTCGACCGGCTGCTCGACGGCAGCGAGCCCCGCGTCGGCGGATCGCGCGGCGAAGAGACCCATGCTTGAGCGCAGCGCGAGCGAAGACCAGGTCGCCCGCCTCCGACTGATCCGATCCGACAATATCGGGCCGGTCACCTACTTCCAGCTTCTCGCCCGCTTCGGCTCGGCCTCGGCGGCGCTCGACGCGATACCGGACCTCGCCGCGCGCGGCGGCGGGCGGGCCCCGCGGCTCGCCGCCCGTGCGGCGGTCGAGCGCGAGATGGAGCAGGTGGAAAGGCTCGGTGCGCGCTACCTGTTCCTGGGACAGGGGCTCTATCCGCCGCTGCTCGCCGAATTGGAGAGCGCGCCGCCCGCGCTGATCGTGAAGGGCCATCTGACGCTGCTCGAAAAGCCGGCGGTCGCAATGGTGGGAGCGCGCAACGCCTCGGCCGCCGCCTGCCGCTTCGCGCGGATGCTGGCGAAGGACCTTGGCGCTGCCGGAACGGCGGTGGTGTCGGGGCTCGCCCGCGGCATCGACACGGCGGCGCATGACGGGTCGATCGAAAGCGGCACTATCGCCGTCATCGCCGGCGGCATCGACATCTTCTATCCGCCCGAAAATGAGGAGAGGCAGCGGTCGATCGCAAGCGAGGGCCTGCTGATCGCCGAGCAGCCGCCCGGCGTCGAGCCGAGGGCGCGGCATTTCCCCTACCGCAACCGGATCATCGCCGGCCTTGCGCACGGCACGGTGGTGGTGGAGGCGGCGCCCAAATCGGGATCGCTGATCACCGCCCGCTACGCCGCCGAGTTCGGACGCGACGTAATGGCGGTGCCGGGCTCCCCGCTCGATCCGCGCGCCCAGGGCTGCAACCAGCTCATCCGCGAGGGCGCGATCCTGATCCAGAATGCGGACGACGTGCTCGAGGCGATCCGCCCGATGACCATCCGCCCGGTCCGCCAGCGCGAACAGAGCTATGCCGCGCCCGCCGCCTCCGCCGATGCCAGCGAGCGGGAAAGGCAGGCGGTGCTCGACCTGTTGAGCCCTACGCCGGTGGCGGCAGACGAGATCGTCCGCCAGTCGGGCCTAGCTCCAGCGGCTGTGCAGACCGTGCTTCTGGAGCTGGAGCTTGCCGGCCGCCTGGAGCGGCACGCGGGCGGCAAGGTGAGCCTCGGCTGACGCGGTGCCAAGCGGGCATTCGGACCGATGCCCCGTCCTTGCCTAATGGATGACAAAGTTCGCAGCGACCTATCGCTCAGCAGACCTGGCGTTGATCGACGTCACTGGCCGCCTCGAAAGTGCGCCTGACGATCTCTTCGAGCACCTCCAGGTCAACGTCGGCGAGCTTGTTGAGGTAGAGGCAAGCGTTGGAGCGCTTGTACTTTCCGAGCCTTTCGAGCAGATCCTCGAATTCGGGAAACCCGCCGACATAGAGCACGAGGTTAGCCGAGCGGGGCGAGAAGCCGACGCGGCAGCTGTCGCCCTCGTGTCCGCTGGCATAGCGATAATGATAAGTGCCGAAGCCGATGATCGTCGGCCCCCACATCGTTGCAGGCTCGCCGGTGACGCGTTCCATCATGCCGCGCAGCACCTTGGCGTCGTCGCGGCGCACCGGCTTCTCGACGGTCGCGATGAAATCGTCGACATTCACTGATGTGGGTCTGGTCTTGGCCTCGCCCATGGGCATCCCCCGAGTCGATGCCCGCATCCTGAACCCGTTCGGGAGATATTGGAATGTCCACGGCGGGTCGAGAACCGACATAGCCGATCATCGATGCCCTTGCCGAAGCCGCCGGGAGGGCAGCGGGCGCAGGACGCCCCCGCACCCGCCCGTCATGGCGCTTGACGGGCCGGTTTTCCGCAGCACCCTACACGCGTGTGCGTAAGGGAATTTCATGAAACTGGTTGTCGTAGAATCGCCGGCCAAGGCGAAGACCATCGAGAAATATCTGGGCGGGGACTATCGGGTCCTCGCTTCCTACGGCCATGTCCGCGACCTGCCGCCGAAGGACGGGTCGGTCGACCCGGACGCCGGCTTCGCGATGGAGTGGGAGACATATGCGGACAAGGCCCGGCAGCTGAAAGCGATCACCGACGAGGCGAAGAAAGCCGACTCCCTGATCCTCGCCACCGACCCCGATCGCGAGGGCGAGGCGATCAGCTGGCACGTCCAGGAGGTGCTGAAGAAGCGCAAGGCGCTTCCGGCCAAGGTCGAGCGGGTGACGTTCAACGCGATCACCAAGTCGGCGGTGACCGAGGCGATGGGCAGGCCGCGCGGGCTCGACGAGGATCTGATCGACGCCTACCGGGCGCGGCGTGCGCTCGACTATCTGGTCGGCTTCACCTTGTCGCCGATCCTGTGGCGCAAGCTTCCGGGCGCCAAGTCGGCGGGGCGGGTGCAGTCGGTGGCGCTGCGGCTGATCGTCGATCGCGAGCGCGAGATCGAGCTGTTCCGGCCGCAGGAATATTGGCAGGTCGGCGCGACCTTCGAGGCCGACGGCCAGCAGTTCGCGGCGCGGCTGGTCCAGCTCGACGGCAGGAAGCTCGAGCGCCTGAGCATCGGCGACAAGGGCTCGGCCGACGCCGCCAAGGCCGCGGTCGAGGCCGGAAGGTTCACCGTTTCCTCGGTCGAGACCAAGCCCTTCTCGCGCAATCCGCCGCCGCCCTTCACCACCTCGACGCTGCAGCAGGAAGCGGCGCGCAAGCTCGGCTTTTCCGCGAGTCACACGATGCGGGTCGCCCAGTCGCTCTACGAGGACGGGCTGATCACCTACATGCGGACCGACGGCATCGACATGGCGGGCGAAGCGATCAGCGCCGCGCGCAAGGCGGTAGCCGCGCGCTACGACGCCGGCTTCGTTCCGGACAAGCCGCGGCACTACACCAGCAAGGCCAAGAATGCGCAGGAAGCGCATGAAGCGATCCGGCCGACGGACTTCTTTCGTTCGCGCGGCGGCTCAGGCGATCATGCGCGGCTCTATGAGCTGATCTACAACCGCGCGCTCGCAAGCC
>DATMJS010000134.1:0-3340 GCA_035553755.1 Allosphingosinicella sp.
AGCCGAAGCGGAGGCCCAGCCGCCACACCAGCAGCGCGAGATTGATCGTCAGGATCAGCGCCAGCGTAGGCGAAATCGGACGCGGCTCCCACTCGGTGAGCAGCTCGGGAAGTTTCAGCAAGGTCCAGAGGCCGAAGCTCAAATAGCCCGAGAAGAAGAGCAGAGCCGCCAGCACCGACTGTCGGTCCCGCAGCCGCATCCAGCGTTCGGCGATGCCGCCGGCCCAGCCTAGCCGGTCCCAACCCGACAGCGCTATACCCGTCATCCAGCGGGCTTTCTGGCTGACAGCGGCCTTGAGGGTTGCGGGAAAATATTCCTTGGTCGACACCGCCGGCCCACCGGCAGAAGCAGCAATCCGCACGAAAGCCTGGCTCCCGCCGATGGCGCGGAGCTTCAAGCCGAACTCATAATCCTCCGTGAGGCTGTCGGCATCGAATGGAAGCCCTCCTCCCGCCTCCGCCATCCTGGCAAGCGCCTGCCGAGAGAAGGCGCAGCCGACGCCTGCGGACGGCACCGCCGCCCCTACCCACTGCCGCACCACCAGCTCTTTGGCATGCGATTCGGCGAACTCGTCGGCATAATGACCGCTGACCCAGAGCGACTTCGGATGGATCAGCGGAACCACCGGCAGCTGGACAAGGTCGTAGAGCTCGGAAAGGCTGTCGAAAATGCGCAGCTCCGCCGAATGGACCACGTCCTCGGCATCGTGCAGCACCACCGCCTTCACCCGCAGCCCTTCGCGCTCGTCGGAGCGCAGCGCTGCCCAAAGACGGTTGAGGCAGTCCGCCTTGGTGGTCGGCCCCGGCACGGGCCCCACCACCAGCCGCACTCGCGAATCCCGCACCGCCCTCACCTCCTCGATAGTGGCGGGATCGTTGGGATAGCAGCCGACATAGAGAAGGTAATTGCCGGGCCCGAAGGCGGCGAGTGTGTGACGGAGCATGGTCCCGATCACCGCCGCTTCGTCCCAGGCGGGAATGAAGACGGCGAGCAGCCCCGGCTCTTGCGGCGGCGGCAGCCCATCCACCCGAAGCGGTTCCTCGCCGCGCCGTTTCCTCAGCTGCGCTCCCCAGGCGAGCGCCAGCCAGACCGCGTCTACGGCGACGTCGCCAAGCCCCAGGACGAGGAAGCCCGCGGCCGCGAACAAAGCCGCCTCATGCATCAGGAAATCGAGCGCCAGGAGCAGCGCCTCGGCCCAATCCATCTCTTCCCCCCGATTCGGAGAGAAGATGATCCGATGCGGATCAAAGGATGGCAAGCAGCTCGGCTAGAGCGGGCGACCCTCCGGATCGACCAGCACTTCGCGGCGGCCGACATGATCGGGCGCGCTGACGATGCCGTCCTTTTCCATCCGCTCGATCAGGCGCGCGGCATTGTTGTAGCCGATGCGGAGCTGGCGCTGGATATAGCTGGTGGACGCCTTCTGGCTTTCGGCCACCGTCTGGATCGCCTTGCGGTAGAGCTGGGCGTCGGGGTCGTCCTCGCCGGTCGGCTGACCCTCGAACATATAGCCGCCGTCCTCCGGCTCCTCGGTCACCGCCTGGACATAATCGGGGGTGCCTTGCGCGCGCCAGAAATCGGCGACCGCGCGCACCTCCTCGTCGGTGACGAAGGGGCCGTGGACTCGGGCGATCTGCTTGCCGCCGGGCATATAGAGCATGTCGCCCTTGCCCAGCAGCTGCTCGGCGCCTTGCTCGCCCAGGATGGTGCGGCTGTCGATCTTGGAAGTAACGGCGAAGCTGATCCGGGTCGGAAGGTTCGCCTTGATGACTCCGGTGATGACGTCGACCGAGGGGCGCTGCGTCGCCATGATGAGGTGGATGCCGGCCGCGCGCGCCTTCTGCGCCAGCCGCTGGATCAGGAACTCGACTTCCTTGCCGGCCGTCATCATCAGGTCGGCGAGTTCGTCCACCACCACCACGATCTTCGGCAGGATCTCGTAATCGAGTTCTTCATTCTCGTAGCGGGGCTGCCCGGTTTCGGGATCGTAGCCGGTCTGGACCCGGCGCCCGAGCGGCTGCCCCTTGGCTTTGGCCTCGCGAACCTTGGCGTTGAAGCTGGAGAGCTGGCGCACGCCCACCGAGGCCATCATCCGGTAGCGCTCCTCCATCTGCTCGACCGTCCATTTGAGCGCGCGGATCGCCTTGGCGGGCTCGGTCACCACCGGGGAGAGCAGATGCGGGATCTCGTCATAGGTGCTGAGCTCCAGCATCTTGGGATCGATCATGATCATCCGGCACTGCTCGGGCGTGAGGCGGTAGAGCAGCGACAGGATCATGCAGTTCAACCCCACCGACTTGCCCGATCCGGTGGTGCCGGCGACGAGCAGGTGCGGCATCGGCGCGAGGTCGGCAACGACCGGATCGCCCGCGATATTCTTGCCGAGGATGATCGGCAGCTGCGCGACCTGATCCTCGAACGCATGGCTCGCGACCAGCTCCGACAAGGTCACCATCTCGCGCTTGGCGTTGGGAAGCTCGATGCCGATCACGCTTCGGCCGGGAATGGTGGCGACGCGCGCCGACAACGCCGACATGTTGCGGGCGATGTCGTCGGCAAGCTGGATGACCCGGCTCGCCTTGATTCCGCTCGCTGGCTCCAATTCGTACATGGTGACGACCGGGCCGGGGCGGACCTCGACGATCTCGCCCTTCACTGAAAAATCTTCGAGCACCGATTCCAGAAGCCGCGCATTGCGCTCGAGCGCCGCCTTGTCGAGGGCGACATTGGTCTGCGGCGGCGGCGGGTTGAGAAGATCGAGCGTTGGCAGCGTGTAGCTGTCGCCGAGCGCGAGCGAAGGCTGCCGCTCGCGCTGCGGGCGCTTGCCCTGATTGGGCCTCGTCCGGTCGGCGATGACGGTGCGCGGCGGCTCTGGGGCGGTGATGACGGGCGCTCGGGCGGGGCGCTCCTCGGGTTCTTCGAATTCCTCTCCCTCGCTCCCATAAGCAGCGGCGGCGCGGGGCGCCCGCTCGCGACGGGTGAACAGCCATTTGCGCTCCTCGGGTCGAAGTCCGAGTCCGAGATACCAGGCAACGAGCCCGAGCAGCCCGGCGACCGCGACGGTGACGACCCGGAAGGGCTCGGCGATGCCCGGCTCGCCGATCTGCGCGATGCCGAACTCGATTGCCCTCGCCAGCGAAAGGCCGAACACGCCGCCCCAGCCGGCGGGGAGGCCGTTGACGGCGCCTCCGATCAGCAGCGCAACTGCGGTGCCCATGAAGGCGATCCCAATCGCCGCGGAAAATATGGACCGCAGCCAGCGGCCGGCGTGAGCGCCGCGGGCAAGCCTCAGGCCGAGCACCAGCAGCACCGGCATGAGAAGCACCGCCGCAGGTCCCCA
>DATMJS010000135.1:0-3512 GCA_035553755.1 Allosphingosinicella sp.
ATATAAGTGCGGTGGCTCATCCTGCCGCTCCTGAAAATGCCGTCCGCCGCGCCCGTTCGGCTGCTGCCGGAACAATCGGGCGGGTGCCGCGCTCTTTCCGCAACATGTCCAACAGATTTGGAGAGAGATTATGATCGGCAAGATTATCGGAGCAGCAATCGGGCGCCGGGTTGCGGGCCGCTACAACGGTGGGCGCGGCGTATTGCTGGGCGCGCTTGCCCCGGTCATCGCGCGCCGCGCGTTCGGCCCGCTTGGCCTCGCGCTGGCCGGCGGCTGGGCAGCTAAGAAGTATTACGACTCCCGTCGTACCCGCACCGACTACGGGCGCAGTCGCTTCTAACCTGCGAGGCGGCGGTGCCGGGAGGGTGCCGCCGCTTGGTCTCATGCGATCAGCCAGATTGCGGCGATCAGAGCCACCGTCGAAGCCACCACCCCGATTGTGATCAGGCGCAGATTGACGAGCTTGAACGGTTCCACCTCATGCGGGTGGAACCGGTTCTGAACCGCGGCCGCGCGCCGTTCCGCTGCGATTACGATGAAGATGCCGATCAGGAGGAAGCTGGTGCCGATCGTCTTCGGCACCCAGGTCGGCTGCATCTCCCTGAACAGCGCTTGGAAGCCTAGAGCGATCGCAACGGACGCCATGCCTGTCCTCAGCCAACCGGCATAGGTCCGTTCATTGGCAAGCAGCGTCCGGTCCTGCGCCAGGTCGGTCCGCTCCTCCGCCAGTTGTTCCTTCTGGTCGCCCGCCAAGTCTCGTCTCCGCGAAAGTCCACCTAACGCAGCAGAGACGTTACGGTGCCGTCATTCCTCGGGCTCGCGCTGGTTGGGAAGCGGGGGAAGCACCGTCTCGTCCGGGACAGGCCGCGGTCTGTCCTCGCGCCTCGGCCTGTCCTCGGGCCGCGGGGGCTGCGAAGGTTCGGCGGAGAAGGTCACCGAATCGTCCCCGACGTCGATCCGAGCTTCGTAGCCGGTGGTGCCTACCGGTATCCTGACGCTGCGCTGCGAGGCGGGCGCCGGCGGCGTATCGGCCGGGACGCCTTCGCTCTGGTCGGAAATGGTCGGGCTCGGCGGCGGAGCGCGGCGGTTGGGCTTGCCCCCCTTGGCCGCGGCCGACATGAAGTCGCGCCAGATGAGCGCTGGCAGACCGCCGCCCTGAACGCCGCGAAGCGAGCTGTTGTCGTCGTTTCCGATCCACACCGCGGTGACGAGGTCACCCGCAAAGCCGATAAACAGAGCGTCGCGATTGTCCTGGCTGGTTCCGGTCTTGCCGAAAGTCTCGATTGGGAGGGCAGCGGCTCGGCCGGTGCCGACGTTTGCCACCTGCCAAAGCATGTCGAGCATCATCGTTTGGGTTCGGCGGCCGAGCCTGCTCGGCCCGCTGACGAAGGAGGAGAACCAGCCGCCTTCTTCGGTATTGGGCACTCCGCGCGGCTTCACCGGATAGGTGCCGTTCGCGATCGCGGCATAGGCCGCGGCCATTTCGATCAGGCTTACCCCCGACGTGCCGAGCGCAAGGCTGGGGTGCGGGGTAAGCTCGCTCGTGATTCCGAGCTCGCGCGCAGTCTGGATTACATTCTGGCGTCCGACCTGTTCGGAAAGCCGCACCGTTGCGACGTTGCTGGACACCGCGAGCGCGTCGCGGAGCGTGATCGGCCCGCGGTAAACGCCGTCGCTGTTCTTCGGCGTCCAGTCGCCGATCGACAGCGGGGCATCCAGCACCGGGCTGTCGGGCGTGAGGCCCCGCCGGAGCGCAGTCAGATAGACGAACAATTTGAACGCGGAGCCCGGCTGCCGGCGCGCCTGGGTCGCGCGGTTGAACGGGCTCTGCTTGTAACTCTTGCCCCCGACCATAGCCACGACTTCGCCGGTCGGACGCATCGCGACGAGGGCGACCTGCGCCTTGCCGAGGCCGGCGCGGCGGACTGCATTCACGGCATGGCGCTGGATGCGGTCGTCGAGCGTCGTCTGGATCGTCTGTTCGCCATAGACGCCCTCGGCACTGTCGCTGGCCTGAGGGAAGACCCAGTCGGCGAAATAAGTGCCGGTCGGAAGGTCCTTGATGGGCCCGCGCTTCAGCTTCACCCGCGGCAGCTTCCGGGCCTTGGCGGGACTGATATAGCCCGCATCGACCATCGCGGCGACGACCACGTCGCCGCGCGCGCGCGCGCCCTTGAGGTTGCTTGTGGGGGCGAGCCGCGACGGCGCCTTGACCAGCCCCGCAAGCATCGCCGCCTGCTCGACGCTCAGGTCCTCGGGCTCCCGGCTGAAATAATGCTTCGACGCGGCCCGAAGGCCGTAGACGTTGTCACCGAAATAGGCGCCGGACATGTAGCGCGACAGGATCTCGTCCTTGCTGAGCCAGGCCTCCAGCCAGAAGGCCATGATGAATTCCTGGATCTTACGACCGTAGGTTCGGTCGGAGCTCAGAAAGGCGAGCTTTGCGAGCTGCTGGGTGATCGTGCTTCCGCCCTCGACGACTCCGCCGCTTGCCACGTTCTTGATCGCAGCGCGCATGATGCCCCAGGGGTCGACCCCGCTATGGTCGTAGAAGCGGCGGTCCTCGATGGCGAGGAAGGCCTGACCGACATGGTCCGGCAGCTTTTCCATGTCGACCGGCTTGTCGATCACCGCGCCCCGCCGCGCGATGGGAGTTCCCTGGGCCGACAGGAGGGTGATCCCAGGCGCCGCGATCGGCTGAAGCGAGCGGGACAGCGGAGCGGTGATCGCAAGCCAGGCAAGGAGGATCAGGAAGAGGCCGAGGAGAACCGCGGCAATGCGGCCGAAGCGCCGGCGCTTCTTCGGCGCCTCTGGAGAGGGCGGAAAAATGGGCGGCGGAACCGGAGCGGCGGGCTCATGCGGCTCAGCGACCGGGCTGTCTCGGTACAGCATCAGTAGTGCCTTGAACTAGGCGGGAAAAGCGGACGCATCGACATCCTTTTACATGTCCCGCTCGAACGGAGCGAGCCTCTTTTGGTTTCAGGAGGTTGCGGCAAAAAGGCGGGCGGGCTCCACCTGCTCGCGGGTGAGGCCGAGTTCGGCCAGGCCCGCCGGCCAATCCCCGCCCGTCGCCAGCGCCTCCACGATCTCGGCCATGGCAGGCGCCGTCTGGAGGCCGTAGCCGCCCTGCCCGGTCAGCCAGAAGAAGCCCGGTGCGTCGGGCGCGAAGCCCGCCGTCGGGACGCGGTCTGCGACGAACGAGCGTAGGCCAGCCCAATTGTGCGCGATCCGCCTGACGCTGATCGTCGTATATTCCTCCAGCTTCGCCGCCGCGACAGCCATGTCATATTCCTCGGCATAGGCATCGCAGGGGTCGCTCGGCGTCTCGTCCATCGGGGAGACGAGCAGGCGGCCTGCCTCGGGAAGCATGTAGAAATCGTCGGCGGCGTGGTGGACGAACGGCCAGCTTCTGACGTCTGCCCCCTCGGGCGGATCGACCGCAATGATGGTCCGCCTCAGCGGCTGGAGCCCGATCCTCTTCACCCCCGCCAAGGAGGCGACATGGTCGCACC
>DATMJS010000136.1:0-5113 GCA_035553755.1 Allosphingosinicella sp.
CCGACGTGCTGCTCAACTATCTCCCGGTCGGAAGCCAGGAGGCGACGGAATTCTACGCCGAATGCGCGCTCCAAGCCGGAGTGGCGTTCGTCAACAACATCCCGGTCTTCATCGCGAGCGACGAGGGCTGGGCGCGGCGCTTTGCCGAGGCAGGCGTTCCGCTGATCGGCGACGACATCAAGGCGCAGCTCGGAGCGACGATCGTCCACCGCGTCCTCACCGACCTCTTCAGGAAGCGGGGCGTGAAGCTCGACCGCACCTATCAGCTCAATACCGGCGGCAATACCGACTTCCTCAACATGTCGAACCGCTCGCGCCTCGCGTCGAAGAAGGTCTCGAAGACCGAAGCGGTGCAGTCCGTCGCCGAGCACCGGCTGGACGACGAGAATATCCACATCGGGCCGTCCGACTATGTCGCCTGGCAGAACGACAACAAGGTATGCTTCCTGCGGATGGAGGGCCAGCTGTTCGGCGGCGTTCCGATGAACCTCGAGCTCCGGCTATCGGTCGAGGACAGCCCCAACAGCGCCGGCGTCGCGATCGACATGATCCGCTGCGCCAAGCTCGCCAAGGACCGGGGCCTCGCCGGCCCGATACATCCCGCCGCCGCCTATTTCTGCAAGCATCCGCCCGTGCAGATGACCGACGACGAAGCTTATGAGGAGCTCGAGCGGTTTATCCGGGGCGAGGCGCCGAGAGGCTCACCGAGGGTCTAGCTCTCGTCATTGCGAGCGGAGCGAAGCAATCCAGACACGGCGCCCTCACCGGATTGCTTCGTCGCTACGCTCCTCGCAATGACGGGATCACAGTGCCGCGCCGCCGTAATTCCCGTCGAGATAGAGGAGCGGATCGATCTCGGGCCGAACGACCACGTCCTCGACCACGCCGATGAAGATGCTGTGGGTGCCGAACTGGTGGTGATCGATACGGCGGCAGAGGATCGAGGCCTGCGCGTCGGCAAGCCGTGGCGGCCGCTCGCAATCCAGGTGCCAGCCCTCGGTGAAGCGCATCGCCGCCTTCGAACGGTCGGCGAACATCTGCGCAAGATGAGCCTGGTCGCGGTGGAGCACGTTGACTCCGAAATGGGAGACGTCACGGATCGAGGCGTGCATCGCGGCGGCGCGGTTGATGCAGACGAGAAGGCTCGGCGGGTCCATCGCCAGCGACGACATGGCGGTCGCGGTGATCCCCATCGGGTTGCCGTCGACGCAGATAGTGATGACGTTCACCGTCGAGGCGACGCGCCGCATCGCCTGCCTGAATCCTTGGGTCAGCTGCTCTTCGGTCGGGACCATGGCCGCTCCTTAGGCGGTGCGGTCCGCGAAAAACAGCCTATCTTCTTGAAAACCCCGCAAGCACTTCGCAGACCCAGCGCGCCGCCGTCAGTGCAGTGATGTCGCTGAGGTCGAGCGCGGGATCGAACTCGGTGAGGTCGACCAGCTTCACCTTCGCCTCCCGCCCCAGATAGCGCGCGGCGGCGAAGAACATATCGACCGGCATGCCCCCGGGGCGGGCGCCGGGAGCGCCCGGGCATTGCGAACGGTCGATCACGTCGATGTCGAAGTCGATCATGATTGCTTCCACATGGCCGATCCGCGCCAGCGACTCATCGAGGATGGAAGCGATGCCGCGGCGCTTGACGTCCGCGATGGTGTAGACGCCGATCCCCGCCTGGTCGGCCATGGCGTGCATGCGCGCCGTGTTGGCATAGGGGGCGAGCCCGATCTGACAGATATTGGGACCGGGAAGCCCATCCTCCAGCAGGCAGCGGATCGGATTGCCGTTGCGCGGGCCCTCATCGGTATCGCGAAGGTCGAAATGCGCGTCGAGCGTGATCAGCCCCACCTTTTCCAGCGGCACGCCCAGCCCATGCGCCGCCGGCCGCGTCACCGCATTGTTGCCGCCAAGGAGCAGGGTGAGCCGATGCGCCGCCGTGCTGCCCGCGACCGCATCGCGGACAGGCTGGAACGCCTCAGCGGGCATCATCCCGTCCAGCGATACGTCGCCCGCATCCGCAATGCGCAGGCCTAGCTCCTTGCGCGTTTCGAGATCGTACGTGCTGAAGCGGCGGAGGGTTTGGCGGATGATACCGGGGGCGAGATCGCAGCGGCCGGGCGTCACCGATCCTTCGCCGAGCGGCGCCCCGAGCAGCGCGACATCGGCCTCGCCTTCCACGAGGAGATCAGTGATGCGGGGCCAGCGGGAGTCCATGGCGTGGACCTTTACACCGGCTTTTGCCAATAAGGCGAGCCATGTGGGACCGCCTCCTCACCGACTGCAGCATCGCCACCATGGACCCGGCGGTGGAAGCTCCGTTCGGAGCGATCGAGGACGGCGCGATCGGCGTCGTCGACGGCCGCATCGTCCGGGTTGGGCGGCGGGTCGAGCTTGCCGGCTATCGCGCGCGGAGCATCGAGCCGCTGGGCGGCGCCTGGGTGACGCCGGGGCTGGTCGATTGCCACACTCACCTCGTCTTCGGCGGCAACCGCGCGAACGAATATGAGCAGCGGCTCGGGGGCGCTACCTATGAGGAGATCGCCCGCGCCGGCGGCGGAATCGTCTCGTCGGTGCGGGCGACCCGCGCCGCCTCTTTGGACGATCTGATCGAGCAGTCCCGTCCCCGACTCCAGGCGCTGATGCGGGGCGGCGCGACCACGGTCGAGATCAAGTCCGGCTACGGGCTCAACGTCGAGACCGAGGTGAAGATGCTGCGCGCGGCCAAGGCACTGGGCGAGACCGAGGCGGTTCGCATCGTGCCGACGCTGCTCGCGCTCCACGCGCTGCCGTCCGAATATAAGGACCGGCGCGAGGAATTCGTCCGTCTTGCCACGGACGAGATGATCCCGGCGGCCAAGGGGCTTGCCGAGGCGGTCGACGCCTTTGCCGAGAATATCGGCTTTACGATCGAGGAGGTGCGCAGGCTCTTCGAAGCGGCGAGGATGCACAGGCTAAGGGTGAAGCTTCACGCCGAGCAGCTGTCGAACCAGAACGGGGCCGCGCTCGCGGCGCACTATCAGGCGCTTTCGGCCGATCATCTCGAACATGCGGACGAAGCGGGCATTGAGGCGATGGCCGCCGCGGGCATGGTGGCGGTGCTGCTGCCCGGCGCCTTTTACGCGCTCAACGAGACGCGGAAGCCCCCCGTCGAGCTGCTCCGCAAGCATAGGGTGCCGATCGCGATCGCGACCGACTGCAATCCCGGCACCTCGCCGGCTTTGTCGCCGACCTTGATGCTCAACATGGCCTGCACCTTGTTTCGCTTGACCCCGGAAGAAGCTCTCGCAGGGATGACGCGCGAAGGGGCGCGGGCGCTGGGGCTCCAGGACGAAATAGGGACGGTGAGCCCCGGCAAGGCTGCCGATCTCTGCGTCTGGCGCATCGGCCGCCCGGCCGAGCTTTGCTACTGGATCGGCCATCCAGGCCCCGAGCGGCGGATCGTCGCTGGGCAGGACGTATGAGCCCGCACCCGTTCGGGCTGAGCTTGTCGAAGCCTTGTCCTTCTCTTAGGCGGCAAAAGAAGAACAGCCCTTCGACAGGCTCAGGGCGAACGGTGGTATAGGGGCATATGCTTTCGAGACGCGACAACAGCCGGCACATCGAGGCGCCGACGGGGACGGAGCGCAGCTGCAAAAGCTGGACCACCGAAGCGGCGCTGCGGATGCTGATGAACAATCTTGATCCGCGTGTCGCCGAAGCGCCGGAGGAGCTGGTCGTCTATGGCGGCATCGGCCGCGCCGCGCGCGACTGGGAAAGCTTCGACAAGATAGTCGAGACTCTGCGGCGGCTGGAGGAAAATGAGACCTTGCTCGTCCAGTCCGGCAAGCCCGTCGGCGTGTTCAGGACCCATGAGGATGCGCCGCGGGTGCTGCTGGCCAACTCCAATCTGGTGCCGAAATGGGCGACATGGGAGCATTTCAGCGAATTGGATCGCAAGGGGCTGATGATGTACGGCCAGATGACGGCCGGCAGCTGGATCTACATCGGCACGCAGGGCATCGTTCAGGGCACCTATGAAACCTTCGCCGAGATGGGCCGCCAGCATTATGGCGGCGATCTGAAGGGGCGCTGGATTCTCACCGCGGGTCTTGGCGGAATGGGCGGCGCGCAGCCGCTGGCGGCGGTGATGGCGGGGGCGCACTGCATCGCCATCGAATGCCAGGAGAGCCGGATCGAGAAGCGGCTCGAGACGCGTTATCTTGATCGGCGCGCAAGCAGCATTGACGAAGCGCTCGAGATGATCCGCACAGCAGCGGAGCCGACCTCGGTCGGGCTGCTCGGCAACGCCGCAGAGATACTGCCGGAGATGGTCGAGCGAGGAATCCGGCCTGACGCGCTCACCGACCAGACCTCGGCGCACGACCCGGTCAACGGCTATCTCCCTGTAGGCTGGACCGTCCAGAAATGGATCGAGCTGCGCGAGCGCGATCCCCGTGCTGTAGAAGAGGCCGCGCGTGCGTCGATGGCGGTGCATGTCGAGGCGATGCTCGCCTTCCGCGAAATGGGCGTGCCGACCTTCGACTATGGCAACAATATCCGCCAGGTGGCGAAGGACGCGGGCGTGGCGCATGCGTTCGACTTCCCGGGCTTCGTGCCAGCCTATGTGCGCCCGCTCTTCTGCCGCGGCATCGGTCCGTTCCGCTGGGTGGCGCTGTCGGGCGATCCGGAGGACATCTACCGCACCGACAGGCGCGTGAAGGAGCTGATCCCGGACGATCCGCACCTCCACCGCTGGCTCGACATGGCGCGCGAGCGGATCGCCTTTCAGGGGCTTCCGGCGCGCATCTGCTGGGTGGGGCTCGGGCAGCGGCACCGGCTCGGCCTCGCCTTCAACGAGATGGTGGCGCGGGGCGAACTCAAAGCGCCGATCGTGATCGGCCGCGACCATCTCGACAGCGGCTCCGTCGCCAGTCCCAACCGCGAGACGGAGGCGATGAAGGATGGATCGGACGCGGTCTCCGACTGGCCGCTTTTGAACGCGCTGCTCAACACTGCGAGCGGAGCCACCTGGGTGTCGCTCCACCATGGCGGCGGAGTCGGCATGGGCTATTCGCAGCATGCCGGCATGGTGATCGTCGCCGACGGCAGCGAAGCCGCCGCGCGGCGGCTAGAGCGG
>DATMJS010000137.1:0-3555 GCA_035553755.1 Allosphingosinicella sp.
AAGCAGGTGATCGCGCATCTGTTCTGCCGCGTCTGCGGCATCTCGGCTTTCGGGCGCGGCGAAACCCCGGACGGCACGCAAATGGCCGCGATCAACCTGCGCTGCGTGGACGATATCGACCTTGCCGCCGTGCAGCGCCGCCCCTTCGACGGCGCCGCGCTCTGAACCTCCCTCTCCCTTGATGGGAGAGGGAGAATAGGACTTCGGCTATGGTCAAGAAGCTTCGAAAGCGCAGCCCCGTCTCGCTCGCCCGCCGGCTGCGGGTGGACGCGCATGCCGCCTGGCTGGCGGCGCGCGACCGGCGGACGCCCTGGCATGCGAGGGCGTTCGGACTCCTAGTCGCGGCCTATGCACTGTCGCCGATCGACCTCATTCCCGACTTCATCCCCATCCTCGGCCTGCTCGACGACGCGCTGCTGATCCCGCTCGGCCTCTGGCTGTTCGTGAAGATGCTGCCTGAGGGCCTCTTCGAGGAACACCGCGCCGCGGCCGCGGCCGCGGCCGAACGCCCCGGCTCGCTTTGGGGAGCGGCCATTGTGGTAGCGCTCTGGATTGTCGCGGCTTTGCTCGTCGCGCGGCTGCTCGGCTTCTGGTTCGACTGACGCAACCCCGCGCCGCCTCTCCCGTTATAGCCTCGAAACGAGGGAGAGACGAATGCCCGTATCCAACCTAACGCTTGTCGAGCGGATCGCCCGCGTGCTGGCGGGGCGCGCCGAGAGCATCAACGCGGAGGGCGACGACCCTTCGGCGGGCCCGAACGTCGATGAAACCTGGCACGAATATACGGAAGATGCGCTCTCGATCCTGCGCACCATGCGCGAGCCCGATCCGGTGATGGCCGCGGCCGGCGATCCCGACGTCTGGGAGCGGATGGTGGAAGCCGCGCTCAATGTCGAGCGGGCGGTCGAGGGCGCGGGCAGAGCCTAGAAGTCGAAAGGCCGCCCCTTTCGGGACGGCCTTTCCATTGTCAGCCTTGCGGCCGGAAACCTTTAAGCGCGGACCCCCGCGGAGGCGACGCTCACCAGTTCAGCCGCGTTCGGCATGTGACAATGAGACATCAGACCACCTCCTTTCAGTTGTTGAACAGTGAGGCGGATATGGTCCTGCAACCCGAGATTACAAGGGCTTTACAAAGGCTTAGCCTTTGTGTGCAGCAATCCACTTCTCGACCACCGGAGCAATCTTCGTGCGCCATTTGCTGCCGTTGAAAATGCCGTAATGGCCGGCGCCCTTGGCGAGATGATATTTCTTCAGCTTGTCGGGAAGCCCGGTTGAAATACGGAGCGCGGCCCTGGTCTGGCCGATACCGGAAATGTCATCGCGTTCACCCTCTATGGCGAGCAACGCGATGTCCGTGATCGCCGCGGGATCGACGCGCCGCCCGCGATGCATCAGCTCGCCCTTGGGCAGCAAATGCCGCTGGAACACTGCGTCCACCGTCTGCAGGTAGAATTCGGCGGTCATGTCGCAGACCGATCGATATTCTTCGTAGAAATCCTTGGTCGCATCGGCACTCTCGCCGTCGCCCTGCACCAGATGCTTGAACATCTCGAAGTGGCTGACGAGGTGGTTGCCGAGGTTCATGGTCATGAAGCCGGCGAGCTGCAGGAAGCCCGGATAGACCTTCCGCCCCACGCCCGGATAGCTGTAGGGAACGGTCGCGATCACATTCTTTTCGAACCAGGCATGGGGCCGTTCGGTGGCGACCGAATTCACCGCCGTCGGGGCTTCGCGCGTGTCGATAGGCCCGCCCATCATGGTGAGCGTCCTCGGCCGGGCCGGATGCCTGTCCTCGGCCATGAGGGCCGCCGCCGCGTAGCAGGGCACCGACGGCTGGCAGACGGCGAGCATATGTGCCCGCCTGTCCGTGCCCTGGCTCCCGATATGCTCCAGGAACTCGATCAGGTAATCGATATAATCGTCGAGATCGAAACGGCCCTGGTCGGTGGGCACCAGCTTCGCGTCCCGCCAATCGGTGATGTAGACGTCATGCCCCGGCAGCATCCGTTCGACGGTACCGCGCAGCAGCGTCGCATAATGGCCCGACATGGGGGAGACGATCAGCAGCCGAGGACCGTCTTCAATGGCCTCCCGACGGAACCGCTTCAGCTGCCCGAACGGCTTTCTCAGCACGATCTCCTCATGGACCGGCACTTTCCTGCCGTTGATCTCCGTGCTGTGGAGGCCGAATTCCGGTTTGCCCCTCGGCGCGGCGGCATGGGCGAACACGTCAAGCGCCGAGGCGACGATCGGTCCCATGCCGCTATAGGCGAAAGGATTTGCGGGGTTTTGCATCCATCCGGCGCCAATATTGGCTAGCGTGCTGGCTCCGGCGAGCAGCGAACGCTGCATCTCATAGGCGTCGTAGAGCAATCGGGTCTCCGTATGCGTGTTGCATCGCAATAGACTCTATAACCGACCGGTCGGTCAATGGGTCCTTTGCCGATGGCTCATTGAGCGCGCCGCCCGGCGCTGCTACGCCATTCCCATGGCAGAAACCCGCCTCGATGCGCCCCCGGCGAAGAAGCTCGGCAACCTTCGGATCATCTGGAGCTATGCCGTCCGCTATCCGGGCCGGATCGCGGGGGCCGCGCTGGCGCTGCTGTTCGCCGCCGCCGCGACGCTCGCCATACCGGACGGCTTCCGCCGCGTCATCGACAAGGGGTTCGCAGCGTCGGGCGGCGATATCTCGACGAACTTTCAATATGTGCTCGGCATCGTCCTTGTGCTCGCTTTGGCGACCGCGGTCCGCTTCTATTTCGTCTCCTGGCTCGGCGAACGCGTGGTCGCGGACATCCGCACCGACGTGCATCGCAACCTCCTCCGGCTGGAGCCCCGCTTCTTCGAGGAGAACCGTCCGTCGGAGATAGCCTCGCGCCTCACCGCCGACACCTCGGTGATCGAGCTCGTCGTGGGCCAGACGGTCTCGGTGGCGCTTCGCAACATCGTCATGGGCGTGGGCGGCATCATCTATCTCTTCACCCTCGCTCCCAAGCTGACGGGCGCGCTGCTGCTCGGCATACCGCTCGTTATCTTTCCAATCGTCTTCCTCGGCCGCAAGGTGCGCGACGTCTCCCGTTTCAGCCAGGATCGCATCGCCGAAGTCGGAGCGATCGTCGCCGAGACTTTGGGCGCGATGAAGATCGTCCAGGCCTTCGGCCAGGAAAGCCGCGAGAGCGCCCGCTTCAGCGCGGCCGTCGAAAGCGCGTTCGGAACCGCGCGGCGGCGCGTGCGCCTCCGCGCCGTGATGACCGCGATCGTGATCGCGCTGATGTTCGGTTCGATCACTTTGGTGATGTGGCAGGCCGCGCTCGACGTGCAGGCGGGGCTTATCAGCGGCGGCACGGTGGCGGCCTTCGTCTTCACCGGCGCGATCGTTGCCGGCGCCTTCGGCGCGCTCACCGAAGTCTATGGCGAGCTGCTGCGCGGCGCGGGCGCGGCGGGAAGGCTGGCCGAGCTGCTCGCGCAGGTGCCCGAGATCCAGGCTCCCCCAAACCCCCGGCCGCTGCCCCTGCCGGCCGAAGGAGCGCTCCGCTTCGAGAACGTGACCTTCCG
>DATMJS010000138.1:0-2727 GCA_035553755.1 Allosphingosinicella sp.
GAAGATCGCCGAGGCGATGGACAAGGTCGGCAAGGAAGGCGTGATCACCGTCGAGGAGGCCAAGGGCCTCGAGTTCGAGCTCGACGTCGTCGAAGGCATGCAGTTCGACCGCGGCTACCTGTCGCCTTACTTCATCACCAACCCTGAGAAGATGCAGGTCGAGCTTAGCGACCCCTACATCCTCATCCACGAGAAGAAGCTTTCGAACCTGCAGGCGATGCTTCCGATCCTGGAAGCGGTGGTCCAGTCGGGCCGTCCGCTGCTGATCATCGCCGAGGACATCGAGGGCGAGGCGCTCGCCACGCTCGTCGTCAACAAGCTGCGCGGCGGCCTCAAGGTCGCGGCCGTCAAGGCGCCGGGCTTCGGCGATCGCCGCAAGGCGATGCTCGAGGACATCGCGATCCTTACCAACGGCGAGATGATCAGCGAGGATCTCGGCATCAAGCTCGAAAACGTCACGATCGGCATGCTCGGCCAGGCCAAGCGCGTCACCATCGACAAGGACAACACCACCATCGTCGACGGTGCGGGCGAAGGCGACCGGATCAAGGCCCGGGTCGAGGCGATCCGCCAGCAGATCGAGAACACCACCAGCGACTATGACCGCGAGAAGCTCCAGGAGCGTCTTGCCAAGCTCGCCGGCGGCGTCGCCGTGATCAAGGTCGGCGGCTCGTCCGAGGTCGAGGTCAAGGAGCGCAAGGACCGCGTCGACGACGCGCTTCACGCCACCCGCGCGGCGGTCGAGGAAGGCATCGTCCCCGGCGGCGGCACCGCCCTCCTCTACGCCACCAAGGCGCTCCAGGGCCTGACCGGCGTCAACGACGACCAGACCCGCGGCATCGACATCGTCCGCCGCGCGCTGCAGTCGCCGATCCGCCAGATCGCCGAGAATGCGGGCCATGACGGCGCCGTCGTCGCGGGCAAACTGATCGACGGCGAGGACCAGACGATCGGCTTCAACGCCCAGACCGAGGTTTACGAGAACCTGGTCCAGTCCGGCGTGATCGACCCGACCAAGGTCGTCCGCACCGCGCTCCAGGACGCTGCGTCCGTCGCGGGCCTGCTCATCACCACTGAAGCGGCGGTGAGCGAGCTGCCCGAGGACAAGCCTGCGGCCGGCGGAATGCCGGGCGGCATGGGCGGAATGGGCGGCATGGACTTCTGACCTGATGTGGCCGGAGCTGGCGAAAGCCGGCTCCGGACCCGCGCAGGCCGACCCAGGTTCCAAAAAGAGGGCCGGAGGAGCGATCCTCCGGCCCTTTTATTATGCTCTGCGAAAAAGCCTTATTGTGCGTTGGCTGCTGCGTCGTTGCCGGTGACTGGGAGGTCTCCCGTGTCGGCGGGCGCTTCGCCATTGCCGAGCGGCGCGTCCTCGGTTGCGGCAAGGCTGTCCGGCTCGACCGCCAGCATGTCTTCGGTTTCGTTGAGGGCGGCAGATTCTTCGGCCGTGACGCCGCTGTTGTTCGCTTCGCCGCCGCCGCAGGCGCTGAGCAGGGCGAGAGCCGCAAGGGCGGCTGCAACGGGTTTCTTCATGCTTCTTCTCCTCGGTTCGCCTGGAGATTAGCCGCAGATCGCTGAAAAGAAAAAGGGCCGCGTATCCGGAGACACGCGACCCTCGATCTTCAGCTTTGAAAGCTTACTGGTTGTTCGACTGAACGGCGTCCGCAGCGTTCTCGACGGCTTCGCCGGCGTTGTCGATGGCTGCACCGGCATTGTCGAGAGCGGCGTCAGCGGCATTCTGCGCATCGGTGGCGGCAGCGTTGACGTCCATGGTCGCATTGTCGGCGGTGTCGTTATAGTCAGCAGTGTTCGTGGTGGTGTTCTCGGTTTCACCGCCGCCGCAAGCGGCGAGGCCGAGGGTCGCGATGGCAGCGACAGTCAGAGCAATCTTCTTCACGGGCACTTCCTCCTTCTGGAGTAAACTAGGTTCGCCGGGCGAGGTGTTGGAGGAGCTATCCGCCAACGGCCGGCAATGGACTGTTTTAGAGAGGGTGCAGAAGAATGTCTACTGCTTTGGTAATCAATCCCCCTCAACCATCGTTGATATCAGCAATCCCCCCTTGCGCAAGCTCGGTCGTTTCCGAGACGAAAGGTTCTGGAATCAGTGACACTTAGCAGGTTCCCAAAGGAATGCGGGGGAGCGAATCGAATCACTGTCTCCGCAATTCTGCCCAGGAACGGCCTTTTTGAGTCCGCCGTCGGCACATGTTCCTTGACCCGCATATAAAGATATCTTTATATCCTTAAATTGATGCAGAACGCGTCCGAAATCTTTCGCTCGCTTGCCGATCCGACCAGGCTTCGGATCGTCGCGCTCCTGCGCGCCATGGAGCTGTCGGTGGGCGAGCTCGCCCAGGTTCTCGGCCAAAGCCAGCCGCGCGTCTCCCGCCACGTCAGGATCCTGATCGACGCCGGCCTCGCCGAGCGGCGCAAGGAAGGAAGCTGGGTATTCCTCAGCCTCGGCCCTCCGGCGCGCGTTGAGCCTTTGTTCGCTTTGCTCGACCGCTGGGCCGACATCGACGGCGAGGACGCCTGGGCGGTGGCCGATGCCGCTCGGCTGGCGGCGGTACGCGCGGATCGGGCCGCCGCGGCCGAGCGCTATTTCGCCTCGCACGCCTCCGACTGGGACGAGCTTCGCTCGCTCCATATCGCCGAGAGCGAAGTGGAAGCGGCGATCGCCCGCGCGTTGGATGGAAGGGCGGTAGGCCGGCTGATCGACATCGGCAC
>DATMJS010000139.1:0-19330 GCA_035553755.1 Allosphingosinicella sp.
GCAGGCGATCCTCGACGAGGACCATTACGGCCTTGAGAAGGTGAAGGACCGGATCGTCGAATATCTGGCGGTCCAGGCGCGCACCAACAAGCTCAAAGGGCCTATCCTCTGCCTCGTCGGGCCTCCCGGCGTCGGCAAGACTTCGCTAGGCCGTTCTATTGCCAAGGCCACGGGCCGCGAGTTCGTGCGCCAGTCGCTGGGCGGCGTACGCGACGAGGCCGAGATACGCGGCCACCGCCGCACCTATATCGGCTCGCTTCCCGGCAAGATCATCTCGAACCTCAAGAAGGCCGGTACTTCCAACCCGCTCTTCCTGCTCGACGAGATCGACAAGCTCGGCCAGGATTTCCGCGGCGATCCGGCTTCGGCTTTGCTCGAAGTGCTGGACCCGGAGCAGAATTCCAAGTTCCAGGACCATTATCTGGAGATCGACTACGACCTGTCGGACGTGATGTTCGTCACCACCGCGAACACCATGGACATGCCGCAGCCTCTGCTCGACCGCATGGAGATCATCCGGCTCGAAGGCTATACCGAGGACGAGAAGGTCGAGATCGCGATCCGCCACCTCATCCCCAAGCAGATCGAGAGTCACGGCCTCAAGGAAGGCGAGCTCGTGTTCACCGAGGAGGGCCTGCGCGCGCTCATCCGCCACTATACCCGCGAGGCGGGCGTCCGAACGCTCGAGCGCGAGATCGCCAAGGTGGCGCGCAAGGCGCTCCGCCGAATCCTCGAGGGCAAGGCCGAGAAGATCGAGATTACGCCCGACAACATCGCCGACTTCTCCGGCGTTCGCCGCTTCCGGCACGGCGTCGGCGAGGAGGAGGACCAAATCGGCGCCATCACCGGCCTCGCCTGGACCGAAGTGGGCGGCGAGCTCCTCACCATCGAGGCGGTCACGGTGCCCGGCAAGGGCCAGATCAAGACCACCGGCAAGATCGGCGAGGTGATGCAGGAATCGGTGCAGGCCGCCTTCTCCTTCGTGAAGGCGCGCAGCCCCAGCTACGGCGTGAAGCCGAGCATCTTCGGGCGCAAGGACATCCACGTCCATCTGCCCGAAGGCGCGGTGCCCAAGGACGGTCCGTCGGCGGGCATCGGCATGGTGACCGCGATCATCTCCACCCTCACCGGCATCCCAGTCCGGCGCGACGTCGCTATGACAGGCGAGGTGACGCTTCGCGGCCGAGTGCTTCCGATTGGCGGCCTCAAGGAGAAGCTTCTGGCGGCGCTTCGCGGCGGCATCGTCAAGGTGCTGATCCCGGCGGAAAACGAGAAGGATCTGGCGGAAATCCCGGCGACCATCCGGGAAGGACTGACCATCGTTCCCGTCTCCCATGTCGACGAAGTGCTGAAGGAAGCGCTCGCCACCCCCGTCGAGGCGATCGACTGGACCGATGCGGACGACCTTGCCGCCATCCCCACGCCGGAGCTGGCGGCGGCGCCCGACGAAGTTTCGATGCGCCACTGATTTGTTGCTCTGCAGCAACGAATTTGGGCAAAAGGAGCGCGGTTTCCCTAGGAAAATCACGCTTTCCTTTTGACTCGTGCCGATCACCTGATCTTAGATGCGCATTCCGGCGTCCGCCGCGAGTGATTCTAACAGGGGTTCGGGACAGATGAACAAACAGGAGCTTATCGGTCAGGTCGCCGAGACGACCGGCCTCAGCCGCAACGACGCAAGCAAGGCCGTCGAGGGCGTTTTCGACGCGATCGGCAATGCGCTGAAGCGTGGGGACGAGGTCCGTCTCGTCGGTTTCGGCACTTTCTCCTGCAGCCAGCGCAAGGCTTCGACCGGCCGCAACCCGCGCACCGGAGAGCCGATGCAGATCAAGGCTTCGACCCAGCCGAAGTTCAAGGCCGGCAAGGGCCTCAAGGATTCGGTGAACGTCTAATCTTTTCGGCCGGCGATGTGGTGGGCGCATCTCCGGCCTCTTCCCGCCAGCATAGGCTGGACAGCTTTCGGGCAGCCGATTATGGACCCGCTCGCGGCGGCACCTGATCTGCCGTCTTTTCACCGTCAGCGAAAGCGGCGGTTCCGGCGTGGGCGCGTAGCTCAGTGGTAGAGCACACCCTTCACACGGGTGGGGTCGCAAGTTCAATCCTTGCCGCGCCCACCACGCCCGCTTAACCCTTGTTATAGAACATTCTAGCAGCAACGGGAGCGAGCATTGCGGCACCTGTTAATACTGACGGCACTGGTGGTGGCCGCACCGGCTTCCGCGGCCGAGTATCTGCCTGTCGTCGAGCAAATCGTATCACCAGAGGAAAAGCCTCTGCTTCAATCGCTCCTTCAAGCAGTGGCGAAAGCAGAACGTGGCGAGGATGCTCTCAACGAACTGAACCAGCTGCTCGGAAAGCTGCAACGGCCGACGCCTTTCCGAGGCTTCGTGCAATTCATCCGTGCCGGCATCCTGTCCGAGGATGTGGGCAAAGAAGCGGAAGCGCGCGCCGCGATCATTGAAAGCATCCGCTTGCTGCCGCAATATGGCGCGCCCCTCATCCTGGGCGCTGAGATCGAAGCTTATGGTGATCGGCCAGGCTTGGCTGCCGATTATCTTCTCCGCGCCAGCCAAATCGATCCGGAAACGGTTAACCAGATCGATGGGTATGAAATAAACAATGTCTTCATGCGGTTGCGGCAAGTGAACGACGACCGCCGGTCAGCAAAGCTGGCAGAGCGCCTGGTTGAAATAGGTTGGTCCAACGGCAGCTTCACCCTGGTGTCCTCGATGGCGATGGAGGTCCTCGAGGCGCGCCTTTCCCGCGGCGACGTGGACGGCGCCGCGAGGATGCTGCCGAAGATTGTTACACCTGCCGCTTTTGCGCGCCTTCAAAGGGAAAACCGCTTCGATGTTCTTCGCGCAGCGGTTGAAGCTTGGGCGGGGTCTAATTTTGAGAAGATCTGGCCCATTTATCTCGATCAGGCCCAAGCGGAATGGGAGGCCAGCCACGACCCTGCCACCGCGGGAGCATATGCGGGGGCGTTGGCCGCTGCGGGGCATGATGCCACCCTCATCAGGACTTTCCTGCCTGTTTTCAACCGCAAGTTAGATGCGGCCGGCGACTTTGAGCTCATCTTTGTCGTACCAATCGTGGCGAACGCGCTCAGCCGGCAGGGACGGTGGGACGATGCATATGGGCTTTACGAAAAGGCGCTCGGGATTTGGCCTGTCGGGCAATCCGCCTCCTCGATCAACCTCACGGGCAATCGAGCGAAGCTGCGATTGACGCAAGGTGAGTTTCGGCTTGCCTTGCGAGAACTGGATGAGGTCATTCAGGATGCCAAGCGCTGGGGAGGGCATGTCTCCGCATCGACTTTGGCTTCAATTCATACCTACCGCGCCTGTGCTCTGGAGCAGCTTGGGCGAGGGCGCGAGGACATTTCGTCCGTCGCGATTGTAACCGGATGGAAACGCAGCAGCCCGACTACGATGGTTTACCTGCAACTTTGCAAGAACGACCTTGCAGGTGCTCGTACCACCTTACTCGAAGCCATTGAGTCAGAAGCGACTAGAGATGATGTGATCGCGTTTATGCAGCCGACCGATGAGCGTGTGCAGGATAGCGCCTTCGCTAGGCTTATGGCCAGCCGATTTGCGCAACTGAGAGCCGATAAGGCTTTGCTAGAAGCCACCCGCAAATATGGCCGGATCAGAATTCAGCCCATCAACGTTGGAGCGCCTCCTGAGGCCGGCGAACGCTAGGGCTGATCGTGGAAGCTTCCGGATCCGTAGGATCAGTTCCCTAGAAGCAATCAGTGCCTCGACGCGGTTTCGCTGTCCCTCGCTCCGAGCTTTTTCGCCATCCGCTCCACTTCCTCATCGCTCGGCGGCTCGGGAATCCCTTCGCCGGGGCCGCGCGCCTCGTCGGGGATGCCGGGCCCGGTGCCCGCAATATTCTCGTTTAGCGCCCGCTCATTGGGGCCGTTGCTGATCTTCGCTCTGTCTTCCGCCATTGTCCTGCTCCTGGAGCTGTGTCGCTAGGAAGCGAGCGAGGCGGGCTGTTGTTCCTTTTCAAGCAGTTCCGCAACGATCCCGAACGAGCGCAGACGCTTGTCGTGATCGAAGATTTGGGACGTGATCATCAGCTCGTCCGCTCCCGTCCGCCGGACGAAGTCCGTGAGGGAGGCCGCGACGGTCCGGGGCGAACCGATCGCCGAGCAGGAGAATATCTGTTCGAGCGAGGCCCGCTGCGGGAGAGGCAGCGATTCCAGATAGTTTTCGCGCGGGGGCTGGAGCGGCGTCGGGGTGCCGCTCCTCAAATTGACGAACGCCTGCATCAGCGAGGTCGCGAGATAATTCGCTTCCTCGTCCGTGTCGGCGGCGAAGGCGTTGAAGCCGAGCATGACATAGGGTTCCGCGAGCTGCTCAGACGGCTTGAAGCCGTCGCGGTAAACCCGGATCGCCTCCATCATCTGCTGGGGCGCGAAATGGGAGGCGAAGGCGTAGGGAAGCCCCAGCATCGCCGCGAGTTGCGCGCCGAACAGGCTCGAGCCCAATATCCAGACGGGGATGTCGAGTCCCTCGCCGGGGATGGCGCGCACGCGACGTCTGGGGTCGGAACGGAAATAATCCATCAGCTCGACCACGTCGCGCGGGAACTGGTTGGCGTCGGATTGAAGGTTGCGGCGGAGCGCGTAGGCGGCCGCCTGGTCGGTGCCCGGAGCGCGGCCCAGGCCGAGGTCCACCCGCCCCGGAAAGAGCGATTCCAGAGTGCCGAACTGCTCGGCGATCACCAGCGGCGAATGGTTGGGAAGCATGATGCCGCCCGCGCCGATGC
The DNA here is from genome assembly GCA_035553755.1 of Allosphingosinicella sp. Classification (GTDB taxonomy): domain Bacteria; phylum Pseudomonadota; class Alphaproteobacteria; order Sphingomonadales; family Sphingomonadaceae; genus Allosphingosinicella. Next base: position 4,780 of record DATMJS010000139.1, read on the forward strand.
GGATGGTGGAGGTGCCGGCGCCGACATAAGCGAGCGCCACCGCGGTCGCGGCGCTGGCGACGCCCGGCATCGAATGATGCTCGGCCATCCAGAAGCGGCGGTAGCCGAGGCGTTCGGCATGACGGGCGAGGTCGAGCGCGTTGCGGAAGGAGTCGGCGGCGGTGGCGCCCTCCACGATGGGGGCCAGATCGAGGACGGAGAAGGGGATCATGATCGGCATATGGGGTGCCGGGGCGCGAGCGCCAGACGCGATACTTTCCTTGACGCTGGGGTGGAGCGGCTCCTATGTGCTGCCTCCGCGTTCCAAGCGCATATGGCGATCGTAGCTCAGCTGGTTAGAGCATCGGTTTGTGGTACCGAGGGTCGCGGGTTCAAGTCCCGTCGGTCGCCCCATCAGCACCCGGATTTTTCAGGGAATTTCGAATGCAGTCGCCGTGGGACTATCCCGATTTCGACGACCATGAGGTCGTTCACTTCGTAACCGACATCAAATCGGGACTGAAGGCGATCATTGCCATCCATTCCACCTATCTGGGGCCAGGCGCGGGCGGGGTGCGCTTCTGGCATTATCCGAATACCGGGGACGCGGTGGCCGACGTGCTGCGCCTGTCGCGCGGCATGAGCTTCAAGAATGCGATGGCCGGCCTTCCGCTCGGCGGCGGCAAGGCCGTGATCCTTGCCGACGAGGCGCGGACCAAGACGCCCGAGATGCTCGCCGCTTACGGTCGAATGGTTGAGCGCCTCGGCGGCTCCTATGTGACCGCCGAGGATGTCGGGATGAGCGTCGCGGACCTGGTCGAGGTGTCGAAGCAGACCAAATATGTTTCGGGCCTGCCGGTGGCGGAAGGCGCGGTCGGCGGCGATCCCGGCCCGCACACCAGCTATGGCGTGTTCCTGGGCGTCAAGGCGTCCGTGCGTCGCAAGCTCGGGCGCGACAGCCTGTCGGGGCTCCATCTCGCGATCCAGGGCGCAGGCAGCGTCGCGAGCGGCCTTGCCCGTCACGTGGCCGAGGAAGGCGCTCGGATCAGCATCGCCGACATCGACGAGGCGCGGGCGCGGAGGCTGGCCGACGAAGTCGGCGGCGTCACGGTCGATCCTGGGAAGATCATGACCCTCGAAGCCGACGTGTTCAGCCCCAACGCATTGGGCGCCATCCTCACCGAAGAGAGCATTGCCGAGCTTCGTGCGCCGATCGTCGCGGGCGGGGCCAATAACCAGCTCGCCACGCCCGCGGATGGCGACCGGATCGAGGCGCGCGGAATCCTCTACGCGCCCGATTATGTGATCAATGCCGGCGGCATCATCAACGTCGCTTCCGAATATCTGGGGCAGGGCGACGAGGCCTTCGTCAGGGCGAAGATCGAGGAGATACCCGGCCGGCTCGAGACGATCTGGGACGAAAGCGCCGCCACCGGCCGCAACCCCGCCGCAGTCGCGGACGACATGGCGAAAAGGTTGATCGGGCGCGCATAATCCACACATCCGTTCGCCCTGAGCTCGCCGAAGGGCTGTCCTTTTCTTGCGTCACCTCAAGGAAGGGCAGGGCTTCGACAGGCTCAGCCCGAACGGGATCTCGGATCACTCGTTCAAAGCGGCGGAGCGACTTTGGGCTTGTCGCGCCCCAGGCGGTGCTCGCGATAGACCGTGTAGAGGCCGCTGCCGACGATCACGGCCGCGCCCATCCAGGTGGTGGCCGGTGCCTGGGTGTCCCAGATCAGCCAGCCGAGCAGCACTGCCCATAAGAGCTGGGTATAGTCGAACGGCACGATCACGGGCACCGGGGCGTAGCGGAGCGAGGCGTTGAGGCAGAGCTGGCCGATACCGCCGAAGATGCCGACCGCCAGCAATATGGCCCACCCCAAAAAGTCATGGCCCTGCCCGAAGAAGGGCAGGGCGATGCCCAGTATCAGCATGGAGCTCAGGGTGAACCAGAGTACCGAAGTCTGCGGCGCTTCGGTGCGTCCGAGCTGGCGGATGAGGATGTTGACGCAGGCGACGCCGAACGCAGCGGCGAGGGCGATGCCGAGGCCGATAGCGGGCAGATCGCCGTTGCCCGGACGCATCACGATCAGAACGCCGATGAAGCCCGCGAGGACCGCGCTCCAGCGGTGCCGCCCCACCGCTTCGCCGAGCAGCAAGGCCGACAGCGCGACTGCGAAGAGGGGCGCGGCGAAGCTGATCGTGGTCGCTTCGGCGAGCGGCAGGTAATCGAGCGCGGTGAAGGCGAGCAGCATGGTGGTGAGCCCGACGACCGCTCGGGTGAGGTGCGAGCCAGGCCGCTGCGTGCGCCAGGCGCCGAAGCTGCGCGACCACAGCATCCAGACGAGCAACGGGAGGAGGCCGAAGGCGTGGCGGTAGAAGGCGAGCTCCACCGTGTTCGCGCCCTGGTCGTAACCGAGCTTGATCATCGCCGCCATGATCGCGAAGCTGGTCGCGCCCAAAAGGCGGATCCCGATGCCGAGCAGCCGGTTCTGCTGGGGACGAGGCGAAGCCATGGGACGCGCTTGGCCTCCGAACGGCGCATCCGCAAGTGCAAGCGCGGGCCGCGCATTTGCTTTGCCCGCATGAGGCTCCTCGGCTAAACGGGCGCCGTTCCGATGCATGTCTTCGCCAATCCCGCCCGCTTCCTCAAGATCGCGCGCCCGCTGACCCCTTGGCTGGGGTGGGGCGGTGCGCTGCTCATCCTGGCCGGGCTTGCAGCGGGCCTGTTCCTTTCACCCGAGGATTACCTGCAGGGCGACAGCGTCCGCATCATGTATGTCCACGTGCCTTCCGCCTGGCTCGGTATGGCGGGCTGGACGGGGATCGCCGCCGCCAGCCTCGCCCAACTCGTCTGGCGCCATCCATTGGCGGGCGTGGCCGGACGAGCCGTCGCGGTGCCGGGGGCGTTGTTCACCGCGCTCTGTCTCGTCACCGGCTCGCTCTGGGGCCGACCGACCTGGGGCACCTATTGGGAATGGGACGGGCGGATGACGTCGATGCTCGTCCTGCTCTTCCTCTATATCGGCTATATCGCGCTCTTCGATGCGGACAACGAGCGGGGCGGGGAGGGGCGGATCACCGCCATTTTCGGCCTGATCGGGGCGATCAACATCCCGATCATCCGCTATTCGGTCGAATGGTGGAACACGCTCCACCAAGGGCAGAGCATCAGCTTCACCGGCGGCGGCTCCAGCATTGCGGGATCGATGCTCTGGCCTTTGTTCCTCTCCGCGCTCGGCTTCACCTTGCTGTTCGGCTCGATTGTGCTGATGCGGATGCGGGCGATGCTGGCGAGGGCGAAGGTCGAGGCGCGGCTCCGGAGGATGAGCGCGTGAACCACTGGCCGTTCGTGATCGCCGCTTATGCGGTTACCATCGTCGGAACGTTCGGGCTCGCGGGCTGGAGCTGGGCGGCGATGCGCCGCGCCGAGGCGGACGCCGAGAGCTTCACCAAGTGAAGGCCAAGCATCAAAGGCTGACGCTCCTCCTCCTGGCCATCGCAGCGGTGCTGGGGGCGGTGCTGCTCGCCATGTCGGCGCTGAAGGACCAGGCCGCCTATTTCTACGCCCCCGCCGACGTCGCCCGCAAAGGCGTGCCGCAGGACCGAGCGGTGCGGATCGGCGGAATGGTAAGAGAGGGGTCGCTTGTGCGAGATCCGGACGGGGTGACGATCCGCTTCCTGGTCGGCGACGAGACCGCCGCCACCATCCCGGTCCGCTATACGGGCATCGTCCCGGACCTCTTCAAGGAAGGCAGCGGCGTGGTCGCCGAAGGCCGCTTCCGGCCCGACGGCAGCTTCGTCGCCGACGAGATCCTCGCCAAGCATGACGAGAATTACATGCCGCCCCAGCTCGCCGGCGAGAAGCACAAGAGCGAGAGCCTCGATGACCACTGAGGCCGGGCTGGCGGCGCTGTGGCTGGCCGCGTCGCTGTCGCTGCTGCAGCTCTTCTTCGGCGCTTCCGCCCTTCGCCTTTCTCGCACTGCCGTTCGCCCTGAGCTTGTCGAAGGGCCGTCCTTTTCTTCTGAGGGTGAAAGGGAAGGGCAGGGCTTCGACAGGCTCAGCCCGAGCGGAGGGGGGGAGGGCGCCCAGCTTTTGCGCGCCGTGCGGCCCATCGCCATCGCCCAGGGCGCAATGGCGGCGCTGGCTTTCCTCGCCCTCATCAAGCTCTTCCTCGCCACCGATCTGTCGGTGAAGCTGGTCGCGGCGAACAGCCATTCGATGAAGCCCTGGCTCTACAAGTTCGCCGGCGCCTGGGGGAATCACGAAGGGTCGATGCTGCTCTGGGTGACGGTGCTGGCGCTGGCGGGCGCGGCGGTCGCGATCTTCGAACGGCGATTGAACGAGCGGACGCTGATCGCGACCCTAGCCGCGCAGGCGGCGATCTCGCTCGGCTTCTACGCCTTCCTGCTGTTCGCCTCCAATCCGTTCGAGCGGCTCAACCCCGCTCCCGTTGAGGGCAACGGCCTCAATCCGCTGCTCCAGGACCCGGGCATCGCCTTCCATCCGCCGACCCTCTATTTCGGCTATGTCGGCATCTCGGTCGCCTTCTCCTTCGCGGTGGGAGCGCTCGTCACCCGCGACGTCGGCCCCGCCTTCGCCCGAGCGATGCGGCCGTGGGTGCTCATCGCCTGGATTTTCCTCACCCTCGGCATCACCGCGGGCAGCTACTGGGCTTATTATGAGCTCGGCTGGGGCGGCTGGTGGTTCTGGGACCCGGTCGAGAACGCCTCGCTGATGCCCTGGCTGGCCGCGACCGCCTTGCTCCACTCGGTGACGGTGTTGGCGACGCGCGACGGACTTCGCGCCTGGACGGTGATGCTGGCGGTGGTCGCTTTCTCCATGTCGATGGTGGGCACCTTCCTCGTCCGCTCGGGCATCCTCACCAGCGTCCATGCCTTCGCCGTCGATCCCCAGCGCGGCTTCTTCATCCTCATGCTGCTCGGCCTCTACATCGGCGGGGCGCTGACCCTGTTCGGCCTTCGCGTCGGGACGGTGCGCGAGGGCTCGACCTTTGATCCGGTCAGCCGGGAAGGAGCTTTGGTCGCCAACAACCTGCTCCTCTCGGCGATCCTCGGCATCGTGCTGGTGGGGACGCTCTATCCGCTGGCGCTCGAAGCGGCGACCGGCGACAAGCTTTCGGTCGGGCCGCCCTATTTCAACACGGCTGCCGGGCCGCTGGCGCTGGCGCTGGTCGCCATCATGGCGGTGGGGCCGCTGCTCAACTGGCGGCGTGACAGCTTTAAAGCCATTTTACGCCGCATCCGGCTGCCGCTGGCGCTGACCGCAGCCGCCCTGGCTGCCCTGCTCCTGCTTGTGCCCGGAATTCGCCTCCTGCCTTTGCTCGGCCTCGTGCTGGCGATCGGCGTCGGTGCAGCCAGCCTCGCCCCACTCTGGGGGCGAAACCTTCGCCGGACCCCGCTCTTCACCTGGGGGATGGTGATCGCGCATCTCGGAATCGCGGTCAGCCTCGCCGGCATGGCTTCCGAAAGCGCCTTCACCAAAGAGACGCTGGTCGCCGCGCGCCCTGGAGAGACGGTGCGGGCGGGCCCCTACAGCATCCGCTTCGATTCGGTGGAGCCCGTCGCCGGCCCCAACTGGACCGCCATCGAAGCGCGGCTGACGGCGCGGCGCGGGCAAGGGGAGCCCTTCGTGCTGACTCCGCAGGCGCGCATGTTCAGCTCGCCCCCGACCGCGACCAGCGAGGCCGATATCGCCACTTTGGCGGGCGGGCAGCTCTACACGGTGCTCGGCCGTGAGGATGAGGACGGCCGCTGGCAGCTGCGACTGTGGTGGAAGCCCTTCGTCACCCTCATCTGGCTGGGCGGGGCGCTGATCGCGCTCGGCGGTATCCTGTCGCTGATCGGCCGGGTCCGGCGCGGGCGCAGAACGCGCAACCAGGAGGCCTACGCATGAAACGCCTGATCCTCTGGCTTCCGCTGGCGGTCTTCGGCGCCTTCCTCCTGACCGTGGCGTTCGGGCTCGGCGGCGGCAAGGACGAGACGATCCGCTCCCAGATGGTGGGGAAGCCCGTGCCTGCGTTCACTCTTCCGCCCGCGCTCGAAGGCCGCCCTACTGTGCAAAGCGCCGACTATGCCAAAGGAAGCCCACGCATCCTCAACATCTTCGCCAGCTGGTGCGTGCCCTGCATCGCCGAGGCGCCGCGGCTGATGGAGCTGAAGCGACGCGGCATCCCCGTCGACGCGATCGCGATCCGCGACCGGCCCGAGGACATCGCCGCCTTCCTCCAGCGCTGGGGCGATCCTTTCGAGGGCATCGGCTCCGACGCCGCCAGCCGCGTCCAGTTCGCCTTCGGCTCGTCAGGAGTGCCCGAGACCTTCGTCATCGATGGCAAGGGCGTGATCCGCCACCAGCATATCGGCGAAATCCGGGAGGAGCATTTGCCGGAGATCATCGCGGCCTATGAGGCGGCGAAGTGAGCACCACGTCATTGCGAGGAGCGCGGCGACGAGGCAGTCCAGATCGCACTGGATTGCCTCGCTTCGCTCGCAAGGACGGGTGGATCTTGGCTGTGTTCCTGGCCCTGCTGCCGGCACCGCTTCTCGCCCAGTCGGCACTCCCCCCCTCGGAATATGCCGACCGCCAGCTCGCCGATCCAGCCAAGGAGGCCGAGGCCAAGGCGCTGATGGAGACATTGCGCTGTCTCGTCTGCCAGGGCCAGTCGATCGCCGACAGCGATGCCGACATGGCGGGCGACATGCGCGCGCTGGTTCGGCAGCGGATCGAGGCGGGGGAAAGGCCGGAGGACATCCGGGCCTGGCTGATCGAACGCTACGGCAAGTGGGTGAGCTATGCACCGCCGGTCGAGCCCGCAACCTGGCCGTTGTGGGCGGCGCCGATCCTGCTGCTCGGCGCGGGCGCCTGGCTCGCGCGCGGCCGTTTCCGGAGGCGCCGCCGATGATCATGAGCTGGCTGGTCCTTCTCCTGCTGGCGCTGGCGGTCGGCCTCGCCCTGTGGCGGTTCGCCGGCTTCAGGGGCGCGACTCTGCAGTTCCTGGCGGCCGCCTTGCTGCTCGCTGCGGCGGGCTATGCCTGGCAGGGAAGGCCGGGCTTGCCGGCGCGACCTGTCGACGCGGGCGCGAAGCCACCCCGCCCCGAAACGGCCTTTGCGGCGCTTCGGCCCGAATTCTTCGAGCGCTTCAGCTCGGCCTCGCGCTGGCTGATCATCGCCGAAAGCTATCACCGGCGAGGCGACAGCGAGAGCGCCGTCAAGGCGGTGAGGGCGGGCCTCAGGCAGAACCCGGAAAATTTCGAGCTGTGGCTGGGGCTCGGCAGCATGCTGGTGGAGCATGGCGGCGGCGTGATGAACCCGGCCGCCGATCTCGCCTATCGCCGCGCGCATGCGCTCGCTCCGCGCCACCCGGCGCCGCGTTTCTTCTACGGCCTCAGCCTCATCCGGAGCGGCGACATCGATGGGGGCGAGAAAGTGTGGCGCGAGCTGCTGGCAAGCGCTCCCCCCGGCGCGAAGTGGCCGGAGCTGGTCTCTCAGCGGCTCTCCATCATCGAGCGGCTAAGGGCGATGGGACAGTTGCCGCCACGGCAGAACTCCCCTCCTTCTTGAGGAAGGACTGTTAGTGATCGATGCCGCGGCCGGTTTCGTGCTGCAGCTCGTCGATGCGCCTCGACGCTTCCGCCTTGGTCAGGCCCCCGTCGAATTCCTCGCCCGCTTCCTCGCTCAGCGTCTTCAGATAGGAAGCTTGCGCGCCGGTCATGGCTTCGTCGCCGGTGACCCAGTCGTCGGGGTTCTTTTCCGCATTTCCATGGGGCTCGTTCTTGACAGTGTCGGACATGGTCGCTCCTTCGGGCATTGTCGCCGGTAGAACGACCATGTTCCTTTTCTGTTCCTCCGCCTCGTCAGGCGGCGACATACTCCAGGCCGAGCGCCTCGGCCACCGCCCGGTGCCGGATCATGCCGCCCGACACGTTGAGCCCGTTTGCGAGATGCGGATCGGATTTCATAGCTGCTTCAGCGCCTTGGTTGGCGATCTTCAGAACGAACGGCAAGGTCGCATTGTTGAGCGCGAAGGCCGAGGTGCGGGCGACGGCGCCCGGCATGTTGGCGACGCAATAATGGATGATGCCGTCCACCTCATAGACCGGGTCCTGGTGAGTCGTCGGGCGCGAGGTTTCGAAGCAGCCGCCCTGGTCGATCGCGATGTCGACCAGCACCGATCCGCGCTTCATCGTTTTCAGCATGTCGCGGCTGACGAGCTTGGGCGCGGCGGCGCCGGGGACCAGCACCGCGCCGATCACCAGCTCCGACTTCGCCACCGCCCGCGCGATCGCGGCCTTGGAGGCGTAAGCGGTCTTGATCTGGCTTCCGAAGAACATGTCGAGCTCGGCGAGCCGCGCGTTGGAGATGTCGTAAATGGTGACGTCGGCACGCATGCCGACCGCCATCTGCGCGGCGTTGACGCCCGAAACGCCGCCGCCGATGATCGCCACGCGGGCAGGGGCGACGCCGGGGACGCCGCCGAGCAGCACGCCGCGGCCCCCCTGTTCCTTTTCGAGATAATGGGCGCCGACCTGCACGGACATTCGGCCCGCCACCTCGGACATCGGCCGGAGCAGCGGCAGCGAGCCGTCGCGCGCCGTAACCGTCTCGTAGGCGATGCAGGTCGCGCCGGACTTCATCAGGCCAGCCGCCTGCTCGGGATCGGGCGCGAGGTGGAGATAGGTGAAGAGCGTGTGGCGCGGCTCAAGCAGGGCGATCTCCTGCGCCTGCGGCTCCTTCACCTTCACGATCATGTCGGCCGCGGCGAAGGTTTCGGCGGCGTTCGGCGCGATCCGCGCGCCCGCATCGACATAATCCCGGTCGCTGAAGTCGATGCCGGTGCCGGCATTGGTCTCGACGATCACCTCGTGTCCCGCCGCGGCGAGCTCGGCCACCGAGGCCGGGGTGAGGCCGACCCGATATTCGTGGTTCTTGATTTCTTTCGGCACCCCGACGCGCATCTACGACTCCTGAATTGCTTGACCGGCGGGGTCTATAAACGGGCGAAAAGCGTTTGTCGCCGTTGCGAAACAAATGCCTGCCGTGCTAAGCGCGCCCGTCCTGGCGGGTCCAGGGTCTCATCGAGAGGTTCAAGGGCGATCCCGCCTGCCTGACCAATGACCGATTCAACCGCAGCACAAGACCTGCCCGACTCGCGTCCGGCGGCGCACGGCCAGCATCAGGCGAGCCTGGCCAAGCTGACGCTGGGCGCGCTGGCGGTGGTGTTCGGCGACATCGGCACCAGCCCGCTTTATGCTTTTCGGGAGACTTTTGCCGGCGCGCACCCTCTGGCGGTGGACCGCATTCACGTGTTCGGCGTGCTGTCGCTGATCTTCTGGTCGATGATGCTGGTGGTGACGGTGAAATACATCACCATCCTCACCCGCGCGGACAATAAGGGGGAGGGTGGAAGCCTTGCGCTTCTGGCCCTCATCTCGCGCGAGACGGGCGGTAAGAAGCGCTGGACGGCGGGCATCGTGCTTCTGGGGGTGTTCGCCTGCTCCCTCTTCTACGGCGATTCAATGATCACGCCGGCTATTTCCGTGCTTTCGGCGGTGGAAGGACTGACCGTCGTGGAAGCGTCGCTCGCGCCTCTCGTCCTTCCGATCGCAATTGTGATCCTGATCGGCCTGTTCCTGATCCAGCGGCGCGGCACGGCGCGGGTCGGGGCCCTGTTCGGCCCCGTGGTAACGGTCTATTTCCTGACGCTCGCGACGCTCGGAGCTATGAGCGTGCTGCGCGATCCGAGCATCCTGTTCGCGCTCAATCCCTGGTACGCCCTCAACTTCTTTCTGATCGACAAATGGCTGGCTTTCCTGGCGCTCGGCTCGGTGGTGCTCGCGGTGACCGGTACCGAGGCGCTTTACACCGACATGGGCCATTTCGGTCGTAAGCCGATCCGTACCGGCTGGTTCTATTTCGTGCTGCCGGCGCTGATGCTCAATTATCTGGGGCAGGGGGCATTGCTGATCGCTGATCCCGGCGCCATCAGCAGCCCCTTCTACATGCTGGCGCCGGAATGGTTCAGGCTGCCGCTCGTGGTGATCGCCACCCTGGCAACCATCATCGCCAGCCAGGCGGTGATCTCCGGCGCCTTTTCGGTCACCCAGCAGGCGATCCAGCTCGGTTTCATCCCGCGCCTGCGGATCCAGCACACCAGCGAAGCGGCGGTCGGCCAGATCTACATTCCCACCATCAATTGGGCGCTGATGGTAATGGTGATCCTGCTCGTCCTGGTCTTCCGGAACTCGAGCAATCTTGCAGCCGCTTACGGCATCGCCGTCACCGGCGCGATGCTGATCGATACCTGCCTGCTGGCGGTCGTGCTCTTCTCGCTGTGGAAATGGAGCCGATGGGTGGCTATCCCGCTGCTGGCCGTCTTCTTCATCGTCGACATCGCCTATTTCAGCGCCAACCTCACCAAGGTGCCGGACGGGGGCTGGTTCCCGCTGCTGGTGGGGCTCGTCGCCTTCACCTTCCTTACCACCTGGGCGCGGGGCCGCCAGCTGATGCTGGACCGCATGCGCGAAGCCTCGATGCCGGTCGAGATTTTCGTCAGGTCCGCCGCGGGAAGTGCAACCCGGGTACCGGGGACGGCGGTGTTCATGACCACCTCGCCCTCGGGCGTGCCGCACGCGCTGCTCCATAACCTCAAGCACAACAAGGTGCTGCACGAACGGGTGATGCTGCTCACCGTGAAGATCGAGGACGTGCCCTATGTCGAGGAGGACCGGCGGTTCGACCTCAAGGACCTCGGCAGCGGCTTTTACCGTCTCATCCTCCGCTTCGGCTTCATGCAGGAATCGGACGTGCCGGCGGCGCTCCAGCGCGTCGAAAGCTGCGGGCCTCAGTTCAGGATGATGGATACGAGCTTCTTCCTCGCCCGCCAGACCTTGCTCGCCACCGGCGCCAAGCCCGGCATGGCGCTGTGGCGCGAGAAGCTCTTCTCCTGGATGCTTCGCAACGCCGAAAGCGCGATGGAATTCTTCAAGCTGCCGCCCAACCGGGTGGTCGAGCTCGGCAGCCAGCTGGAAATTTGAACCTGAAGGCGCCCATCATCGTCACCGCCATCTTCGGCGACGGCGACAATGGCTGGCTGCAGGAGCTAAGGCGCGCCCATTATCCGGCCGAGCGCAACCGGGTGCCGGCGCATCTGACCCTGTTCCGCCACCTTCCACCAAGCATCGAGGCCGAGCTCGCGGGACGCCTCGCGACCTACACCGCGACGCCGCCGCCGCGTGCCAGATTGGCGGGGGTGATCGACCTCGGCGAGGGGACCGCTTTTCGCGTCGATAGCGAGGAGCTGGAGGACATTCGCCATGATCTCGCCGAGGCGTTCCACGGTCTGCTGACGCCGCAGGACAGCGCACCCTGGCGCCCGCACGTCACCATCCAGAACAAGGTCGAGCCGCGCGAGGCGAAAAAGCTCCAGCAGAGCCTGCGCGCGACGTTCCAGCCGCGCCCGCTCGCCATCCGCGGCCTCGCCTCATGGCGTTATCTTGGAGGCCCCTGGGAGCCGATCCGGACTCACGTCTTCAGGGGCTAATCGAGCTGTCCGACGCCGTCGCAGCTATAGTCGAAGGCGGCGAGGCCCGCCTCGAGGTGCGAGGCGAGCAGCGGCATGTCCATCAGTTCGTCGATCGCGGATTCGGGGTCGATGTCATTGGCTTCTGCGCAGGCATCCTCCCATTCGCTGACGTCGAAGGTGCCGCGGCCCACCCAGGCGAGCGCCAGCGCTTCCGCCAGCTGGTCGTCGGCAAGGTCGTCCAGCGTGGCCCGGACCTCCTCCTCGACGCCGCTGTTGAGTTCGTCCTGCAGCACCGACAGCGCCTGGTCCTCGGCCTCGTCGTCGAAATCGTCGACATTGTCCGGATCCTCGTCGGGATCGGCGGCGGGTACCTGCGCCTCCATCTCCCGGGCGCGGATGATGAGCCTGCAATAAGTCTCGAGCGGGGTCAGCAATTCCATCTCGTCGCTCCTGTAAGGCATGGCGCCTTTGTTCCGGAAACGACAGGAGGGGCGGCGGGTTCCGGAAGGCGGGAAGGGGCGTTGACCGCGAAAGCGCCGCTGCCTATAGCCCCGCCACGCCGGCGCTCCTATAGGGCGTCCGGGGCCTGACGGGGCGGAGTAGCTCAGCTGGTTAGAGCAGCGGAATCATAATCCGCGTGTCGGGGGTTCAAGTCCCTCCTCCGCTACCATCCTTTTCGCACAAATCGGAGAACGGCTTCCGTCGGGCAAGCGAATAGGGTCACGCTCGAAGCTCTACTGATTTCCCTTTCATCATCCGTGCAGCATGTGAAGGCTTGAATATACTAAGGGGCCCTCCGAGGCCGTATCCTCGCAAGAAACTGGCTCGCGAGATCGGACTTGCGTCGCCAAAAGAACTCGAACAGCCGAGGCTTAATGCCGAAAGCCGGAAGCTTTTTGGTGTAAAATCCGCTGGAATAAGCCGATCCGAGCTTCTTCAAGGTGAGGAATGCCGGCTCAGAGTGATTTATGGAGTATCTTCCTGACACGCCGAGCGTGGGCAGGCCGAAGCGCATTTTGAATGTGTGGTGAGCGGCCTGAGACGACAAGCTTAGGATACAATCTTTCTCTGGCAGACCGATTTCTTCGGCATGTGACGCGACATCGACCTTGAACGCCTTGTCGAGATCTTTGACGTAGAACGTAACAGGAGGAATGCGCTTCAGAAGAGATCTATGGTAGTGGGTCTGGAAGTCCTGAAGGCGGGCGTTGGCAGCGCTTATGATCTGATCCATCGGGACTTTGTCATGGCTGCGTAGCGCCTGATGTTGGCTGGACTCCAAGGCCTCTGCGTACCGTCGGATCGCATTATCGGTAAGTTGGGAATGATCATCGCCGAGGGTCCATGTGTCTCCCGGGTACATGACGACAAGCCGGTCGGGCTCCATCAATGAAGCTACATCCGAAACGGTATTGACCGCCGTGTTCATGTACGCATTCTCCTGATGGGAGAAGCGCACAAAGCTAGCGAATGGCAGAACAAAGTCCGGATCAAGATATTTCACGTCGAGGACAAAACGCTCCAGGGCGGCACGCGCTTTCCCTTTTCTTCGTTCCACGTCGTCCGGATTTCCGGGCCACCCCGCTATCGAGAACTGATCCATGAGGAGATCGACATGCCCTAACTTCCGTTTCATTCGTTTCAGGCTGGATACGGGAAGATCGCAGTCATTGACGTTGAGCAATGTATGCCCACCGGCCCTGACAGCCAATGCGGAGTCCGTGTGGCCAACCTGAAAGCATGCCGCTTTGAAGTCAGGCCCTAGCGGGAGCCATTTGCCGTGCGGCATCTCCCGGACTTCCTTGAAGCCTTGCGCGTTGAGCCAGCTTAGCACTTGTTCATCGTAATGTTTTTGGAAGAGCATCACGATCTTCGACTTGGCGTCGGCGGGTATGGACTTGATGGTAGGGATGCTCAGGTGATCTGGATGTTCATGCGATATCCAGATGTGGGTCACGGATTCCCAATCGTGGAGAACTGCCGGCGGGAAGAGTGACCAGCTGTCGTTGAACGCATCGCCCTGCAGCCAGGGATCCATCAATAATCCGACGTCGCCTTCCTGCAGCAGGATGCTGGCATGCCCAACGAATGTCAGTTTCACTTCCTGTTCCCCCTTCAGATCCAGGACCCCGGCATGGGTTCTCCGCTGGGTGAGGTGCGCAGATGGACCATCGTAAGGCCGAGGCTTGGCGCCGCCCCCCGATTCCGGCTCGCGCGTAGTCGGCCGGCCGCCGCTGCGATACTTCAGCTATCCCGGTCCTCTCTGGAACATTCACCGGAGCAGGTCGAGACGCCAATGTTCCGCCTCGCTCCGGCGATTGCACAAAGCAGAGCAGTCCCCCTCGATCCAGGCATGGCAAAGTATCGAGCTGAATTTATTTGTAAACTCTAGATGGACGGCACTCACGGCCGCTTCCGCCCTGTCCCCGGAGCATCTGGGTGGCGACCCGCCCCCCCCCGTCGAGCGGATGAGCCGGTATCAGAAAGGCAGCAGGCCGAAATAGGCGAGGATGCCGGCCACCAGCAGCAGGAGCGCGATCGCGGCGATCACGCTGGCGCCGCTGCCGCGCTCGACGATCACGGTTTCCCTTTCCCGCACGCGGTCATGATCTTCCATCACGAATCTCCCATTTTTCAGCGCTGAAACGCCGGGCGCGGTGCGGCTGTTCCTCTCGCCGGTGGGGACGGTCGTGACGGGAACAAAATGGATTTACTCACATTGTTATTGATGCCCCTCGGATGAGCGGGGGAATGCGCCGAGGGACTCTGACAGGGAGAGTCTCGATGCGAAAACTGATCGTACCATTGCTTCTGGCCGGCAGCGCCGCGCTTGCGGGCTGCGCCACCTACGCCGACCCGATGGCGGCGGGCTACGCGCCCTGCGGCAGCTACGGCTTTGTCGACCGCAACAATAACGGCTTCATCGAAGCCAGCGAGTGGAACGCCTACCGCACCGGCGCCTATGGCGCCTGGGACGTCAATCGCGACGGCCGGATCAGCCGGACCGAGTTCCAGAATTGCTGGTACGG
>DATMJS010000140.1:0-2327 GCA_035553755.1 Allosphingosinicella sp.
GAGTGGTGCCCAGGGGCGGGATCGAACCACCGACACTGCGATTTTCAGTCGCATGCTCTACCAACTGAGCTACCTGGGCGTATCCGGCGACGTGCGGAAGCCGCGCCTATAAAGGCCCCTCGCCTTCGCTGTCCAGCCCAGGTTCCCATCAAAGTACTACTTTGATGGGGTCCCGCCGTCCGGAACGCTTGGGTCGGCGGGAGGGCCGGGCACGCGATAGCTGTCGCCGAGCCAGTTCAAAAGATCGCGGTCGCGGCAGCCCTGGCTGCAAAAGGGAGTGTGGCTTACGCTCGCCGGCTTGCCGCAGATCGGGCAGCCGGTGCGCCGCTTGCTAGGGGTGCTCGCTGTGAACATGGCCGGCCGATATGGCGAGCCCCGGCTCGGCCCGCAAGGCGACCGGAGCGCCAAGACGGCGGGCGAGCACCTCCAGCCATTCCGGCTTCTGCTCGATTCGCGCTACCACTGGCGGTGCCGCGGTCAGCGTCCGCGCGCCATGGCCGCCGGAACGCTCGGTCCGGCGAAGCAGGGCTCGCGCCGAGGCGGCAATGGGGTCGCCCTGCACGATCTCGGGCAACGACGCCCGTTCGCGGCGCCGAACGATCTGGAGAAAGCCGAAGCCGTTCACCGCCGTCCGCTCGAACGGCTGGGGGAGCACGGCGTCGAGCGCCGCCGCGGCTCTTTGGCGATCCTCCCTCGATGGCGTGGTGGGGAGGTCAATGCCGATCGATCCGCCGATGCCGAAGCGCCGGATCGCGCGCCCGGCCGCCTCCGCCCCGGCAACGGCGAGCGCCGCCGGCGGCAGCGCCCCGTCGACGTCGAACAAGGTCATGGCCGGTGTGAGGCTCATCCTCAGCGATCCGCCCTCGAACGCGATGTCGCCGCTCGCCGCCTGTTCGACCAGCTCGGACCAGCCCGCCTCCTCCAGCAAGTCGGGACCGGCTGGGGAAAGCGCCTTCACCTTATGCTTCGATGCCTGCAGGCGCTGGAGCAGCGAGGGTCCGCGCCGCTCCTCCGCCTCCGTCACCCGGACCTTGGGCATTTTGGCACGACCGGGCTCCGGCAAGGCTTCGCGCATCACTTCCACCCGGATCTGCGCGCCTTCGGTCACACCGGCCGGAACTGGTTCGAGCAAGGCCTCGATACCTTCTTGCAGCGAGACGATCCCTCGTCTGCCGGGGACCAGGGTGGCCGCCAGCCGGCCGGTTGCGACGGTTCCGGCGCGGAGCACTTCGGGCAATTCGACGACCGCCTCGGCGATGCAGCCGCTCTCCACGAGGATCGCGCGATTCTCGCCGATCCCCTCCTCGTAGAGCCACTCAGCCAAGCGGATATCCGGCCGCGGCCAGCAGCGCGCGCGTCTCGTAAAGCGGAAGCCCGACCACGCCCGAATGGCTGCCGGACAGGAAGCGCACGAACGCCTCGGCGCGGCCCTGGATGGCGTAGCCACCCGCCTTGCCGCGCCACTCGCCGCTGGCGACATAAGCATCGAGCTCTGGGCCGCTGAAGCGCTTGAAGGCGACGATGCTGGTCGACAGCCGCTGCCGCGCGGCGCCTGCTTCGTCGACCAGGATGACCGCGGAAAGGACCCGGTGGCGGCGGCCGGAGAGCAGAGCCAGCGTCTCCCGCACCTCCGCTTCGGTTTCCGTCTTGGGGAGTATGCGGCGGCCCGCGGCCACCACGGTGTCGGCAGCGAGGATCAATGCGTCCTTCTGGCGGCTATGGACGGTCATCGCCTTTTCGGCGGCCATGCGGGAAGCATAAGCCGTCGGCAGCTCGCCCCGGCGGGGTGTCTCGTCGATCTCGGCGGGCAGCACCTCGTCGGGAACAACGCCGATGCGGGCGAGGAGGTCAAGCCTGCGCGGGCTTGCTGAAGCGAGGACGAGCCGCATCGTGCGGGCCGCCTCCTTATTTGAAACGGTAGGTAATCCGACCCTTGGTCAGATCATAGGGGGTGAGCTCGACGAGCACCTCATCGCCCACCAGCACGCGGATGCGGTTCTTGCGCATCTTGCCGGCGGTGTGGCCGAGAATTTCATGGTCGTTCTCAAGCTTTACTCGGAACATTGCGTTGGGCAGCAGCTCGACCACCTGCCCACGCATCTCCAGAAGTTCTTCCTTAGCCATCAAGCCTCATTATCAAAAATTTCGCGCCGCATTAGCCGTTTGGGGGGGGAAATGAAAGCCCGCCGGGCGCTTGGCTCGGCGGGCTTTCTCCTAGTCCGAACGGATCAGTGGCCAGCCAGCGCGGCCAGAAGCAGCAGCGCCACGATGTTGGTGATCTTGATCATTGGATTGACGGCCGGGCCGGCGGTGTCCTTGTAGGGATC
>DATMJS010000141.1:0-6098 GCA_035553755.1 Allosphingosinicella sp.
ATGGAGAGGCGCAGCGACCGCTTCGCCGGCGCAAGCTTCAAGCTCCCGCTCGGCGGCCTGACGGGGACGAAGCCGACCGCCCGCCTCCAGTTCGGGATGAGGCATGTCTACAAGGACGCCCGCGCCGTCGCGCCCGCGGCCACCTATAATGTCGCGGCGCTCGAGATCGGCGCCTCCAGCGCCGGCAAGCCCGCACTGTTCGTCGGCGGACGGGAGCTTTCTAAGGTCGATCAGCGCCTCAACGCGCAGGGCGGATCGACCGCGCTGATAATCGGCGGCGTGGTGCTGCTCGCGCTGGTCGGCATCGCGGTGGTCGCCTGGAGCCAGGACGAGGACGATACGCTCGAATGGTAGTGATGCGCCACGAGTCAGCGTGATCATCTCTGGGGAGAAAAGAAGTGAGATCGAAGACCATCATGACGGCCCTTGTCGCCGCGCTCGCGCTTCAGGCCTGTTCGTCGAAGCCGCGCGAATTCCGTCCGGTGCTCCAGGCCGCGCCCGCCGATCCCGCCGCTTACGAGGCCGCCGAGGCGGAATGCCGCGACGCGCTCGCGGCGAAGCTCGGCGCCGAGGGAAGGCTTTCCTCGGGCGGCGCGGGGGCGGCCGCGGGCGCGGCCACCGCCGCGGGCGGAGCGGCCGTCGCCAGCGGCACCGCCGGCTGGGGCGGCCTCGCCGTAATGGGCGCGACCGTGCTCCTCGCGCCGGTCGCGATCGTCGGCGGCGCCTGGGGCGTCGCCAAATCGAAGAAGCTCAAGAAGGAAAAGGCCGTCCAGGCCGCTGCCGCCGAATGCCTGGCGGAGCGCGGTTTTACCGTCGCGCGCTGGGAGCGCGCGCCGCGGAAGGCGCGCTAGAGCGCAAGGAGAGAAAGGCCATTCAGCCCAGAAGCCTGCCGCAAGCGCCTCGATGCCGATTACCAGGCCCGCAGCAGCAGACTCCCGTCGTTGGGCGGCAGTTTACGGGTCACCGTAAATGTCCGCTATGGGTCGAGAGCAGATCGTCAGCTACGGGTGGAAAGCGGACAACTAGTCGTCAAATAGCGGCGCGTCGCGCTCGTCGAAGGGGCCGTCGAAATGAGCGAAGCCCCATGTGATCAGAAACATGATTATTGTCGCAACGAAGAGCATTGTGCTTGGAGTCGAGCCTCTGCCGAAAAGCTGTGTGGCTCCGTCCCATAGTGTCCCTGTCGCCACGGTATCAAAGCTCAATCCGAGGTATCTTCGCACCTTGAACAAGCGACCGGACAATTGGAGAATTGCGAGCAGTGCTGCGCTACCTGCGAATACGGCTTGTAAGAGTAGGTAATCGCCGACGAGGCTGGACAGGCAGAGACCGCCAACCACTACGGCCAGGGCCAGCCACATTCGCCCCCAACTGGTATGGGCCTTGGATGCTTTCATCATGCCGAAATGACAGCAGGTCCGAATGTCCGCAACGGGTGGAAACCGGACGTTCGGGCTGAACGTCTGCAACCCCTGGAAAAGACACCGAAGGCGATCAGGCTAGGTTCGGCTCTGCCCCTCGATAAAATTCCCTGGAGTCGCTAGTTCGGCTGGCAACCGTCGTTGCGCGGTTCTGGAGGTTCAGCATCTCGGCGGAGGCGAACGGCTGGAGGAGTAATGGACGAAAACAGGAAACCCACAGTTTACCACATCCCGGTCTGTCCGTTTTCTCAGCGGCTGGAGATCTTACTGGAGCTGAAGAGCCTAGGGGAAGCGGTAGCCTTCCAGGTGGTCGACATCACCAAGCCCCGCTCACCCGACCTGCTTGCCAAGACCCGGGGTTCCACGGCGTTGCCCGTCCTGGAGACCGAGGATGGGAAAATCATCAAGGAGAGTCTCGTCATTCTCCGCTACCTCGAAGAACGCTTCCCGGACTGTCTTGTCGCACAGGCCGATCCTTACCGCCGAGCGGTTGAAAACATGCTGATCGCGATGGAAGGTGATGTGACAGCTGCCGGCTATCGCTTCGTGATGAATCGGGACGAGAAATTGCGGGACCGGCTTGCTGCCGCCATGGAGGCTCAGTACCGGCGGCTGGACGACTTCCTTTCCTGGCAAAGCCCCGATTCGACGTTCCTCTTCGAGGGGTTCGGCTTGGCCGAGACGGTATTCACCCCGCTCTTCATGCGCTTCTGGTTTCTCGAATATTATGAGGATTTCGACATCCCGGGAGACCTGACGCGCCTTCGTAGATGGCGCGAAGGGTGCATCTCTCACCCGGCCGCCCAACAGGTCTCTCGCGAGGAAGTGGTGAAGCTCTACTACGACTATGCGCTGGGAGCAGGAAACGGAGCCCTGCCGGCGGGGAGATCAGTCTCAAGCTTCGTCCTAGAACCTCACTGGTCAGAGCGGCCATGGCCGCCAAGACATAAGTGGGGTCCTGCGGCCACGGACGCGGAGCTAGGCCTAAGTTAAGGCGCCTGAGCGTCTTCCTTCAATGCCGGCTATGGGTGGAAAGCAGACATTGCACGGTCGCCGTGCTAAGGACCTGTACGGGCTTTTCCGGGGGGATGAACATGAAGCCGTCGACGCATCTCATTCTCGCTTCGGCCCTGCTGCTGGTTGGATGCGCCACCGCTTCGGACGTGCGGCGGCCTTATGCCTATGAGGTAACGCACGGATGGCCGCAGCTCCCGGAAGGTCGCATCCTCGGACAAGCGACCGGTGTGGATGTCGATTCCCGGGGCAACGTGTTCGTCTTCCACCGCGCCGGGCGCGAATGGATGGACGAGCCCCCGGCGGAGATGATTTCCAACCCCACAATAGAGGTCTTCGACGGGCGGAGCGGCCGGCATATCCGCTCCTGGGGCGCTAACCGTTTCCTGATGCCGCACGGGCTGACCATTGATGCTCAGGACAATGTCTGGGTGACGGACGTGATGCTCCATCAGGTGCTGAAGTTCAGTCCCACGGGTGAGTTGCTGATGACCGTGGGGCAGGCGCGCGTTCCCGGTACTGATCGGCGGCACTTCAATATGCCGACGGACGTCGCAGTGCTTCGAGACGGCTCGTTCTATGTCTCCGACGGCTATGGCAATGCGCGTGTTTTGAAGTTCAGCGCCAACGGTGACTATGAGTTTGAGTGGGGTCGGTCAGGGACTGGTGAAGGTGAGTTCGACCTGCCGCACGCAATCGACGTGGGTGCGGACGGCCGGGTCTATGTTGCGGATCGCAGCAACGCCCGCGTGCAAGTGTTCGACTCGCGCGGCAGGTTCTTGGCTCAGTGGTCCGGGGCCGAGATTGGCCGTCCCTACTCCGTAGCTGTCGGGAACCGGCACGCTGTTGTCGTCGACGGCGGTGACCAGCCAGAGAGCGGTCCCGACAGATCAGGGGGCGTGGAAGTGGATCTCGAAGGGCGGGTGCTCTCTAGTTTCGGCCGCTTCGGCAATTATGATGGACAGTTTCGCTTGGCTCACGACGTAGCAATTGGCCCCGATGGCAGCGTCTATGTGGTGGACGCTTGGGGGCAGAGGGTTCAGCGTTTCGTTCGACGCTAACCGATGACAGTGACGAAATGTCTGCAATGGGTCGGAAGCGGACGCTCGGCCTATGCGCTGGTCGGGCTCACTCCCGTCTCGAACCACCCAGTAGCGGCTCCAGCGATATAAAAGATTATCAGAGCAGCTAGCAGTGCTGCGTCAATGAGCTTCCTGCGCGTAAAGAAAAGCGCAATGAGCGGGCTAAAATAGAGCAAGTCCTGGGCGGATCCCAATTGTCCTATTATCTCTGGCCGATAGGCAATCGCAATTCCCGTCACGACCAAATTAGCGAACAATACGCCTCCAAGAACATGCTTTTTATGTGCCGTGTAATGCTCGTCCAAATCGCTCCATTCGCTTAGCTGGCGCGGGAAGACGAGCGCCGCTGCTAGATAATAGGCCAACGCAACGGCTAATCCGATGAAGATAGCGGGGTAGGTTATGGCGGCCTGATGCCGGACACGCCAAGCCTGTATCCAGAAGCTCGAAATGTCGAGAAGCACGAAAATGGCGAGGAGTGGCGTCAGCCATCCTAGTCTGATTAGCTTCCGAGCGCCGACCGCGTTAGCGCACCCACCCGCGACCTCTGCCACGGACAAGCCGAGAAGCAGCCCGTAAAAGGAGAAATAAAACTCAAACCGATCCATGCTCGCCCCTGTGCCATCTTCCCACGGTGTCAGAATGTCCGCAATGGGTCGAAAGCCGACATTCACCAATGTGGGAGCAAAGCTTGGGAGTAGCGTTTCCGAAGCAACAAGCGTACAGGCTCGGAAACCCGTGAGGAGGCTCCCATGAAGAAGATTGCTGCCGCCCTTGTCGCTCTGGTAGCCATGGCAACGGCGGCCCATGCTGCGGCCCCGGAAGCTCTGCACAACCTGCTGGCGAATTGCCCGCTTCCCTGCTGCTGAGCACGCCTGCAGACCAAGTGAGCCGGCCCGCTTTCGAGCCGGCTTTTCATTGCTGCCTGAGCGGCGAATGACGGGCGCGGAGCAAGCCGGTCCAGAGCCCCCATCCGTTGCGCTTCGCTTTGGGCGCGGCGAGGACTAGAGAAGTCCGATGGCCGACGACCTCCTCCTCCTCACGCTCCACCCCTCGACCCACGATCTCGGCGGGTTCAAGGTTCACCGCACGCTTCCCAACAGGGAGCGCACGACGGTCGGTCCCTTCATCTTCTTCGACCAGATGGGTCCGGCGCAGCTCCCGCCGGGCGGCGGCATCGACGTTCGCCCGCACCCGCACATCAACCTCGCCACCGTCACCTATCTGTTCGCGGGCGCGATCGACCATCGCGATTCGCTCGGCACCTTCCGGACGATCGAACCGGGCGCGGTGAACCTGATGACGGCGGGGCGCGGAATCGTCCATTCGGAGCGGTCGCCCGCCCATGTCCGCCCCGAGGGGCCCGTGCTTTCCGGCATCCAGACCTGGCTGGCGCTGCCGCGGGCCAAGGAGGAGATGGACCCCGCCTTCGAGCATGTGCCGAAGGAAGCGCTGCCGGTGGTGGAGGCGCCGGACGTCACCGCCCGAGTGGTGATGGGGAGCCTCTGGGGGAAGGCCTCCCCCGTCACCTGCCACAGCGAGACGATCTACGCCGATATCGCGCTTCGGCCGGGCGGAAGCGTCCCGGTCGATCCCGAAGCCGACGAGCGCGCCGTTTATCTCGCCGAAGGCGATGCCAGCCTCGAGGGGCTGAAGCTGGAGTTGCACACGCTTTACGTCCTCCGCCCCGGAATGGCCGCGACGCTCCGGTCCGAAGGCGGCGCCCATGTCATGCTGTGCGGAGGCGCGCCGATGGACGGGCCGCGCCATGTCTGGTGGAATTTCGTCTCGTCGAGCCGCGAGCGCATCAACCAGGCCAGGGAGGATTGGAAGGCGGAGCGCTTCCCGGTCGTGCCCGGCGATTCGGTGGACCGCATCCCTATTCCCGAAGTGCCGAAGACCGTCAGCTATCCGTGACAGCGCTCAAGACCGAGCGGATCGCCCTCTCAACCGGCGTCACCCTCAACGTGAGGCTGGGCGGTGGGGGCGAGCCGATAATCTTCCTCCACGGCTTTCCCGAATCGCACCGCACCTGGCGCCACCAGCTGCCGCATTTCGCGAACCGCTTCCGCTGCATCGCGCCCGACCAACGCGGCTATTGCGGCTCGTCGAAGCCGCAGGACGTCGCCGACTATACCCCCGACAAGCTGTTCGCCGACATCTTCGCGCTCGCCGATGCGCTGGGGATCGAGACCTTCACCATCGTCGGGCACGACTGGGGCGGAGCGATCAGCTGGGGCGTCGCGCTCGGTGGCCAGCCCGGCGGGCTGCATCCCGCGTGGGCCGGCCGCGTAACGCGCGCAGTGATCGCCAACGCCCCGCATCCTGGCATCTTCGGCCGCCTGCTCCACGCCGATCCCACGCAGCGCGCGGCTAGTCAGTATATCCGGATGTTCCGCGATCCCGCGACCGACGCGCTCGTGCGCGAACAAGGCCTCGCCGGGGTGCTCGCCAAGGCGTTCGCGGGGCGGCTCGAGGGCATGCCGACCCCGCCCGAGGAGGTCGCGCGGTCGCTCGCCTGGTGGGAGAACCGCGATGCCTGTTTCGGCATGCTCAACTGGTACCGCGCCTCGCCGATGGA
>DATMJS010000142.1:0-3884 GCA_035553755.1 Allosphingosinicella sp.
GGTCCGCGCCGATCGCAATCTCGGGACGCTTCTGCTTGAGCCGCGCCACTGTCTCCACCGCCTGAGCGCGGCTGTGACGTCGCTTCATCCGCTTCAGGATCATGTCGTCGCCGGCCTGGAAGCTCATGTGGAGGTGCGGCATGAAGCGCGGCTCGCCGGTGATGAGCTCGAACAGCCGCTCGTCTATCTCCACGCTGTCGAGCGAGGAGAGGCGCAGTCGGGGGAGGTCGGGGACGTGGCGGAGGATGCGCTCGACCAGCTGGCCGAGGGTGGGGCCGCCGGGGAGATCGGGGCCGTAGCTGGTGACGTCGACTCCGGTGAGCACGACTTCGCGATGGCCCTCGTCGACCAGCGCCTTGATGCGATCGACGACGAGCCCCGCGGGCACCGAGCGGCTGTTCCCGCGGCCATAGGGGATGATGCAGAAGGTGCAGCGATGGTCGCAGCCATTCTGCACCTCGACGAAGGCGCGCGCGCGTTCGGCGAAGCCGGCGGCGAGGTGCGGCGCGGTCTCGCGCACCGCCATGATGTCGGAGACTCGGACCTGCTCGCCATCCTCGAGGAAGCTCGCGGCTTCGAACTTCTCGCGATTGCCGAGCACCCGCGCCACTTCGGGCATGGCGGCGAAGCTCTGCGGCTCGACCTGCGCCGCGCAGCCGGTGACGATCACTCGGGCTTCGGGCCGTGCGCGCTTTACCTTGCGGATCGCCTGCCGCGTCTGCCGCACCGCCTCGTTCGTTACAGCGCAGCTGTTAACGATGACAAGATCCTCCCCCGCCCCGGCAAGGAGGCGCATCGCCTCGCTTTCGGCGGCGTTGAGGCGGCAGCCCATGGTGATGACTTCAGGGCCGCTCACAGCTCGATCTCGCCGGTAAAGACGTGAGTGCCGGGGCCGCTCATCCGGATGCCGGACCCGCGAGTCCATTCGATGGTGAGCGCTCCGCCGGGCAGGCGCATTTCAACCGGGCTTTGCGCAAGGCCGCGGCTGATCGCTGCAACCGCGGTTGCGCAGGCGCCGGTGCCGCAGGCGAGGGTGAGGCCGGCGCCGCGCTCCCAGACGCGTAGTTTGATAGCGCCGTCCCCGATGGAGGCGACATTGACGTTGATCCGCTCGGGGAAGAGCGGGTCATTCTCGATCAAAGGTCCGAGGCGCGCGAGGTCCACCGCGTCGGTATCCTCGACAAAAAAGATTATGTGCGGGTTTCCGACATTGACGGCAAAGGGGTTTTGCAGCTCTTCCCAACCTACAGGCATGGCAGAGGTATCCATCGCATAGGCAAGCGGAATTTCGTCCCAGCCGAAGTGCGGCTCGCCCATGTCAATGCTAGCGGCCGAGCCATTGGCTGAGCCGGTGATGATGCCGCCTTTGGTCTCGATGCTGCCGCCACCCGTCAGGAGCGCAACGCAGCGAGCGGCGTTGCCGCAGGCTTCGACCTCGCCTCCGTCGGCATTCCATATCCGCATGCGGACGCTCGCCGCCTCCGAGGGCTCCAGCAGGATCAGTTGGTCGCAGCCGATGCCGGTCTTGCGGTCGGCAATGGCGCGGGCGCGCGCGCCGTCCATCTCCATCGGCTCCTGCCGAGCGTCGAAGACGACGAAATCGTTGCCCAATCCGTGCATTTTATGAAAGCGCGCCATGTGGCCCGCGATCTAGGCAGGGACGGCGTCCAAGTCCACCTTTGGGGGCGAAAACGGCTCAGCTGACGCGGCGAAGCTTTTCGCCGCCGGGACGGCCGCCAGGCATGCGATAGCTGCGGGAGGCGGGGAGCAGCCCCTTCGACGCCAGCAGCCTGCGCAGCTCCTCGACCTGCATCGGCTTGCCGTAGAGCCAGCCCTGGCCGTTATAGGTGCCGATCGAACGCAGCCGCGCCTCGATAAGGTCGTCCTCGATCCCCTCGGCGGTGACGGCGAGGTTGAGGCTGTCGGCAAGCCGGGTGATGGCGGTCACCACCGCCGCGCTTTCGGGACTTTCGTTGATCGAGCCAATAAAGCTGCGGTCGATCTTGATCCGGTCGAACGGAAGCGCGCGAAGATGCGCGAGCGAGCTGTAGCCGGTGCCGAAATCGTCGAGTGCGAGGCGGATGCCCTGGTTCTTGAGGCTGCTGACGATCGCCTGCGCCAGCCCCAGATTCTCGAACAGCGAGCTTTCGGTGATCTCGACCTCGAGCCGCTCGGCCGGATAGCCGGTCTCGGCGAGGAGCTTGGCGATCTTCTGCGCGAGCCACGGATCCTTGAGCTGGATCGGCGAGATGTTGACCGACAGCATCAGCTTGTTGTCCCATCCCCGAGCCTCCGCCATGGCCTGGCGCATCACCGACATCGAAAGGTCGCCGATCAGGCCGCATTCCTCCGCGGTCGGGATGAACTCGTCGGGCGGCACGAGGCCGCGTTCGGGATGCTGCCAGCGCGCGAGCATTTCGAAGCCGTGGAGGCTGCCGGTGGCAAGGTCGATCTGCTGCTCGAAATAAGGGACGAACTCGCCCTCCGGGATACCCCTGCGGAGCCCGGCTTCGGTCTCGTTCCGGCTCTGGAGCTCGCGCTGCATGCTGGCGTCGAACCAGGCGTAGCGGCCGCGGCCGAGCCGCTTGGCGGCATGCATGGCAATGTCCGCGCGCCGCATCAGCGCGTCCACCGACGCGCATTCCGCGTCCGAGCGCGCAATGCCCACCGAAGCGCTGACATGGGTGTGGACGCCCGCCAGATCGAAGGGCTTGCCGAGCCGGTCCACGATTGCCGCCACCGCGCTCTCGACCGTACCAATATCGCTCGGCGCGAAGGAGCAGGCGGCCGCGAACTCGTCGGCTCCGAGCCGCGCGATCACCGCATCCGCGGAAAGCGCGCGCCGGATCACCTCGGCCGCCATGCGCAGCAGATTGTCTCCGGTGAGGTGCCCGTGAAGGTCGTTGACGGTCTTGAAGCCGTCTATGTCCAGCACCAGCATCGCCACGGCCCGCTTGCGCTCCGGCGCGCGGGCGAGCAGCGCTGCGACCGCCTCGTTCATCGAGCGGCGGTTGTGGAAGCCGGTGAGCGGGTCGGTGAGCGCCAGCGACCGGGCCTGCTTTTCGCCTTCGCTGCGCTCGCGCAGCTCGCGAAGAACGAGGCGGTAGCGATGCCAGCCGAAGAGGATTAGCGCGGCGTTGAGAAGGACAAGGGCCAGAACCATATGAAGCGGTGGTAACGGAGGCCGGGTGAAAATCGGGTTAAACGCAAACAGCTTGACCCGAAGCGGCCCCAGCGGCTATTCGCGCCCCGATCCTGAAGTGGGATAAAGTATTGGCAGCGTCCACGGACGCACGCTGGCCGGCGAGGTTTCGCCCGCCGGCGCTTTTGCGTTTGAGCGCGAGGAACGAGGGAAGAGGCGATGTTCGACAGTCTTAGCGACCGCCTGAGCGGCGTCTTTGACCGCCTGCGGGGCCGCGGCGCTCTCAGCGAAGCCGACGTCCGCGCGGCGATGCGCGAAGTCCGCATCGCTCTTCTCGAGGCCGACGTCGCGCTCCCGGTCGTCCGTGAGTTCGTCGACAAGGCGACCGAGCAGGCGGTCGGCCAGCAGGTGCTTAAATCGATCACTCCGGGCCAGCAGGTCGTCAAGATCGTCCACGATGCGCTCGTGGACATGCTCGGCTCGGATGAATCCGAGCTTGATGTAGAGGCCACCCCGCCGGCCGTCGTGATGATGGTCGGCCTTCAGGGCTCGGGCAAGACCACCAGCACCGCCAAGCTCGCCAAGCGGCTTTCGGACAGGAACCGCAAGAAGGTGATGATGGCCTCGCTCGACGTGGCTCGCCCGGCGGCGCAGGAGCAGCTGGCGGTGCTCGGGACGCAGGCTAATGTCGCGACGCTGCCGATCGTTCCTGGTCAGCAGCCGGTCGAGATCGCCCGCCGCG
>DATMJS010000143.1:0-4135 GCA_035553755.1 Allosphingosinicella sp.
GCTATACCCGAATCGTTGAGCTGCGCCGCGCTGCGATGAGTAGCCAGCATCCCGTTGATTCTCTCCCTTTCCGCTTCGCTCCGCTCGAAATGCCGCTTCCGCTCGGGCGAGACGCAGCCGGCCGCGCTCGCCTGCGGCGTCAGCCGCGCCTCGGCATTGTCGGCGCGGAGGCGAAGCCGATATTCGGCGCGCGCGGTGAGCATCCGGTAAGGCTCGGTGACGCCCTGCAGCACCAGGTCGTCGATCATCACTCCGATATAGGATTCGCTTCGGTCGAAGATGACGGGGGCCTTGCCCGCCACCGCAGCCGCGGCATTGACGCCCGCGACGAGTCCCTGCGCCGCCGCCTCCTCATAACCGGTGGTGCCGTTGATCTGCCCGGCAAGATAGAGACCTTCGACGTTGCGCACCGCCAGCGTCGGCTCGAGAATGCGGGGATCGACATAATCATATTCGACCGCATAGCCGGGCTGCACGATCTCGACGCGCTCCAGGCCAGACATCGAGCGGACCATCGCAAGTTGAACATCTTCAGGAAGCGAAGTCGAAATGCCGTTCGGGTAGATGAGATGATCGTCCAGCCCCTCGGGCTCCAGGAAGATCTGGTGCCCGTCGCGGTCGCCGAAACGGTGCACCTTGTCCTCGATCGAGGGGCAATAGCGCGGGCCGACGCCGCTGATCTCGCCCGCGAAGAGGGGCGATCGATCGAGCGAGGCGCGGATGATCTCGTGGGTACGCGCGTTGGTGCGGGTGATCGCGCAGAAGAGCTGCGGCGCGACCCTCCCTTCGCTCATCGCCGACATCGTCCATCCGGTGCCGTCCGAAGGCTGGCGCTCAAGCGCGGCCCAATCGATGGTGGGGCCGTCAAGGCGCGGCGGCGTCCCGGTCTTGAGCCGGGCGAGCGGCAGCCCGAGCGTGTAGAGCTGCTCGGCCAGAGCGGTGGCGGCTCGCTCGCCGAAACGGCCGCCCGCGCGGCTGGTCATGCCGAAATGAAGCTTGCCGCCGAGGAAGGTGCCGGTGGCGAGGATCACCGCCCGGGCCTGAAGCTCGCGCGCGTCCGCCAGCGTAAGACCGGTGACGCGCCTCCCCTCCAGCCTCAGCGCCGCAGCCTCGCCCTCGGTGATGGCGAGACCCGGCTGGTCATCGAGCATCGTATGAATAGCGGCCTTGTAGCGGCGCCGGTCCGCCTGGACTCGCGGCCCGCGCACCGCCGCGCCCTTGCTGGCGTTGAGCATTCGGTAGTGAATCGCCGCGTGGTCGGCGGCGCGCGCGATGAGCCCGTCAAAGGCATCGACCTCGCGCACCAGATGCCCCTTGCCGAGCCCGCCAATCGCAGGATTGCAGGACATGGCGCCGATCGCCTCGCGCGTAAAGCTGACGAGCGCAACCGAAGCGCCCATGCGCGCGGCCGCGGCGGCGGCCTCGGTGCCCGCGTGACCGCCTCCCACGACGATGATGTCGAACCTGCTCATCATGGGCCGCTCTAGACCAAGCGGTGTTCCACGTGAAACATCTATTTGCCTATGCAGAAGCGGCCGAACAACGCGTCCAGCATATCCTCGACACCGGCGCGGCCGGTGATGCGATCGAGCGCCGCCCGCGCCTGGCGCAGTGCTTCCGAAGCGATGATCGGATCGCGCGCCTCCGCCGCCTCGCTGAGGTGGGCCAGGCATTCCTGCAGGATGCCCCGGTGGCGCTGATTGATCGCCACCTCCCCTTCCTGCGGCAGCAGCGCTCGGCTGCGCTCGATCAGCATCCGGAGCAGTCCGTCTACCCCCTCGCCCGTGACCGAGGATAGGACGACGTCCGCTCCAGAGGCAGTTTTTCCGAGATCCGACTTGGGAGCGACGATGATCGAGCGTTCGCGGTCGGGGCAATCCTCTGCAGCGCCGAGCCACAAGATCAGGTCGGCCGCTTCGAAGCTCCGCCGCGCCCTGGCGACGCCGATGCTTTCGATTGCGTCCTCGCTTTCGCGGAGGCCCGCGGTATCGACCAGCAGGAAGGGTGTGCCACCAATCGCGGTCGGCGCTTCGACCAAGTCCCGGGTAGTTCCCGCAATATCCGAGATTATTGCCGCATCGCGTCCAACCAAAGCGTTGAGAAGGCTGGACTTTCCGGCATTTGGCGGCCCCGCGATCACCACTTTCACCCCTTCGCGCAACCGCTCGGCTGGAGGCCTCTGCAGCGCCGCCAACAGGTCCTTTGAAAGGTTTCGGAGAGCCGCTACCCAGCCGGGAGGAAGCTCCTCCTCGACATCGCCCTCGTCGGCGAAATCCAGCGCCGCCTCCAATTGAGCGCTGAGGCCGAGCAGCCGCGACTGCCATTCTTCCACGATCCGGCTGAGCGCCCCGCCGGCGAGCGCGAGCGCCGCACGGCGCTGCGACCCGGTCTCGGCCTCAAGCAGGTCGGCAAGGCCTTCCGCTTCGGCCAGGTCGATGCGGCCGTTCTCGAAGGCGCGGCGGGTGAACTCGCCGGGCTCGGCCGAGCGAAGCCCCTCGATATCCTTCAGCGCCGCCAGCACCGCCGCGACCACGGAGCGGCCGCCATGAAGGTGAAGCTCGGCAAGATCCTCCCCGGTCGAGCTGCCGGGGCCCGGAAACCAGAGCACAAGCGCGCGATCGATCAACTCGCTGGAAGCCGGCTCCCTGAGTGTCGCCAAAGCCGCGCGCCGCGGTTCAGGGCGCGTGCGCGCCAAGGCTTCGAGCGCCGTTCCCGCCGCAGGGCCGCTGATCCGCACGATCGCTATCGCTGCCGGAGGCTGTCCCGAAGAAAGCGCATAGACGGTATCGTTCACCTCTTGCCGCTCATCCCTTCCAGCAGGGATCGCCACATCGCCATCCCCGCCTCTCCCATCGGCGCCCAGCTCTTCATCAGCTCGGTCATGGCGTCAGGGGTGAGCCCGTCGGCCACCATCGAGCGCATCTTCTCCACATAGGCGTCGTGGACCGAGCTCAGATCGGGAAGGCCCATGAACCTTCGCGCTTCTTCGGGCGTGCAATCGATGTCGACCGTGACTTTCATGGGAAGAGGCTCCTTGCGGCTGTCGGGCGCCTTATGTGTATAGAGGCGCCGAAGCCGCAAGGCGAAACGACAGGAGAGAGGATATGGCTATGATCGAGATTTCCGCGCCGGACGGCAGCGGCAGCTTCCACGCCTATACGGCCGAACCCGGCGGCACGCCGCGCGCAGCGATAGTCGTGATACAGGAAATTTTCGGGGTGAACCCGGGCATCCGGCAGAAATGCGACACGCTCGCCGAGGCCGGCTATCTGGCGATCGCCCCTGACCTCTTCTGGCGGCTCGAGCCGGGAATCGAGCTTGATCCGGACGTCGAGGCCGAATTCAAGCAGGCGCTCGAGCTGATGGGCCGCTTCGATCAGGACCAGGGGGTAAGGGATATAGAGGCGTCGATCCGGGAGGCGCGCAGGCGCCTGGGCGGGAACGGCAAGGTGGGCTGCGTCGGCTATTGTCTCGGCGGGCGGCTTGCCTTCATGACGTCAGCGCGCACCGGCGTGGACTCCAGCGTAGGCTATTATCCTGTCGGAATCCCGAACCTTCTTCACGAGAAGGAGGCGATCAGGACGCCGCTTATGCTGCACATCGCCGGTGAGGACGGCTTCGTGGACAAGGAAGCGCAGCGGCAGATGCATGAGGAGCTGGACGACCACCCGATGGTGACGCTGCACGATTATCCCGGCGAGGACCACGGCTTCGCGACCGAGATGGGCAAGCGCCGAAGCGAGGAAGCCGCGCGTCTGGCGGACAGCCGCACCGCGGACTTCTTCGAGCGGACCCTCGCCTAAATGAAGAGCGTCGTCAGCCCCACTTCGGGATCGACATAGCCGTCATAGATCATCTTGCCGGCGACCCAGAGGATGACGACGAGACCGACCCAGGCGATCCAGCGGTAGCGCTCTATGTAACGGGCTAGAATGTTGGCGGCGATGCCCATCAGAGCGACCGAAAGCAGCAGGCCGATGACGAGGATGCCCGGATGCTCGCGCGCAGCGCCAGCGACCGCCAGCACGTTGTCGAGGCTCATCGAAACGTCCGCAACTGCGACCGCCCAGGCGGCGCCCGCGAAGCTCTTGGCAGGCCTCAGGCCCGCATCCTCGTCACCCTCTATTTCGGGCGA
>DATMJS010000144.1:0-4742 GCA_035553755.1 Allosphingosinicella sp.
TCTGGACGGGGTGCGCACCGAATCCGTCGTCACCGTCGAGGGTGAGGTCGTCGCCCGCTCGGCCGAGGCGGTCAATCCGAACCTCGTCACCGGCCAGATCGAAGTGCATGCCGATACGGTGACGGTGCAGTCCGCCGCGCAGGAGCTGCCGCTGCCGGTCTTCGGCGAGCAGGAATATCCCGAGGAGATCCGCCTGCGCTACCGCTACCTCGACCTCAGGCGCGAGCGGCTGCACGACAATATCGTGCTTCGCTCAAAGGTGATCAGCTCGATCCGGCGGCGGATGATCGAGCAGGGCTTCACCGAATTCCAGACCCCGATCCTCACCGCCTCGAGCCCCGAGGGCGCGCGCGACTATCTGGTGCCGAGCCGGGTCCATCCCGGCAAATTCTACGCGCTCCCGCAGGCGCCGCAGATGTTCAAGCAGCTGATCATGGTGGCGGGCTTCGACCGCTATTTCCAGATCGCGCCCTGCTTCCGCGACGAGGACGCCCGCGCCGACCGTTCACCGGGCGAATTCTACCAGCTCGATTTCGAGATGAGCTTCGTCACGCAAGAGGACGTCTTCGCCGCGATCGAGCCGGTGCTTGCAGGAGTGTTCGAGGAGTTCGCCCAAGGCAGGAAGGTCACTCCGGCGGGCGAATTCCCGCGCATTCCGTTCCGGGAATCGATGCTCAAATACGGCACCGACAAGCCGGATCTGCGCAATCCGCTCCTCATCACCGACGTCACCGATCATTTCCGCGGCGGCGGCTTCGGTCTGTTCGCCAAGATCATCGAGGGCGGGGGCATTGTACGCGCCATTCCGGCGCCCGGCGCGGGGGCGCGTCCGCGCAGCTTCTTCGACGGAATGAACGAGTGGGCGCGGGCCGAAGGCCATGCCGGCCTGGGCTATATCAACATCAAGGGCGGTGAGGCGGGCGGCCCAATCGCCAAGAATCTCGGCGAGGAAGCAGCCGCCAGGCTGATCGAGGCGCTCGGGCTTGGCCCCGACGACGGCGTCTTCTTCGCCGCCGGCAAGAAGGGGCAAGCGGCCAAGCTCGCCGGCGCCGCCCGCACCCGCATCGCGGAGGAACTCGGGCTCATCGAGGAGAACAGCTTCAAATTCTGCTGGATCGTCGATTTCCCGATGTTCGAATATGACGAGGAAGCCAAGAAGGTCGACTTCAGCCACAACCCATTCTCGATGCCGCAGGGCGAGCTCGAAGCGCTGGAGACCAGGGACCCGCTCGACATCCTCGCCTACCAGTATGACATCGTCTGCAACGGAGTGGAGCTGTCGTCGGGAGCGATCCGGAACCACCGCCCGGACATCATGTACAAGGCTTTCGAGATCGCCGGCTATTCGAAGGAAGATGTCGACACTAACTTCTCGGGCATGATCAACGCCTTCAAGTTCGGCGCTCCGCCGCATGGCGGCTCCGCGCCCGGCATCGATCGCATCGTCATGCTGCTCGCGGGCGAGCCCAACATCCGAGAGGTCGTGCTCTTCCCGATGAACCAGAAGGCGGAGGACCTGATGATGGGGGCTCCCTCGCAAGTGTCCCCGAAGCAGCTCCGCGAGCTTAACATCAGGATCGTGGAGCCGCAGAAATAGCCCTCCCCCAAGCGAGGTATTAGGGGTAATCGATCGCGACTATCTCATATTCACGTTCGCCGGAGGGCAGGCTCACGCGCCGCACGTCGCCGACCGCGGCGCCCCTGATCGCCCGGGCCATCGGCGAGCTCCAGCTGATCCGGCCTGCGCCGGCATCGGCCTCATCCTCGCCGACCAGAGTCACGACCCGCTCATGGTCGTCCTCGTCCGCGAGCGTCACGGTGGCGCCGAAGAGCACCCGCCCCTTATCCTCCTGACTTGACGGATCGATCACCCTGGCGGTCGCCATCCGCTTCGACAGCCAATTGATGCGCCGGTCGATCTCGCGAAGGCGCTTGCGGCCGTAAATATAGTCGCCATTCTCGGAGCGGTCGCCATTGCCCGCCGCCCAGCTGATTGTCTCGACCAGCTTCGGCCGTTCGACGCCGAACAGCGCTTCATATTCCTCGCGCAGCCGCCGGTAGCCCGCAGGCGTGATATAATTGGGGCGATCCGTCATGGGGCGAGGCTACTAGCCCGGCCGATTCTTGCCCAGATAGTAAGAGAGCCGCATGTTCGACGGACTGCGGGCTCGGCCCGGGTTCATCGTATCGTAGACGACGGCGTTCTCCAGCACCCGTTGGACGTAATTCCTGGTTTCGAAGAACGGGATCTCCTCGACCCAGCGGATGACGTCGACGCTGGGGGTTCGGGGGTCGCCATTTTCCCTCAGCCATTTGTTCACGTTCCCGGGACCCGCATTATAGGCCGCGACCGCAAGCGGCGCGTAATTGCCGTAGCGGTTCATCAGGTCGCTGAAATAGCGGCTGCCGAGCATGATGTTGTATTGCGGGTCGCTGGTGAGGCGCGCGAGATCGTAGGAAAGGCCCAGCTTGCCTGCGGTCTCGCGTGCCGTTCCCGGCATCAGCTGCATCATGCCGCGGGCCCCGACGCTGCTCATCGCCGCACGGTCGAATGAGCTTTCCTGGCGCATGATTGCGTGGTTCAGCGTCGATTGATGGGCATAAGCCGCAGGTATCGAAACTTCGGGGAAGCTCGCACGGGTATAGAAGCTCGCACCCTCGTTACGGGCGCCCCGGGCGAGCCAGACGCCGAGGTCGGGCCGCCCGATCTGGCGGCCGAGTTCAGCGGCCAGCGTCCGCTCTTCGTCACTCTTGAGCTGCTCACCCAGCGCGCGGATGAACAGCGATTGGTCGGTATACTGGCCGAGTTGCCCGAGCAGCCGCGTTGCTTCGGCGAGCGGATTCTGCGCGAAGGCGGCACCGGCGGCGGCACTGGGAACCGGGGCGGGCGCGGGCGCGGGAACGGCTTGTCCGAGCCGCTCTAGCGCCAGTTGGCCGTAGAACTGATCCGGAAATTGCGAAGCCTGGGCGAAAAAGCCGTTGGCGCGGTCCCACTGCTGTGCCTGCGAGGCGGCTCGGCCCGCCCAGTAGAAGCCTTTGGCACGCGTTTGCGGGGACTTGGAGGCGCGGCCATAGCGTTCGAACATGGCCACGGCGTCGCCGGGGCGGCCGAGGCGGTGCAGCGCGGTCGTGCCGGCGAGCCAGGCAAGGCTCGTATAATGGTCGCGCTCGCCATAAGGCTGCAGGCTGACGTCGGTGCCCGGGGCGTAGGCGTCATCCATCTGGCTGGCGATCTGGTACGCGCTGCTCCACTGCTGATCGTTGGCGGCGCCCTTCGCCATCGTCAGCAGCGTCTCCAGATATTTTTCCACTTTTTCAGGTCGCGTGGTCAGCGACCGCGGCTGGGCGAGCAACGCACGTGCGGCGAGCGTCTGACCGGTGTTGCGCAACCAGTTGGCGCGGTCCACCAGAAGCCCTGCATCGCCATTGGCCGTCGGCCCAAGCGCCGCGACCCGGCTCATCGCGTCGGGAGCGCGCGTCTGGAGCGCGAGGCGGGCCTCGTGGATTGCGCGCCTAGGCCCGGATGCGAAGCCGAGTACCCGCTGGGCGCTCACTATGTCGCCATTGCTGAGCAGTGCGTCGAGCCGCCGGTCATGCTCGGCGGGACCGAGCGAAGCGCTGAAAAAAGCGAGCAGTCGGTCTTCCACGTCGCGGGGCAGGACGCCTCCGGTCCAGGCCCGGCGCGCGGCCTCTACCGCTTCGCCGGTGCGCCCGAGGGCCTGCAGCGCGAAGGCGTGCTGCGCATGGCCAACCGTGGTGAGCGGCGGAAGCGCCTGGAAATAGGATACGACGTCGCTCGCCGATGTGTTAGCGTTGATCGCGCGCTCGGCAGCCGAACGCATCGCATTCTCGCCCGGCCAGCCCCGATAGCTGGTCAGGAAGGAGGAATAGGAGATGAAAGGCAGACCATCCGTCTGCCGCAGGTTCCGCCAGCGCGACAGCGCCTGCGCGGCCGCCGGGGAGGGTGCGTAATTCTGTACGGCCTGGATTGGCGCCGGAGCGGCGACCACGACCTGCTGTGCTACCGTGGGCGGGGCTGCGGTCGGCTCGAGCCGCGTCAGCGGCGGTGCGGTGGCGGCAAGCGCTGCGACGGAGACGGTGAGAAGGGCGACGGTAATGGCTTCCTTATGCATGCTGGACAGGCTACCGAACCGCTCCTTATCAGACCCTGAATGATCCCGGATTATTCGCATGGCTAAGGCTATGATCTTGGCCACTATTAACGGGAAGGAGATATGCATGTTCCGCGGGTCGATCCCGGCTCTGGTGACGCCTTTTCGCGGCGAAGCGTTTGACGAAGGCCAGTTTCGTGCTTTCGTCGAGTGGCAAATAGCCGAAGGAAGTCATGGACTTGTGCCTTGCGGCACGACCGGCGAGTCGGCGACGCTCAGCGCGGACGAACAGGCCGAAGTGATCCGCATCTGCGTCGAACAGGCTGCCGGGCGGGTGCCCGTGATAGCCGGCTGCGGTTCCAACAGCACCGCGGTCGCGAAACGGCATATGAACGCGGCCGAGGAAGCCGGGGCGGACGCGGCTTTGGTCGTGCTTCCTTATTACAACCGGCCTAACCAGGAAGGCCTGATCGCCCATTTCACCGCGCTGGCCGAAGCGAGCCCGCTGCCGATCGTCGTCTATAACGTTCCCGGACGCACGGTGACCGACATATTGCCCGAAACGCTGGGGCGATTAGCCGAAATCCCCACCATAATCGGAATCAAGGACGCCAGCGGCGACCTTACCCG
>DATMJS010000145.1:0-17250 GCA_035553755.1 Allosphingosinicella sp.
CATCAGCGCCTGGAGGCGCGGCCGCGACTGCTCGACCAGTTCCTCAAGGGAAGCCGCGCGCGTCGCCTTGACGGACGAGACGATCCCGCCGCCTGCGCGGGCGATCTCCTCATAGGTCGCGCCTTGGAGCCGCTGCTCATATTCGCCGGCGCGGTTGCCGCCGAATACCAGATGTGTGTGGCAGTCGACCAAACCCGGAGTCACCCAGGCGCCGCCGAGCGGTTCGATGCTCCTCGCGCGACAGCCCGCAAGCTCCACCCGCCGCCCTACCCGGACGATGCGCCCGTCGACGATGCCGATCGCACCGTCCTCGATCGCGCCGAACGGCCCCGCCACGGCGGGATCCATAGTCGCTATATTGCAATGGGTGAGGAGGCGGTCCCACATGGGTCGCCTTATTGGCAAAAGCCGGTGTAAAGGTCCACGTCATGAGTTGGCCGCGCATCACCGATCTGTTCGTGGAAAGGACCGCCGAGGTCGCCATCCTCGGCGCACCGATGAACCGGGGCTCCGTCACCCCGGGAAGCTACGATCAGGCCCCAGGGGCGATCCGCTCGGCGCTGCGCCGCTTCAGCACCTATGATCTGGAGACGCGCGGCGAACTGACGCTTGGAATCTCCGACCATGGCGACGTGCCGATCGGAGGCATGATGCCCGCAGAAGCCTTCGCCCCGGTGCGGGATGCTGTGGAGCGCTGCACGTCCGACCACGCGCTGACCCTGCTTCTGGGCGGCCACAACGGCGTGACTCGTCCCGCGGCCCATGCGCTCGGAGTGCCGCTGGACAAGGTCGGGCTCATTACGCTCGACGCGCATTTCGACCTTCGCGACACGGACGAGGGGCCGCGCAACGGCAATCCGATACGCTGTCTTGTCGAGGACGGCCTTCCCGGCACCAACATCTGCCAGATCGGCCTTGCCCCCTTCGCGAACAGCCCGAAGATGCACTCCACCGCCGATGAAGAAGGAATTGGCGTCTATACGATCGCGGACGTGAAGCGCCGCGGGATCGCCTCCGTCCTGGACGAGGCGCTTAGCCGCATCGGCCATTCGGACGAGATCATGATCGACTTCGACATCGACGTCATCGACCGCTCGCAATGCCCGGGAGCACCCGGCGCCCGCCCCGGCGGAATGCCTGTGGACATGTTCTTCGCCGCCGCCCGCTATCTCGCGCGCCAGCCGAAGGTGAAGCTGGTCGACCTCACCGAGTTCGACCCCTCGCTCGACCTCAGCGACATCACCGCCCTCACCGCCGCCCGCTGGGTGTGCGAGATATTGGCCGGATATTCGTTGCGATGATCGAGGCGAATCCCGAGGCGGTAGCTGCCTTCCGGCAGGCGATGCGCCGCGTCGCCTCCACCGTCAACGTCATCACCATCTGCGTCGATGGGCAGCCGATGGGGATCACCGCGACCGCCATGTCGTCGCTCGCCATGGACCCCCCGAGTCTGCTGGTCTGCATCAACCAGGCGGCGGCTCTGCACGGCTCGATTAGGGACGTGTCGCACTTCGGGGTGAACGTCCTCCACCGGGACCAGGAGCATTTGGCGCAGATGTTCGCCGACCGCGAAAAGACCCCCTTGCGCTTCACCGACGGCTGGCATCTCGATTGCGAGCGGCCGCCGCGGCTGATCGATGCCCAGGCTTCGATCCTCTGCCGCCGGATCGATCACCACCAGTTCGGCACCCACAGCATCTTTATCGGCGTGGTCGAGGACGTGGTGGTACGGGGGGACGTGGACCCACTCGTCTATCTCGACGGAAAATACGGCAGCGCGGGCTGCTAGAAGGCTGCCTTAACCTGCTCCGTCACCCCGGACTTGATCCGGGGTCCACCTTCTCTTTCCGATGGTCCGGGAGGCAAGGTGGATGCCGGATCAAGTCCGGCATGACCAGAAAGGCGGGTTCTACACCTCGCCACGGATGAAATCCTCCAGCGCCTCGTAGGCCTCGTCGTCGGTCACCTGCACCGGCGGGTGCTTGCAGAAATAGGCCGACGCCGGATGGATCGGGCCTGACAGCCCGCGATCCTTGGCGAGCTTCGCGCAGCGGATCATGTCGATCGCGACGCCCGCGCTATTGGGGCTGTCCTCGACGGACAGGCGAAGCTCCAGGTTCATCGGAACGCCCCCGAACAACTGCCCTTCCATGCGGAGGAAGCAGACCTTGTTGTCGTTCTGCCAGGCGACATAGTCGGACGGGCCGATATGGATGTTCTCGTCGTCGAGCCGGTGCTCGGCGACCGATTGCACCGCCTCGGTCTTGGAAATCTTCTTCGACGCGAGGCGGCTGCGTTCCTTCATGTTGAGGAAGTCGGTATTGCCGCCCGTGTTGAGCTGGTAGGTGCGGTCGAGCTTCACGCCGCGCTTGCGGAAGAGGTCGGTGAGCACCCGGTGGACGATGGTCGCGCCTAACTGCGCCTTGATGTCGTCGCCGATGATCGGGACGCCCGCTTCCTCGAAGCGCCGAGCCCATTCGGGATCGCTGGCGATGAAGACCGGCATGTTGTTGACGAAGGCGACGCCGGCCTCGAGCGCGCATTCGGCGTAGAATTCGGTCGCCTGCTGGCTGCCGACCGGCAGGTAGTTCAAGAGCACGTCGGTCCGGGTCTCGCGCAGCACGCGGACCACCTCTTCCTTCTCCGGCTCGGGCGCGTCCGCCGGAAGGAAGGTGCGCTCGTCCGGCCATTCCGCCATATGCCCGGAATAGCCGTCGAGGATGCGCCCCATCCGGACCGTCGCTCCGGAAGTGGGGACATGATCGCAGAAGACTGCGGTGCAGTTTGGCTTCTTGAAAATCGCCTGGGCGAGGTCCTCGCCGACCTTGCGACGGTCGATGTCCCAGGCCGCGACGAAGCGTATGTCCTTCGGCCGGTAACCGCCGAGATCCCAGTGCATCAGCCCGATCTGCTCGTTGGCGCCGCCATTCTGGTAATAAGCTACGCCCTGCACCAGCGAACTCGCGCAGTTGCCGACGCCGACCAGCGCGACGTTGATCGCGTGAGGATCGTGGAGGCTCATTCCGCGGCCACCTTCACTTGCGAGCGCGGCGCGTAGCGCTCGATCATCCGGCCGCAGAAATCGGCGAACATCATCGGGTCCCTGGGCGGGCTGGTGTGGTGCGGGGCGATGCCGAGATGATCGGGAGTGAAGCAGAAAGTGACGGTGGTGTCGAAATCGCCGAGCGTGTCCATCTGCCGGTCGAACCAGCTTTCCCAGCCCGGCCGGTAGCTGTCCCACCAGCTCAAGCCGGTGCGGAGGCGCGTGACGCCGAGCCGCTTCAGCCAGGCCACGGCGTCGTCCAGCCGGTGGTCCTCATAATGGAACCACTGCATGATTCCCATTTCCGGCGTGTGCCGCGCAAAATGGTCGAGCGCGAGCTTGGGCGTGCCGTCCTCTCGGATAAGACCCATGTAGAAATGGCGGTAATAGCTGGAGCCTTCGGCCTGCTTGTGCCGCGTGGTCGCTTCCCAGGCTTTGGGGAGGTCGAACAGGCTGTACCAATAGACGCGCGGCACCCGGCCGAGCAGCAGCTCCGCGGTCCGGTCCACTCCGAACACCTGCACTTCCTCCGCACCGAAGCTGCCGACGCCGACCTCGGTCGCCCAGATCTCATGGTCCGGCGCGACCGCCTCGATCTCGGCGATGCGGTCAGGCCATTCGTGGATGGGCCACAAATTCCAGTCGAGCGGGAAGCCGTGGACGGCGATCACGTCGACATGGTCGAGCACGCCATAGCCCCGAAGGGTGTTCACGAAATGGGGATCGATCGGCGACATGCCGCCCAGCACGCGCTTCACCTCCGGATTGACGCTCTCGATCGCCTTGGCGGCTTCGATCACGGTCCGGCCGAAGATCGACCAATCGGGATCGAGCTCCGGGTCCCAGTGGGACTTGTTGTTGGGCTCATTCCAGATCATCGCCGCTTCGATCATTCTTTCCCCCCGGTTGCAGGATAGACGGCGCCGGCGCTCGATCCCCAGCCATCATAAGGCCGGTCGGTGCGGCGGCAAATATAGACTTCTTCCTCGGCTCGGGTTTCGATCCGAAAGCCAGCGGCGCGCAGCATCGCCTCGGCGCAGGCGCGATTCGGAACCCACCAGTTGGTCCAGTCATGCGCATATTCGCGCTCGATGAAGTGGAGCTTGGGATAGGCGCTTTCGAAGAAATGTTCGCTTTCCTCGAAATCGTAATCCTCCTCCACCTCCATCAGCTGCTTGGAGCCGCGCTGCATCGACTGGAAGAGGAGGAGGTCGCCCGCGACATGCTCGTAGATGAGGTCGAGCGCCAGCAGCGGATGGCGGAGGTGGTAGAGCACGCCCATGAAGATCACGACGTCGAACTTCTCGCCCAGCGC
The DNA here is from genome assembly GCA_035553755.1 of Allosphingosinicella sp. Taxonomy (GTDB): domain Bacteria; phylum Pseudomonadota; class Alphaproteobacteria; order Sphingomonadales; family Sphingomonadaceae; genus Allosphingosinicella. The sequence goes on from DATMJS010000145.1 coordinate 4,359, forward strand.
CCCGACATCGTAGACCGACAGGTTCCTGAACTCGATATTGTCGTAGCCGAGGGCTTCGCCCGCGAGCCGCGCCTGCTCGAGATAGCGATCGTCGCTGTCGATGCCGAGCACCCGCTCAGCGCCGCGCCTCTTCATCTCCATTGAATAGAAGCCGGCGTTGCAGCCTATGTCGAGCACGGTCTTGCCGCTGAGGTCGTCCGGCAGGTGCGCTGAGAAGCGCTGGAACTTCTCGTTCGGATAGTCGCCGAGGAAATGGTCGGGCGCGGTCCAGACGCCGCCCAGCTTGATATTGTGGAACCAGGGTCCGAGCGCCTCGATGCGCCGCCTAAGCTCGCCGTCTTCAGCGGGCTGGATCGTCCGTTCGGCCAGGTTCATTGATAGAGCCTCTCGTTCACCGTCATGACCCGCGCGCCCCAGGCGCCGACCGCGACCCGCGAAACCGAGGCGGGATCGACGTCGAAGCGCAGCAGGTTGTCGAGCGACAACCCCAGATAATGCGCAATGACCCCGCGGATGATGTCGCAATGGCTGACCGCGGCGACGGTCTGGTCGGCGTGGAGGCGGGCGATCTCCTGCACGCCTTCCACCGCTCGCGCCACCGCTTCCGCCATGCTCTCGCCGCCCGGCGGACGGGCGCTGCCGCGCGCTGAGTTCCATTCGTCCCAGGCGGAGTCGCCTTCGAGCTCGTCGAAGCGCCGGCCCGTCCAGTCGCCGAAATCGACCTCGTCGAGCGCATCCGCGATCTCGACCTTCATCTCATGCTGCTCGGCGATGCCGCGCGCCGTGTAATAAGCGCGCTCCCGGGGACTCGAATAGACGCCTGCGAGCGGCTCCACGCCCAGCAGGTCCGCAACGATCTCAACCTGTTCGAGACCTTCCCTGCTCAGCGCCACATCGCGTCTCCGTCCACTCAACACCTGCCCCAGGTCAACATGCGCTGCGTGACGGATGAGGATGATGTTCGCCGTCACGCGGAAATCGGAACTGACATGAAACGACCTCCGCTTTGCTGCGTAACCGCCCAAGCCGGTTCGAGGTTCCACCGCCGCCAAGAGTCCTGCGGACTGAACCGCTTACGGAACAAAGCCGGGGATATCGGGTTGGGCGGGAAGGAAGGAGGGAAGAAGAAGATGCTGCAGCCTGCCGATACCGCTCAGCTCTCCGCCTCCGGTCCGGTCCAAATGACAGGGGAAAGCATTTGCCTGAGAAGATTCTTGTAACCGGCGGCGCCGGCTTCATCGGCCGTGCGGTGGCGCGCGAACTGCTGGGGCGGGGCCACGAGGTCCGCGTTCTCGACAGCATGATTGAACAGGTCCACGGCGATCGCGAGCGGCCCGAAGACCTGCCTGTGGAAGTGGAGCTGATCCGTGCCGACGTGCGCAACGGCGATGCCGTCGCCAAGGTGCTGAAGGGAGTCGACAGCGTCGTTCATCTGGCCGCTGAAGTCGGCGTCGGCCAGTCCATGTATGCGGTCGAACGCTACACTTCGGTCAACGATGTCGGCACCGCCGTGCTGTTCGAAAAGCTGATCGACAATCCCGTTCGCCGAGTCGTCACCGCCTCCTCGATGAGCATTTACGGCGAGGGGCTTTACCGCACCGCCGACGGCGCGCTGGTCGAAAATGCCGTACGAGCGCCCCGCACCAGCGACAGCCAGAGCTGGGATCCGCTGGACGGAGAGGGCCGGCCGCTGCAGCCGGTCGCGACCCCCGAATGGAAGCGGCCGGACCTCGCCTCCATCTATGCGCTCAATAAATATGTGCAGGAGCGCACCACCATGATCATGGCGGGCGCCTACGGTATGGAAGGCGTGTGCCTCCGGCTGTTCAACGTCTATGGCCCCGGCCAGGCGCTCTCCAATCCCTATACGGGCGTGCTCGCCATCTTCGCCTCGCGGCTTCTGAACGGGCAGCCGCCGATGATCTTCGAGGATGGTGAGCAGCGCCGCGACTTCGTCTATGTCGGCGACGTCGCCCGCGCCTTCGCAGAAGCGCTTGAGTTGCCGCAGGCGGCTGGCGGGATCTTCAACATCGGTTCCGGCCAGGACCGTTCGGTGACCGAAGTCGCGCAGGAGCTGGCGCGGGCGATGGGCAAGGACAGCATCGAGCCCGAGATCGTCGGCAAATCTCGCATCGGCGACATCCGCCACTGCTTCTGTGACACGTCGAAGGCCGAGCAGATGCTCGGCTTCCGCGCTGCCCGGGACTTCCGCGAAGGCCTGGCGGAGCTTGCCGAATGGGTCGCGGGCGAGACCGCCGACGATCGGGTCGCCGAGGCGCGCGCCGAACTCGAAGCGCGGGGCCTCGTCGCATGAGCAGGGACGATCTGCCTTCCGCGGGAGACCGGCGGCCGGTGCTCGTCACCGGCGGCGCGGGCTTCATAGGATGCAACATCGCCGACCGGCTGGCCGCGCTCGGCCACGATGTCATCGTCTATGATGCGCTGTCCCGGCCCGGGGTCAACACCAACCTCGCCTGGCTTCAGGAGCGCCACCCGGACCGGATCGTCAGCATCGTCGCCGATATACGCGACGAGGACGAGCTCGGCCGCGCCGCGCGCGAGGCCAAGGCCGTGTTCCATATGGCGGCGCAGGTCGCCGTCACCACCAGCCTCGTCGATCCGCGCGAGGATTTCGAGATCAACGTGCGCGGGACCTTGAACCTGCTCGATGCGCTGCGGCTGAAGGGCGACCGCACTCCGATCGTGTTCGCCTCGACCAACAAGGTCTATGGCGATCTCGCCGACATCGACTTCCGGCTCGAAGGACAGCGCTACGTGCCGGCAACGGCGGAAGTCGCCGTGCACGGTATCGACGAAAGCCGCCCGCTCGATTTCCATACGCCCTACGGCTGCTCCAAGGGCGCCGCCGACCAATATGTGCTCGATTATGCGCGCAGCTTCGGCCTTCCCGCCGCCGTGCTGCGGATGAGCTGCATCTACGGTGTGCGGCAGATGGGAACGGAGGATCAGGGCTGGGTCGCGCACTTCCTCATTCAGGCGCTGGAGGGGAAGCCGATCACGCTTTACGGCGACGGCTATCAGGTTCGCGACATCCTCAACGTCGAAAATGCGGTCGAAGCCTATCTCGCCGCCTGGAAGCATATCGGCAGGATCAGCGGCCGAGCCTTCAATCTGGGCGGCGGCCCCGACAATGCGGTATCGCTGCGCGAGCTGCTCGCCGTCATGGCGGGGCTGCTCGGCCGCGAGGTCGACGTTCGCTTCGAGGATTGGCGGGCCGGCGACCAGCGCTATTTCGTCGCCGACACTCGCCTCATCCGCCGCGAGCTCGGCCTGTCGCCGGCGGTGCCGTGGCGAAAGGGCGTCGCCGGCCTGGCCGAATGGCTGCGCAAGACCCGCGCCGCGCCGGCTGTGGAGAAGGTGCCGCTTCCCGAGGCGGCATCGTGAAGAAGGAAAAGCTGCGCGTCCTTCTCACGGCGGACGCGGTGGGCGGGGTCTGGCAATATGCGACCGATCTCGCGCGCGGACTGTCGGGCCTCGGCATAGAGACCATCCTCGCCGTGCTCGGCCCGTCGCCTTCGAAGGCGCAGCTCAAGGCGACCGGCTCGATAAAGGGGCTGACGCTGGTCGATACCGGCCTGCCGCTCGACTGGCTGGCTAAGGACAGGCGCTCGGTCCGGACGGCTGGCGAGACCATCGCCAAGCTCGCCTCCGGCTATTCCGCCGATGTCGTGCAGCTCAATGCGCCCGCGCTCGCTGCCGAAGCGAAGTTCGGCATTCCGGTGGTGGCGGTCGCGCACAGCTGCATCGCCACCTGGTGGAGTGCGGTGAAAGGGACGGAGATCGAGGCGGGCTATAAGTGGCGCGCGGAGCTCGCGGGACAGGGCCTGCGCGCTGCCGCCCATGTCGTCGCGCCTACCGCCGCCTTCGCCGAAGCGACCGCGCGCGCTTACGGGCTGCTGATCACTCCCACTACCGTCCACAACGGACGCTCTCCGTTGCCGCTGCCGCGGGTGGCGCCGCATGACTTCGCTTTCACCGCGGGCCGGTTGTGGGACAAGGGCAAGAACGCCGCTACGCTCGAAAGGGCGGCGGCGAAGCTCAGCATTCCCTTCTATGCCGCGGGCCCCGAACTCGGTCCGAGCGGCGATTCGATCCGTTTCGAGACGATTAAGAGCCTCGGCACTTTGAGCGAGCGCGAGCTGGGGCGCTGGCTGGCGGCTAAACCAGTCTTCGTTTCGGCGGCTGTCTATGAGCCGTTCGGACTAGCCGTGCTTGAGGCGGCGGCGGCCGGCTGCCCGCTGGTGCTGGCCGACATCCCGACCTTCCGCGAGCTTTGGGGCGGCGTCGCCGCCTTCGCCGATCCGATGGATCCTGACGGCGTCGCCGAACTCATCGATCTGGTGATCGGCGACGATTTCGCCCGGGCGCGGATGGGCCGGCTCGCGCAGGAGCGTGCCGCACGGTTCAGCGTCGAAGCCATGGCGGCAAAGATGGCTGCCATCTACCGCTCGCTTGCGGGCAAGACCGCCGCGCCCGCCAAGCGCTCCACGGTGGCGGCATGAAGATCGTCTATTTCACCCATTCGCTCAATTCCTGCTGGAATCATGGCAACGCCCATTTCGTGCGCGGCGTCCTGCGCGAGCTGATCGCGCGCGGCCACGACGTGACGGCCTATGAGCCCGATCATGCCTGGTCGCTCCAGAATCTGCTCGACGACCATGGCCCAAAAGGACTTGAGTCCTATCGCGCCGCCTATCCCGAGCTCCGCTCGCGCCTCTACGGCGCCGGGGCGAAGCTCGAGAAGATGGTCGACGGCGCCGATCTCGTCATTGTCCACGAATGGAACGAGCCGGCGCTCGTCGCGGCGCTCGGCCGGTTTCGCATCAAGGGCGGCCGCTTCACGCTTCTCTTCCACGACACGCATCACCGCGCGGTGAGCGACCCCAAGGCGATCCGGGCGTTCGACCTGTCGGGCTATGACGGTGTGCTCGCCTTCGGCGAGACGCTGGCCGAGGTCTACCGCAAATGGGGATGGGGCGAGCGCGTCTGGACCTGGCACGAAGCCGCCGACATCCGCCACTTCCGCCCGCCTTCCGTGGATGGCCCCCGCGAGGGGCTGGTCTGGATCGGCAACTGGGGCGAGGGCGAGCGCACCAGGGAACTTGAAAGCTTCCTCTTCCGCCCCGCGCGCGATGCCCGGCTGCCGCTCGACATCTTCGGCGTACGCTATCCTCCGCAGGCGCTGGCGATGCTCGAAAAATATGGCGCCGCTTATCGTGGCTGGCTTCCCAATGCGAAGGCCCCGGAGGTGTTCGCCAGGCACATCGCCACCGTCCACGTGCCTCGCCGCTACTACACCAGCATCCTGCCCGGCATCCCCACCATCCGGGTGTTCGAGGCGCTCGCCTGCGGCATCCCGCTGGTCTCCGCGCCCTGGCAGGACAGCGAGGGGCTGTTCCGCATCGGCGAGGATTTCCTGATGGTTTCCACCGGCGTCGAAATGACCAAGGTGCTGCGCCGCCTCCGCGACGAGCCCACCCTCCGCTCCTCGCTGGCCGAAAAGGGCTTGGAGACGATCCGCGCCCGCCACACCTGCGGCCACCGCGCCGACGAACTGCTGGCCATAGTCGAGCGCCTCGCCGCTCCGGCCGCTCTAAGGAGCGTTGCATGAAGATCGCCTTTTACGGCTCCAGTTTGTTGTCCTCCTACTGGAACGGAGCCGCGACCTATTATCGCGGCCTGCTGCGCGACCTCGCGGCGCGAGGCTACGAAATAACCTTCTACGAGCCCGACGCCTTCGACCGGCAGCAGCATCGCGACATTGACGCGCCGGAATGGGCGAAGTCGGTCGTTTATCCAGCCACGCCCGACGCGCTCCGCGGCGTGCTTGCCGAGGCGCGCAAGGCCGACATCGTCGTCAAGGCGAGCGGCGTCGGCGTCTTCGATGCCGAGCTGCTCGAGGGCATCGTCGAGCACAGCCGCGAGGATGCGCTCCGCCTCTTCTGGGATGTCGACGCGGCGGCGACCCTCGACGAGATGCGCTCCGACGACAGCCACGTCGTCCGGCGCATGCTGCCCGCGCTCGACATGGTGCTCACCTATGGCGGCGGCCCGCCGGTGATCGACGCCTATCGCGGCTTCGGCGCGCGGCGCTGCGTGCCTGTCTACAATGCGCTCGATCCCGCCACCCATCATCCGGTCGAGCCCGACGAGCGCTTGGCTGCCGACCTCGCCTTCCTCGGCAACCGCCTTCCCGACCGCGAGGCGCGGGTGGAGGAGTTTTTCCTGAAGGCCGCTTCGCTGCTGCCCAAACGCAGCTTCCTGATCGGCGGCAATGGCTGGGAGACCAAGGGCATGCCCGCCAACGTCCGCCATCTCGGCCATGTCTATACCCACCAGCACAACGCCTTCAACTGCACGCCGCTCGCCGTGCTCAACGTCGCCCGCGACTCCATGGCGCATATCGGCTTCTCCCCCGCCACCCGAGTCTTTGAAGCCGCCGGCGCCGCCGCCTGCCTGATCACCGACGCCTGGGAAGGGATCGAATTGTTCCTGAAGCCCGACGAGGAAGTGCTGGTCGCCCGCGACGGAGATGACGTGGCCGAGCATATGCGCGGCCTCACGCCCGATCGCGCGCGCGCGATCGGCGAAGCCGCGCTCCGCCGAATCCTCGCCGAGCACACTTATACGCACCGCGGAGAGCAGGTGGACGCCTTGTTCAAGACCGAACTCGCCCGGGCGAAGGAAGCGGCATGAAGCTCATCGTCCTCGGCCTTTCGCTCTCCTCCTCCTGGGGCAACGGCCACGCCACCACTTTCCGCGCCTTGCTGAAACAGTTCGCCGCGCGCGGCCACGACATCCTGTTCCTCGAGCGCGACGTGCCCTGGTACCGCAACAATCGCGACATCGCAGACCCCGATTATTGCGAGCTGCATTTCTATTCGGATCTAGCCGAGCTCGACCAGCGGAGCGCCGAGATCGCTTCCGCCGACGCGGTGATGGTCGGCTCATACGTGCCTCAAGGCGTCGAAGTAGCCCGTCTCGTCCAAAGCATCGCGCGCGGAGTCACCGCTTTCTACGACATCGACACTCCGGTCACGCTCGCCAAGCTCCGCCGCGGCGACTTCGAATATCTCTCGCCCGAAGTCATCCCCGGCTACGACCTCTATCTCTCCTTCACCGGCGGCCCGACGCTCCGCCATATCGAGGAGCATTACCGCTCGCCCGCCGCGCGCGCGCTCTATTGCTCGGTCGATCCCGACGCCTATCCGCCGCTCGACGTGCCGAAGAGATGGGCGCTCTCCTATCTCGGCACCTACAGCCCCGACCGCCAGCCAACTCTGGAGCGGCTTCTGCTGGAACCCGCCCGGGCCCTGCCGGACGAACGCTTCGTCGTCGCCGGGCCCCAATATCCGGACGGCATCGACTGGCCCTCGAACGTCGAGCGGATCGAGCATCTGCCGCCGGCCGAACATGCCGCCTTTTACGCCGCCTCGCGCTTCACCCTCAACGTTACCCGAGCCGACATGATCGCGGCCGGCTGGTCGCCCTCGGTGCGGCTGTTCGAGGCGGCCGCCTGCGCGGTCCCGGTAATCTCGGACAAGTGGCGGGGGATCGAGGAATTGTTCGCCCCCGGCCGCGAGATCCTCCTTGCCGAGGGGAGCGAAGACGTCCTTGCGGCGCTCCGCGGCCGGAGCCCCGCAGAAGCCGCGGCGATCGGCCATGCCGCGCGCGCGAAGGTGCTGGCCGCGCACACCGCCGCCCATCGCGCTGCCGAGCTCGAAGCTTATATTGTCGAGGCGCAAGCGGCCGAAGCGCCCCTCATGAGCGCGGCCTGGTGAGGATGCGGCCAGGGAAGAGCGGTGGAAGCCTCAGGCCCGCTGCCGCGCCTCTATTTGCTTCTTGTGAAAGTCGAGCAATTGCTGCGAACGGTTGATCAGGCGCTTGCTGTCTTCGATCGTCTTGGCAAGCGTAGCTTGCGTATCTTCGATCTCGGCAAGCGTTTCGTTGAGGGGTTTGGACACGCGTACAGACCTGGGCATTGAGATGGTTAACGGGTGCCTTAACGCAGATTAAGCCGGCCCAGTTGCAACCTCTCGTCGCATAAACCGGCGGAAATGGCGTTTCACCGACCTTCTCGTTCCGGATCCATCTGCTTGCGGTGCTCGTCGAGCAGCTTCTGCGACTTCTGGGCGAGCCGCTTGCTCTCCTCGATGCTCTCCCGGAGCGCCGCCTGGTTCTTTCGAACTCTTCGAGGGAATCGTCCGCAGTCATGCGCGGGGGCTATCCTCAACCTTAACCAAGATCAAGCGTCCTTCGGCGCGAAACTGGGCGGCCATAGGAGAGATCGTGCTCGGCGACGCGGACGATGTGCTGATCGCGGATGTGCGCAGTGCGGGCGGACATGGTGATGATGGGTGCTTACGGGCATTCGCCGCTCAGGACGCTGATTGTCGGCAGCACGACCACCGCCATCATCAGAGGCGTGACGTTGCCGGTTCTGCTCTTCCGCTGATAAGCATGCTTATGGACGAAGAGGAGGTCCGGAAGCGTCTGCTGACGCGGCTGGCGCAGATCGAGGAAGAAGCGCGGATCAGCGAGGCCGATCGCGCGCCGGTCAGCCTCGATCAGGAAAGCGTCGGCCGCCTCTCGCGGCTGGACGCGATGCAGGTCCAGGCGATGGCGCTTGCAGCCCAGCGCCGGCGGCAGGCCGAGAAAGACCGCATTGCGGCCGCGCTGCGTCGTCTCGATGAAGGCGAGTTCGGCTATTGCACCGCCTGCGGCGACGATATTGCCGAAGGGCGCCTGCAACACGACCCTAGCGTCGCGCTGTGCATCGGCTGCGCGAGCGAGCGCGGCTAGCACGGTCAAGTGACTCGACCGACCCTCGTCTGATCATCCCCCGATAGGGGAACGTTCTCTTTCCTTTCGACGGGTCGGGGCTCGGCAAAAGGCCCCACATTTCTGCGGGGCCTTCTGTTCGCGTAGCGCAGCCTCACCCCCGCACCAGCCCCGCCAGCCCCAGGAAAAGCATTATCGCCCGGTTGATCGGCGGCATCTCGGCGGGCGCCAGCGCGCCGATCCGTTGGCCCAGCCTGGCGCGAGAAATCGTCGTGATCTTGTCGGCCATGGCGTAGGAGGTCTCACGCAGGCCGTTTCCGGGGCTCGGCTCGATAGCCGCCCGGATGAGCGGGGCATCGATGAAATGCGTCGTCAGCGGGCAAATCGCGACTGAGGCCGTTTCCGCGAAATTGTCGTCCTGCACGATCAGCACGGGGCGGGGCTTCCCCGCATAGCCGGAGCCGCCCGACGCCGTCCATATTTCTCCCCGTTTCACCCGCGTCCGCTCTCGGAAGCGCTAAAATTCGGAGATAGAATCGACGAACGCCTGGTCCTCCGCCTCCCGTGGGCCAAGGGCGATCAGGCGCGATTGTCGCCGGGCTTCGGCCTTGAACGCGGGCGAGTCCATATCGGGGACCCAGAACTGGACGAGCTTCATGCCCCTGGCCCGCATCCGGGCGCGATGATTGCGAACCTTGTCGCGCGAGGGGGAGGAGGCTCGCATGAAAGCTCCTTAGTTACATGTAACCTAAGGATGGCGCAGGCTCATGTCAACGCCGCTACACAAGAAAAGGCCCCGCATCGCTGCGGGGCCTTCTGTTTTTGCTTAGGGAGGCTGGTGCCTCAAGGTCAATCACCATCCCGCGTTAGGAAAGCCGGGGCGAACTCTGGGTCTCCGCCTTCTTCCTTGCGGTCCGGCCGATCGCCGTCGCGGCGGGGGCCGCGCTCGCCCCTGTCGCCACGGCCTTCGCCGCGTTCGCCGCGATCCCGGCCGCCGCGTCCGCGGTCGCGGCCGCGGCCTTCGCCGTCGCGGCGCGGACCCCGGTCACGATCGCCGCGCTCGCCGCGCGGACGTTCCTCGCGGGGCGGACGGGTGTCCTCCAGCTCTTCGCCGGTTTCCTGGTCTACCACCCGCATCGACAGGCGGACCTTGCCGCGCTGGTCGATCTCGAGCACCTTGACCTTCACTTCCTGACCTTCGGACAGGACGTCGGCGACCTTCTCGACCCGCTCGTTCCTGATCTCGGAGACGTGGACGAGGCCGTCCTTGCCGCCCATGAAGTTCACGAACGCGCCGAAATCGACCAGGTTGACGACCTTGCCGGTGTAGATCTTGCCGACTTCCGGCTCCTCGACGATGCCTTGGATCCAGCGGCGTGCCGCTTCGATCTGGTTGAGGTCGGAGGAGCTGATCTTGATCACGCCCTCGTCGTCGATGTCGACCTTGGCGCCGGTTTCGGCGACGATCTCGCGTATCACCTTGCCGCCGGTGCCGATGACGTCGCGGATCTTCGACTTGTCGATCTGCATCGTCTCGATCCGCGGCGCGTGCGCCGACAGCTCGCCGCGGGTGTGGTCGAGCGCCTTCGCCATCTCGGCGAGGATGTGCGCGCGGCCTTCCCTCGCTTGATCGAGAGCGGTGCGCATGATCTCCTCGGTGATGCCCGCGATCTTGATGTCCATCTGGAGCGAGGTGATGCCCCGCTCGGTGCCGGCTACCTTGAAGTCCATGTCGCCGAGATGGTCCTCGTCGCCGAGGATGTCGGAGATCACCGCATAGTCGCTGCCCTCCAGGATCAGGCCCATCGCGATGCCCGAAACCGGGCGTGTGATCGGCACGCCAGCGTCCATCAGCGCGAGGCTGCCGCCGCACACCGTCGCCATCGACGAGGAGCCGTTGCTCTCGGTGATGTCGGAGATGATCCGTATTGTGTACGGGAACTCCTCATGGCTCGGAAGCACCGGGTGGAGCGCCCTCCAGGCGAGCTTGCCGTGCCCCACTTCGCGCCGTCCGGGAGCCCCGAAGCGACCGGTTTCGCCGACCGAATAGGGCGGGAAGTTGTAGTGGAGGAGGAAGCGCTCGTAGCTGAGGCCGGTGAGCCCATCGATCATCTGCTCGGCTTCCTTGGTGCCGAGCGTGGTCGTGCAGATCGCCTGGGTCTCGCCGCGAGTGAACAAAGCCGAGCCGTGGGTGCGCGGAAGGAAGCCCACCATCGCGTCGATCGGGCGGACGGTGCGGGTGTCGCGGCCGTCGATGCGGCGGCCTTCCTTGAGGATAGCTCCGCGGACGATTTCGGCCTCGAGCTTCTTCATCAGCTTGGACGCGACCAGCTGCGCCTGCGGATCCGCTTCGGCGAAGGCTTCCTTGGCCTTGTCGCGCGCGGCGTTGAGGAGCGCCGAGCGCTCGGACTTCGACGTCGTCTTGTAGGCCGCGGCGATGTCGTCGCCGATGAGGTCGCGGAGCTGCTGCTTCATCGCTGCCGTGTCCTCGCCCTCGGGAAGCTCCCAGGGGTCCTTGGCGGCCTGTTCGGCGAGGCGGATGATCGCGTCGATCACCTTCTTGCCTTCCTCATGCGCGAACATGACGGCGCCGAGCATGACGTCCTCGGAAAGCTCCTTGGCTTCCGATTCGACCATCAGGACCGCGTCGCGGGTGCCGGCGACGACGAGCTCCAGCTCGCCCTCCTTCACCTGGTCGAGCGTCGGGTTGAGGATATATTCGCCATTGGCATAGCCGACGCGGGCGGCCGAGATCGGGCCCATGAACGGAATGCCGGACAAAGTGAGCGCTGCGGACGCGGCGATCATCGCCACCACGTCGGGCTCGTTCTCGCCGTCATAGCTCATCACATGAGCAATGACCAAAACCTCGTTGTAAAACCCCTCGGGGAACAAAGGCCTGATCGGCCGGTCGATCAGGCGGCTGGTCAGCGTCTCCTTTTCGGTGGCGCCGCGCTCACGCTTGAAAAAGCCGCCCGGGATTCGGCCGGCGGCCGAGAATTTTTCCTGATAGTGCACGGTCAGCGGGAAGAAATCCTGCCCCGGCTTCACATTCTTGGCCGCGGTAACGGCGCAAAGGACGACGGTCTCGCCCAAGGTGGCCAGCACTGCGCCGTCCGCCTGACGGGCAACGCGGCCCGTTTCGAGTGTCAGGGTTTTTCCGCCCCACTCGATTTCCACTTTCTTCATGTTGAACATTTGTTTTCCTTCCGTCCGGCCGCCCTATGCGGCCGGGGCCTTGGTCCGGGTCCTTGCCCGGTCTGGGTCCATTCGACCCTTCCGCCGCCGCCGGATTGCGGGCGCCGGATATGCGAAGCGGCCCCGTAGGGCCGCTCCGGATTATTTGCGAAGGCCGAGCTTCGCGATGAGTGCGGTGTAGCGCGCTTCGTCCGTCCTGCGCAGATAGTCGAGGAGGGAGCGGCGCTTGTTGACGAGCATCAGCAGGCCGCGGCGCGAGTGATTATCCTTGGCGTGCGTCTTGAAATGCTCGGTGAGGTTGTTGATGCGTTCGGTGAGGATCGCGACCTGCACTTCGGGCGAGCCGGTGTCGGTGGATCCGCGGGCGTTGTCGCTGATGATTTCTTGCTTGCGTGTCGCAGTAACCGACATCGTCCATTCCTTTCAAAACTAGAGATTGAAGCCGCGCACCACGCGAAGTTCACCTCCGCTAAGCTCCACAAGCGCAACCGGAACAGGTCCTTCGGTCGCAAGATGGAGCCCCTGGTGTGTGGCGATCCCGATCAATTTCCGCCCCTGCCGGAGCAGTCTTGCCTGATCGGGGGTGACGGGTAGAGCCGGGATGTCGTCCAGCCCCGCCGTCAGCGGCAAGAGTGCCTGTTCAAGCTCGCGGGCCATAAAGATTTCGCCCAGTTTGTCCAGCGAAATCGCCTGTTCGAGGGTGAAGGGCCCCGCCTTCACCCGCCGCAGCATGGCGACGTGGCCGGCTGTGCCCAGCGCTCGCGCAATGTCCCTCGCCAGCGAGCGGATGTACGTGCCCTTCGATACATGCGCGGTGAGCGTCGCACCGCCGTCCCCAAGCTCGCGAAGCAGGAGGGCATGAACGGTCACCGTCCGCGGCTTCATCTCCAGC
>DATMJS010000146.1:0-2062 GCA_035553755.1 Allosphingosinicella sp.
TGCCACCGTCGCCGTCATAGGTGAGGAGCGAGCGGACGGTGCCCGCTTCCGCGGCGCCGGCTTGATAGTCGTCGAGGCAGCGCGAATCGACGATGGCGTGGCTCACCTCCGCGCGCTTGAGGATGGTCGCGATCTCGCCCGCCCGGAGAATGGGCATGGTCGCGACGACCACGCCGCCCGCCTTCAGCACCCCCAGCCAGCAGGCGAACAGCATCGCGTTGTTGGGCCCTCGCAGGAACACGCGGTTGCCGGGAACGAGCCCCTCCTCCTCCACCAGCAGCCGCGCGATCCGGTCCGACAGCGCGTCCATCTCGCCAAAGGTCCAGCGGCCGGCATCGTTGACGATCGCCAGCGCGGCCGGATCGTTCCGCATCAGCTCGGCCGCCGCGTTCATCCGTTCAGGATATTGAAGCTCGGGAAGCTCGAACAGGAATTCGGGTTGCTGGTCGGAAGGCGGAAGCCTATCGCGGATGAAGGTATCGAGATGCGAAGTCGTCATTCGGGCACCACCGCCGTCGTTTCAATCTCTATCAGCGCTTCCGGCTCGACTAGCGCGGAAACCTCCACCACCGCCATCGCCGGGAAGTGCTTGCCGATCAGCTCGCGGTAGATGGCGCCGATGTCGCCGATGCGAGCGACATAATCGTCGCGGCTGACGACATACCAGGTCATGCGGACGATATGTTCGGGGCCCGCGCGCCCTTCGTGCAAGATGGCGAGGGTGTTCTCAAGCACTTGCCTGAACTGCCCGGGAAGATCCTCGGCGACAAACCGTTCCTGCTCGTCCCATCCGACCACGCCCGCCGTGAAGATCATGCGCCCGCGCGCCTCGATGCCGTTCGAATAGCCTTTGGGCCGCGGCCAGCCGGGAGGAAGCAGCGCCCTCACCTCGCATGCTCCCTCAGATGAGCCCGGGCGATCACCACCTTCTGCACTTCCGAGGCCCCTTCGTAGATGCGCAGCGCGCGTATCTCGCGGTAGAGCCGCTCGACGGGCACGCCGCGGGTCACTCCGAGGCCGCCGAAAATCTGCACCGCCTTGTCGATCACGCTCTGCGCGCTGTCGGTGGCGTGGAGCTTGGCGAGCGCGGCTTCGCGGCTGTTCCTTTGCCTCTTCACGTCGTGAAGCCAGGCGGCGCGGTAGACGAGCAGCGCCGAGGCATCGACGTCGAGCACCATCTCGGCGAGCTTCGACTGGGTGATCGGATTGTCCGCCAGAGTGCCGCCGCCGAGCTTCCGCGTCAGCGCCCGCTCCGTCGCCTCGTCAAGCGCCCGCCGGGCAAAGCCGAGCGCCGCCGCGCCGACGGTGGTGCGGAACATATCGAGCGTCGCCATCGCCTGCGCGAAGCCTTGCCCCCGCTCGCCCAGCAAGGCGGAAGCGGGAAGCTTCATATTGTCGAAGCGAAGCGTCGCCAGCGGGTGCGGCGCGATCACCTCGATGCGCTCGCCGTCGTCGAGGCCGGGCGTCCCCCGATCGACGATGAAGGCGCTGATGCCGCGCGCGCCAGGCGCCTCGCCGGTGCGGGCGAAGAGCACATAATAATCGGCGATGCCGCCGTTCGAGATATAGGTCTTGGCGCCGTTCACGACGAAGCCGCCGTCTTCCTCACGCGCCTCCGTTTCCATCGACGCCACGTCGGAGCCGGAGACGGGTTCGGTCAACGCGAAGGCGGCGATCTTCTCGCCCTTGGCCACGGCGGGAAGATAAGCCAGCTTCTGCTCTTCGGAGCCGAACAGGCTGATCGTGCCGGAGCCGAGCCCCTGCATGGCGAAGGCATAGTCGGCGAGGCCGGAGTGGCGCGCCAGCGTCTCGCGGATCAGCGCGAGGGAGCGGACGTCGAGGCGCCCCTCCTCGTCCGGAACGCAGTAATGCAGCCAGCCGGCCGACCCCAGCTTGCGGACGAGGAAACGGCAGGCCGCATCCACATCCTCCGGCTCTTCATCCTCGAGCTCAGCCTGGCACCAGCTCTCCAGTTTCCGGGCCAAGCGACGATGACTGCCGTCGAAGAAGGGCCAGTCTAGGAAGGATTGATCGCTCATAACGCCCTCTCCCGCTCGGGGAG
>DATMJS010000147.1:0-3677 GCA_035553755.1 Allosphingosinicella sp.
TCGAACAGGGAGGGGCCGACGGCTTCTTCATCGCCCGGCTAAGGCGAAGCTGAAGCGGGAACTGTCGCCTGAGGAACGGGTGGAAGCGGCGCCACCACGAGACATCGCAAACCTTTGGGCATGAACTCGAGCCGTACCGTCCCGCCCAGCTCCGATGCCAGGCCACGCTCAATCATCCTTGTCCCGAAGCCCCGAGCGGAAGGCGGCACGACCGGGGGACCGCCCATCTCCTGCCATTGCAGTCGAAGCTCCTCGCCTCCGGGCGTTTCCAGCACGTCCCATGAGACAGCGACGGTTCCCGAAGCATTGGAGAGGGAGCCGTATTTGACCGCATTTGTGCAAAGCTCGTGGAGTGCCATTGAAAGGAACACCGCGGTTCTCGGTGCGAGACGTACATCCGGCCCCTCAACCTGGATACGACCTCCGTCCGCGCCGCACCCCAGTCCCGTTTTTCGCACAACCTCGTCCAGGGACGCCGATTCCCAATTTTCGGCAGTAAGCACATCATGCGCGGCGGCCAACGCGCCAAGCCTGCTTTCAAAAGCCTGTTTCGCCGCCGGGTCGGCGGCCTCGCCTTTGAACGTCTGCGCCGCCACACTCTGAACGATGGCCAGGGTATTCTTCACCCGATGGTTCAGCTCGTTGATGAGCAGCCGCTGATGTTCCTCGGTTCGCTTTCTCTCCAGTACCCGGCCGACCTGCTCGCCCAGCGTTCTCACGGTAAGCATGAGCTCCGGATCCGGCTGGGCCTTGCCGTGGGCGAAGAACTCCAGCACGGCGATGATCCGCCCTTCGCTCTTGATGGGGAAGCCGAAAGCTGCCCCGAACCCTCGGCCCTTGCGGGGAAAATTGGGATCCTCATCGGCATCTGAAATCCATGCCGGTTCGCCGGTCTCAAGGACTATCCCCGGCAATCCGACACCCGGTGTGAATTTCAGCCGGGCCGTCGCTTCCTTGAGGGCCGCCGCGCTATTTTCAATCTCCTCATGCCACACAGAGGTGGACACGAGCTCATTGCGCTGGAGGATCAGCGCGTGACCGACGGGCCAGCCGGTTATATGGCTGATCGCTTCCAGGCACGCTTTCAGGGCTGCTTCGAAGGAGCCTGTATCGGCCGCCAGTCGGGTAACGTCGAAAAGCAGCTGCGCCTCGCGCGCCTGCCGCTCGAGCCGGGCCTCGGTTTCACGTCTTTTGCTTATGTCTCTAAGGAAGCCGACGAACACCACCTCGTCGGCAATCGGCGCTGTGGTGATCGACAGCTCGATAGGAAATTCGCGGCGGTTTTTATCGATCGCGGTAATCTCGATCCGGCGGTTCAGAACCCGCTCTTCCCCGGTCCGATTATATCGCTCCAGCCCTTGGCAATGCGCCTCCCGGTGCTGCGCCGGAATGATGAGGTCGACCATCGGCCTTCCCACGGCCTCGCTCGCGGACCATCCGAAAGCCGCTTTGGCAATGTCGTTCCAGGCAGCGACCGTGCCGTCGCGACGCATCACCACAACCGCGTCCAGCGCAGTATCCAGCAGAGGCTGAAGGGATTCCAACGTCAGAGACTTTTGGCCAGCTTGCAGCATCTGGCCGAGCATGTGCAAGGGTAACGCCCCCGATGCAAGCGCGGACAGAGCGGACTTCAAGCGTTCCCACAACGATAACGTATCTTGCCAGGGCCGCCATATAGAGCGGCACCAGAGCTGGCGAACCACCTGTGGCCGCCGGGACTCACCCTCGGAAATTCGTCGTGCCGCTCCCATATTCGCTGGCTGAACCCGCTCATCCGATTCACAAGGGATTGGGGGGATAGCTGGAGGTGTCGCAATGGACATCGACTTGTTCCTCCGTTCGTTCGAGCTCCCTACGGACTGCCCGCCTTGGGAAGCGGCGCTGCTGGCGAAACTCACAGGACCGGGGGCCAGCCCTGCCTCTCCTGGCGATGCTCGCATCCATGTTCTGCAACCCCAGCCTCGACCTTCGTCGCGCACGCATTGCAGAAGGACCTGAGGGCAAGGCTTAGAGACGGACGGGCTTTCGGCGGCCGCCCGTCAGCAGTCTGCGCTTTTGCGGCCGAGGGGCACGTTGAGCCGGGCGAGATGCTTGTAGAAAGGATCGGCCGCTATCCGGTGGCGGCGGCCGTAAGCCTCTTCCAACACCGCATGCAGCAACGGATCGTAAGCCTTGAGGTCCGACGGCGACAGCACCGTCCCGTCGTCCAGCCGAGAGATCATGTTGGAATTGAACCAGAATTGGGTGCCTTCCGCCCAATATTCGTCGACCGTGACTGACGCATAGTCGCCCTTCCACTTGCCGGCGGCCAGCGCGCGATCATAAGCCTTCTGCACGCGATCGTAGAGCGCCGGGTCCACCCGCTGGATCGCGGCCAGGATCGGATGCGAGAATTCGTGGACGAGGATGTTTTCGCCGAAATAGCGGCTGCCGGGTGCGGCAAGGAGGTTTTCCGCCCCTATGGTGGTCAGCGTTCCTCCGGTGCCGCGGGTGCGGTGGTTCCAGTAAGCGCTGTCGGTGAGCGGCAGGATCAGCTCGTCATACCGGTCCCTCTCGCACGCTGTCAGTCGGGGATCGTTCCTGGCCGGCTTCTTCCAGTGCGCGTGCTCGGGAAGATCCATCGTGCCTTCTTCAGCCGCCATCACCGCGACTCGGGTGCCTTGGCGAACCAGCTCGCGGCGAATGTCCTGGCGGTGAGCCAGCATCGCTTTCACAATGTCCCGGGCAATCCGCAGCGCCGCGTCGGGAGCTTTGGCGGAGCCGACGATCGGGATCCCCGCGGCATCCACATATTTGCGGTAGAAGGGGTCGAGGCCGAGCGTAAGCGGAGGCGAAGCAAGCGACGCGGCGCTAAAGGGCGCCGCGGCAGAGCGCGTTCCCGGCTTCGCGGACGCTTCCGGGAGGGCGATGAAAGCCACCAGAGCGATCGCGGCGAGCAGTTTCCTCGAACCGCGGGTCCGCGCCAGGTTCGGCCTTTCGATTTTGGCTGCCGGGGGAATTCCAACGTGGGTCACCGGCCGTCCGTTAATTCCGCCCGAATGAACCGCTCCTTGCGGTCCCATGTGCTGCCTCTCCTGGAACAAGTGGTTGATAGCAGGGGTTTTCGTCTTGTGGCGCGAAGCATTGAACGCGCTTCGCACGGAGACGCTCAATGCGCAAATCATGGCTGCCGCTTGTCTTTGCGGGCGCTTTATCCACCGGCGGCTGCGCTTATGTGGGTCTCGCACCGGTTCTGGCCGATGTCATCAACGGCGCCGGGCGGCAGGGTTATGCCGATCCCGATTTCGGGCGCGCCGCCGCGGAGGCCTGCCGCGGCCACGCGGCGCGCTACGGACGCGTCACCATCACCAATGTCGAGACGCAGAGCGGCAATGCGATGCGCGTCTATGGCACGGTCGATCAAGCCAGCCGGACTCGAAGCTTCGGCTGCACTTTCCGGAGCGACGGCCGCATCACCGATTTCGATTTCACCTAGGCCTCCCGCCGCCGTTCGCGCCACGGCGAGTCGATTTAGCGGGGGATAACTTGCTCGCTTCCTTGCCCCTTGCGAATCGGGGGGTTACTCATCGGCTGTGCAGCAGCCCGTCCGCATTGCCCCTTCCATTCTCTCGGCCGATTTCGCTCGGCTCGGCGAGGAGGTGCGCGCGGTGGACGAGGCGGGCGCCGACTGGATCCAT
>DATMJS010000148.1:0-5724 GCA_035553755.1 Allosphingosinicella sp.
GTGCAGCAGATCCACCCCGAGGCCGAGCAGACCTGGGTGGCGGGCGTCAGCTTCGGCGCCTGGATCGGCATGCAGCTGCTGATGCGCCGGCCGGAAGTGCGCGGCTTCATTTCGATCGCGCCGCCCGCCAATCTCTACGACTTCACCTTCCTCGCCCCCTGCCCTTCGTCTGGCATCATCATCCAGGGCGAGGCGGACGAGGTGGTGACGCCGATCGCGGTCCAGAAGCTGGTCGACAAACTCCGCACCCAGCGGCACATCACCATCCACCATGAGACGATCCCGGGCGCCAACCACTTCTTCGTCAACGAGATGCCGCTGCTGATGAAGGCGGTGGACGATTATCTCGACTTCCGCCTCGATCCCAGCTGCCCGATCAGATAGTCCAGACCAGCACGTTGCCAAGAAGGACGAGACCGGCAACGAGCATCAGCAGGCCCTTCTTCACGTCGCGCCGACGGACGACCAGCCACATCCCGCCGGCGCCGAGCAGGAAGGCGGCGATCGACATGATCGAGAAAAGGGTGGCGCCGGGGCCGGACTGCATGCGCGGCTTCATGCCCGAGGCGCCGGCTTTTTACCATCGCTTAACCTTGGGCGCCTACCGTCGCCTTATGGGTGATGCACAGCGCCAGCACAGCCTCGACGAGGCATTCGAGCGGATCGAGGAGACCATCCTTCCGACCGTTTCGATGATGCTCGACACGTTGCTCGACGCCGCGACCCTCGGCAAACCGGGTGTCGACGCCGAAACTTACGGCGCGGAGCTTCGCGCCATCGGGCTCCAGCTCGAAGCGCTTACCTCTCTGGTTGAAGCCATTTCCGCCAGGGAACGGCACGAAAATCCCTACCGCAGCGTCTCCGCCGCCTGAGCGCGGATGATTTCGGCATAAACGAGCGGATCCACGTTCCCGCCTGACAGCACCACCACATCGCCTGCGCCGACGGGTCCGGCCCTGTCCGCCAGCACCGCCGCCAGCGCGACCGCGCCGCCCGGCTCCACCACCAGCCTCAGCTCGCGCGCCGCGAATGCCATGGCGCGCTCGACCTCCCGCTCGCTGACGGCGAGGCCGCGGGCGCCGCTCCGGCGGAGCGCGCCGTAGGTGAGCGGCGAAACCAGCTTGGTCTGGAGCGCGTCGCAGCGTGTGAGCGGCGCATCGTCGGGCACCGGCACTGGCGCTCCCGCCGCGAAGGACCGCGCCATGTCGTCCCAGCCTTCGGGTTCGACGGTGACGATCTCCGCTTCGGGAAGCGCGAGCGCGATCCCGGCCGAAAGCCCGCCGCCGCCGCAGGGGACGAGCACCCGTCCGGGGCTGCTGCCTGCCGCTTCCCGCATCTGCTCGCCTATCTCGACCCCGGCGCTCCCCTGCCCTTCGATGATGTCGACGTCGTCGAAGGAGGGAACCACCGTCGCCCCGCTCTCCTCCGCCAGCCGGGCGGCAATCTCCTCCCGGCTTTCGCTGTAGCGGTCATAGGCGACGATCGTCGCGCCCGCGGCGAGGGTCGCGTCCCGCTTCACCGCCGGAGCGTCGGACGGCATGACTATAGTGGCGGCGATGCCGAGGCGGCGGGCGGCGATCGCCACGCCCTGCGCATGGTTGCCGGACGAAAAGGCGACCACGCCCCGCGCGCGCTCCTCCTTTGAAAGTAGCATCAGCCGGTTGGTCGCGCCCCTGATCTTGAAGCTGCCGCCGCGCTGCAGGCACTCGGCCTTGGCCCAGAGCCTCTTTCCCTGCCATTCGAAGGGCAGAATCGGCGTTCTGGTGACTTCGCCCGCTATTCGTTTCGCCGCTTCTGCCACACCGTCCGGCGACGGCTCTCTCTCGGTCATCAGAAATCCGCCATCTCGTTGAAATGAATAGGGGAAAGCAAAAGTCTTTACAGAGGGGTGCGAGCCTCATATATCGCATCCCGCTGCCCCATGGGGACTTCCAACAACCGCAAGGCAGCCCTTGTCGTCAACTACCCTTGTGGAGGTCCCTTGAATTGCACAGCCATCATAACGCGCTGGGGCTAGCCACCGCCCTGCGACCGGTCCAGCCGGTCACGCTCATTCGTCCGCACGCCGCAACGCGCGCCGCCCGCTTCTTTACGGAGAAGTTTCCGGGACGCTCGCTCTATGCAGTGAAGGCCAATCCCTCACCTGCCTTGCTGCAAGTGCTCTGGGACAGCGGCGTCACCCATTATGACGTGGCCTCGATCGCGGAGGTGCGGCTGGTCGCGGCGACGCTGCCGGAAGCCGTCCAATGCTTCATGCACCCGGTGAAGGCCGAGGAAGCGATCGAGGAAGCCTATTTCACGCATGGCGTGCGCACCTTCTCGCTCGACACGATGGACGAGCTCGAGAAGATCATGCGCGCGACCAGGAACGCCGCGGACCTCAACCTCTGCGTCCGAATCCGCGTCTCTTCGGACCATTCGAAGCTCAGCCTCGCCTCCAAGTTCGGGGCCGAGCCCGGCGAGATGAAGGAGCTGCTGTTCGCGGCCCGCCAGGCGGCGGACGCGCTCGGCATCTGCTTCCATGTCGGCAGTCAGGCGATGACTCCTGCCGCTTATGCCGAAGCGATGGAGCGGGTGCGTGCCGCGATCGTCGAGGCGTCCGTCACGGTCGACATCGTCGATGTCGGCGGCGGCTTCCCCTCCACCTATCCGGGCATGCAGCCTCCGCCTCTCGAAGCCTATTTCGAAGTCATCCACAATTGCTTCGAAAGCCTGCCGGTTTCCTATTCGGCGGAATTGTGGTGCGAGCCGGGGCGCGCGCTCTGCGCCGAATATTCGAGCGTTCTGGTGCGGGTCGAAAAGCGCCGCGGAGCCGAGCTCTACATCAACGACGGCGCCTACGGCGCGCTGTTCGATGCGGCGCATATCGGCTGGCGTTTCCCGGTGAAGCTGGTCCGCGACGAAGATTCGGACGCGCGCGACATGGAGTTCAGCTTTTACGGGCCGACGTGCGACGACCTCGATCACATGGCGGGGCCGTTCCTGTTGCCAGCCGATATTCAGGCGGGCGACTATATAGAGATCGGAATGCTCGGCGCGTACGGCTCGGCCATGCGCACCGGCTTCAACGGCTTCGGCTCCGAACTTACCGCGGTAGTCGAGGATGAACCGATGGCGTCGCTTTACGGCGCAGCGGAGGAACGGGCGATCCCGTCCAACGTCGTTACTCTGTAGCGACGAAGCTATACTTGGAACTGTGAGGGCGTCGCGCCGCCGCCGGCGCGCGTCTCGTCTGCCAAGCTTTTTGACCAAACGAGGCGCGCCGGCTTGCAGGGCCGGGGCGACGCATTTCAGAGGAAGAGCCATGAACGACCAGACCAAGATCAACGACACCCGCAAGGCGGAGCTGCTGTCGAACGTCGTCGAGCATATCGACATCAAGAGCTTCGACGCGCGTCCGATCGTGGACGCGATGAAGAAGATGAGCTTCACCAGCCGCGATCTCGGCCGCGCGACCGAGATCTACAACCAGATGCTCGCCGATCCCGAATGCTCGGTGATCCTCGTCGTCGCCGGATCGACCTCGGCCGGCGGCTGCATGGATCTCTACGCGGACCTCGTGAAGCACAATATGGTGGACGCGATCGTCGCCACCGGCGCGACCATCGTCGACATGGATTTCTTCGAGGCGCTCGGCCACAAGCATTACCAGGCGCTGGAGATCCCCGACGACGATACGCTGCGCTCGCTCTACATCGACCGGATCTACGACACGTATATCGATGAAGAGAAGCTGCAGGAAACCGATCACACGATCGGCGACATCGCCAACAGCCTTGAGCCGCGGCCCTATTCGTCGCGCGAGTTCATCCGGGAGATGGGCAAGTGGCTGATGACTCACGGCAAGAAGGAGAACAGCCTCGTCAAGCTCGCCTACGAGCATGACGTGCCGATCTTCTGCCCCGCCTTCACCGACAGCTCGGCGGGCTTCGGCCTGGTCAAGCATCAGGTCGACGCGATGAAGGCCGGCCGCTCCTATCTGACGATGGATTCGATCGCGGACTTCCGCGAGTTGACCGACATCAAGATCAAGGCAGGCACCACGGGCCTGCTGATGATCGGCGGCGGCGTGCCCAAGAACTTCACGCAGGACACCGTCGTCTGCGCGGAGATCCTCGGCCATGACGATGTCGAGGTGCACAAATATGCGGTGCAGATCACGGTCGCGGACGTCCGCGACGGCGCCTGCTCCTCCTCGACGCTCCAGGAAGCGGCGAGCTGGGGCAAGGTCTCGACCGCATTGGAGCAGATGGTGTTCGCCGAAGCAACCAGCGTACTGCCGCTGCTCGCCTCCGACGCCTATCATCGCGGCCACTGGAAGACCCGCGCCAAGCGCGCCTTCGGCAAGATGTTCGACTGAGATTGACTAGCTGAACCTCTGGAAGCACCTTCCCCGATGCAAGCGGGGGAGGTGCTTTTTTCATGGATAATATCAGCCCGATATTAGGTCCGGTGGTGGCGCTTGTCGCCTGGTCGCTCATCATGATGATCTGGATGTACGCGACGCGTTTTCCAGCGATGAAGCGCAAAGGCATCAGCCTCAAAGGGCGCGTCGGCAGCAAGGGCGGCGCTCTAGACGGGGTGGTCGAGGACCAGGTTCAGTGGAAGGCGCATAATTACAATCATCTGATGGAGCAGCCGACGCTCTTCTACGCCATAGCGCTGACCCTCGCGCTGATGGATCATGGCGGAGGCATAAACCTGGTCCTCGCCTGGGCCTATGTGGCTTTCCGCGTGGCGCACAGCATCGTGCAGGCAACGGTGAATATAGTCGCCTACCGCTTCTACCTGTTCATAGCCGCCTCGCTCGCTTTGCTGGGGCTCACCGTCCATGCCGGAGCCGAGCTCATCCATCACCTTTAGCGGCTGAAGGCCCCCGCCAGCTCGACATGGGTGGACCAGCGGAACTGGCCGACCGGCTTCACCCATAGGAGCCGGTAACCGCCCTCGATCAGCGTCTTTGCATCGCGCGCGAAGGTGCTGGGGTTGCAGGAGACATAGGCGATCCGCGGCACGGGCGAGCGGGCGAGATGCTCGACCTGCTCCTTCGCTCCCGCGCGGGGCGGATCGAGCACCACCGCTTCGAATCGGCCGAGCTCCTTCTCGTCATAGGGCCGTCGGAAAAGATCGCGGTGGTCGACGAAAATTTGCCGTTGCGCCCGGTTGGCGGCGGTCTTGAGGGCGAGCGCCGCGTCGCGAGCGCCTTCGGCCGCGAGGATGCGGCCCTCCAGCCCCAAAGCGAAGGTGCCGAGGCCGGCGAACAAATCCGCCACCACCGACGCGCCGCCGATCGCCCGCTTCACCGCCTCAACCAGCACTCGTTCGCCTTCGGCCGTGGCTTGAAGGAAGGCGCCGTGCGGCAGCGCCACCGGCACTCCGCCCAATGTGATAGTTACCGGCTCGGGCTCCCAGCGCGTCTGCGAGCCATAGCCGTCGTCGATGGCAAGCCGAGCAAGGCGGTGGGTCTGGGCGAAGGCGGTGAGCGCTTCCGCGGCGTCGAGGCCGTCCGCGCTCACCTTCTCGAGCAACAAATCGGGGCCCTGGTCCGCCAGGGTCATGCGGACCCCGCCGCCGCCGCGCGGGCCGAGCAATTCTCCCATCAGCCTGCGCAGCGGCTCGACCAGAGCGAACAATTCGGGGCGCAGGATGAAGCATTCGCGCATGTCGACGATGCGGTGGCTCCGCTCCTCGTTGAAGCCGAGCAGCACCTGCTTTCCCCGCCGC
>DATMJS010000149.1:0-3848 GCA_035553755.1 Allosphingosinicella sp.
CAGAACGGCGACGTTGCGGGCGGCGAAGCTTTCCGCCACTTCGTCCCTGCCCAGAACCGTGCGCTCGTTGACCTTGCAGGTCAGGCACCAGTCCGCGGTGAAATAGACGAACACCGGCCGCCCCTGGGCCCGCAGCTCGGCAAGGACGATTTGAAAGGGGCATCGCAAGGCTCGTGCAGCGTTCTCCGCGACCTTGGCCCCGAGATACAGTGGGTTCACAGCTACGTCACCGACGACAAGATCTACTGCATCTACCGGGCGCCCAGCGAGGACCTCATCCGCCGCCATGCCGAAACCGCGGGACTTCCGGCGAACAGCATCGCGCAGGTGCGGGCGACGATAGATCCCACCACCGCCGAATAAGCTCCAGGGACGCAAGTCTTCCTGAACCGAACGCCCTCCGGTCCGTTATAATCATAACTCCGGAGTACGCCATGGCAGGAAGACTTGCAGCCGCTCTCACTCTGTTCGGTTTGACCGCCTCCTGCGCGGTTCCGGCTGATACCGTCCTCAGCGCGGCCGACGCGGAAGCTCGCCAATGCTTCCATGCGGGACAAGTCAACAGCTTCAATCCCGTCGATGACAACGCAGTGAACGTCAGGGTCGGCGTCAACGACTATTACAGGCTGGAGATCATCGGCTTCTGCCCGGATATCGACTGGGCCACTCGAGTCGCCCTTCGAACAAGAGGTGGCAGCTCATGGGTCTGCCGCGGCCTCGACGCCGAAATCATCGTGCCGGGCCCTACCTCCGGGGGCACCCAGAGTTGCCTCGTCCAGAGCATGCGCAAGCTATCGGACGCGGAAGTGGCTGCGCTTCGAAACAAGTGAGCCCGGTCTAGCGGGCGGACGCCCCCGACCGCCCCCGCTCCCACACCTTTCGTCCCGCCACGTAGGTTTCGAGTACCTGGGTGTCGCGGATCTGCTCCGGAGTGGCCCCCGCGAAGATGTCGCGGTCGATGAAGATGAAATCCGCCATCTTGCCGCGCTCGAGCGTTCCGAGGCGGTCCTCCGCAAAGGCGGCATAGGCGGCGAGGCGGGTGAAGCCGGACAGAGCCTCGTTCAGCGTCACGCGCTGCTGGGGCAGCCAACCTCCGGGCGGCTGGCCCTGCGCGTCCACGCGGCTGATCGCGACCGCGAGGCCATGGAAAGGGTTGGGCGATTCGACCGGGAAGTCCGATCCGAACGCGAGCGGCACGCGGTTCTGAAGCATCGACTGCCAGGCATAGGCGCCGCCCAGCCGTTCGATCCCCATCCGAGCTTCGGCCATCCGCCAGTCGGACGTCTGGTGGACCGGCTGCATCGAGGCGATGATGCCGTGGCGGGCGAAGCGGGGGAGATCGGCGGGATCGACGATCTGCGCATGCTCGATCCGCCAGCGCCGGTCGCCCTTGTAGGTGGCGGCGAGCTCCTCGATCGCGTCGAGCAGTTGCGCGTTGGCGGCGTCGCCGATCGCATGCACGGCGACCTGGAAATTATCCATCGCCGCGCGGCTCATCAAATTCCTGAGCGCAGTCTCGTTCTGGAAAGAGAGGCCGCGCTCGCCGGGGGCGTCGCGGTAGGGCTGCTTCAGCCAGGCGCCGCGCGAGCCGAGAGCACCGTCGCTGTAGAGCTTGACGCCGATCATGCGCAGGCGGTTATCGTAAAGCCAGGGCGTCGGGCCGGTGCCCGCAACCGCCAGCAGATTGTCGATGCCGGACGCGTAGGAAAGGATTCGGAGGTGGAGCTGGCCGGCATCGCCTGCGCGGCGCATTACCGCCCAGTCCTCGGCGCTGGTGCCCATGTCGGCGACCGCGGTGAGGCCGTGGGAGAGCATGATCTCCTGCGCGCGCGCCAAGGCCTGGTCGCGGCTGCGGGGAAGGGGAGCGGGAACGGCTTTCTGGACAAGGTCCATCGCGGCATCGACGAAAACGCCCGTCAGCCTTCCGCCCGCTCGTTCGATCTTGCCGCCCTGCGGCGCCGCGGTCTGGGGGGTGATCCCGGCCTCTTTGATAGCGGCGCTGTTAGCCCATCCGGCATGGCCGTCGATGCGCTCCAGCCAGACCGGCCGGTCCGGCACCACCGCATCGATGTCCGCTGCGGTCGGGAAGCGGCCGAGGCCCCATCTTTCCTGGTTCCAGCCCCGGCCAACGATCCAGCGGGGCGAAGGGTTGGCGGCGGCATAGGCGGCGATCTTCGCCTGCGCCTCCTGCAGAGAATTGGTGTCGCTGAGATCGAGCTGGATCGCGTTGAAGCCCAGCCCCATCACGTGGCCGTGCGCGTCGAACAGGCCGGGAATGAGGGTGCGGCCGCGCCCGTCGATCCGATATTGGGTCCGCTGCGAAAGCTTCTCGCCGCGCTGGAGAAGCTGCTTCACCTTGCCCGCATCGTCCACGACGAGGCCGCTGAAGCGGATCAGCCGTCCGTCATGGCTGAGCGTGTAGCCGTTGACATTGTCGACATGGACGTCGGCGAGCGCGGCTGGGGCAAGCAACAGGGCCGCGAGCGCGGCCAAAAACTTCTTCATGTGGTCAGCCTTCTGATCAGCGATGAGGTATCCTGGCGTCCGCCGCCCATCGCCTGGATGTCTGCGTAAAATTGATCGACCAAAGCCGCAAGCGGCAGCCGCGCGCCGTTCGCCCGCGCTTCTTCGAGGGTCAAGCCGAGATCCTTGCGCATCCAGTCCACCGCGAAGCCGAAATCGAACTGGTTCTGGTCCATGGTCTTCCAGCGGTTGACCATCTGCCAACTCTGGGCCGCGCCGCCGGAGATCGCCTCGAACACCTTGTCCGTGTCGAGGCCCGCCGCCTTGGCGAAGTGGAGCGCTTCGGCAAGGCCCTGCACCACCCCGGCAATGGCGATCTGGTTGACCATTTTGGTGAGCTGGCCGCTGCCGTCCGGCCCGACATGAACCACGCGGGCCGCATAGGTGCGCAGGATCGGCTCGGCCGCCGCCATGGCTTCCGTGGTTCCGCCGCACATGATTGCGAGCTGGCCGTTCTCGGCGCCCGCCTGGCCGCCGGAGACGGGAGCGTCAAGGCAGGCGATGCCAAACTTGCGCCCTGCCTCCGCGATGCGCCGCGCGATCCGTGCGGATACGGTGGTGTGGTCGATGAAGAGGGCGCCTTCACGCATGTTGCGGAACGCGCCCTGAGGCCCGAGCGTCACTTCTTCGATATCGCGATCGTTCCCGACACACGCGATGACGGCGTCGGCAGCGCCCGCCGCCGCCGCGGGAGTGGAGGCGACGGTGCCGCCATGCTGCGCCGCCCAGGCCCGCGCCTTGTCGGCAGTGCGATTGTAGACGGTGAGGCTGTGCCCGGCGGCGGCGAGGTGCCGCGCCATCGGAGCGCCCATCACGCCGAGGCCGATAAATGCGATGCGTGCCATGGCACTGGCGCATAAGGCTTGTTTAAGCGCCACGCCAGTGGGATAGAGCCGCTCGATGGCCACGCCCGCACATGCGCCCGCCGCATCGATAACGCTCGACGACATCCAGGCCGCCGCCCGGCGGATCGAGGGGGCGGTGGTGTGCACGCCGACGATGCTGAGCCGCACCTTGTCCGAACTCACCGGCGCGACCGTCTACGTCAAGTTCGAGAACCTTCAGTTCACCGCCGCCTATAAGGAGCGGGGCGCGCTCAACAAATTGCTGCTGATGGACGAGGCGACGCGCTCGCGCGGCGTGATCACGGCCTCGGCCGGCAATCATGCGCAGGCGCTAGCCTACCATGCCCGTCGCCTCGGCGTTCCCGCCACCATCGTCATGCCGCGGCCGACCCCCACCATCAAGGTGATGCAGACCGAAGGCCACGGCGCGGCCATCGTCCTCCACGGCGACATCTTCGACGAAGCCTACGAAAAAGCCTG
>DATMJS010000150.1:0-6108 GCA_035553755.1 Allosphingosinicella sp.
GGCCACCGGCTCGGCACTGCGGAAGTGGAAAGCGCGCTGGTCGCGCACCCCAAGGTCGCCGAAGCGGCGGTGGTCGGCTACCCGCACGACATCAAGGGCCAGGGAATCTACTGCTACGTCACGTTAAACGCCGGCGAGGAACCGGACGAGGCGCTTGAGCAGGAGCTGCGGACCCATGTCCGCAGGGAGATCGGCCCGATCGCCTCGCCCGACCTCCTTCATTTCACGCCCGCGCTGCCGAAGACGCGTTCGGGCAAGATCATGCGCCGCATTTTGCGGAAGATCGCCGATAACGATTATGGCTCACTCGGCGACACCTCGACGCTTGCCGATCCGGGGCTCGTCGACAGCCTCATAGAGGGGCGGCGGAATCGATAAGCGATATTTGAAGCCGATTATGATCGCTTATTTCGTGCCCGCCCGGAGCTAAATTCGAGAGGCCTGTGGCGCTGTGGAAATGATTGCGCTCTCGTCACAGCCGCATCACACCCTTGCGCGGCTCCCTCGTCCCCAGAGTCTCCGCCGTCAGCGGCGCGCCGGCGGCGAGGAGCGCGGCCCGGCGGGCCTTCGGATCGGTGCTGCGCTGGACATCCTCATAAGGCAAGAAGCGGGCGAAGCAGTCATGCGCGAGCGCGCGGTCCACATAGGCTGAGACGCGCGGCCAGCGCTCGGGATCGGGCTCGAAACCGGCATAAGCGGCATTACGGAAGAAGCTCGCGAGGGCGATGTCGGCAAGGCCGATCTCGCCTCCAAAAAGGAAACCCTCCTTAGGCAGCTGGCTTTCCAGATAATCCATTTCGCGCGGCACATCCTCGGCCAGCGTCCTTTCGATCCGCGCCCCGTCGCCCGGCTCGCCCCAGATGATCGGGTGGACGATCTTCGGGTAGAACAGCCCCCAGATGAAGACGTCGCCCAAGCGCGTATCGGCATATTCCTCGAACCAGCGCGCGCGGGCGCGGTCCCTGACGTCGGCAGGCAGAAGCGGCCGCTCCGGCCACGCCTCGTCGAGATAAGCGCAGATCACCGAGGAGTCGCTCAGCGCCAGATCGCCCTCGACCAGCACCGGGATGCGGCGGAGCGGGCTTAGCCGTTCGAATTCCTCATTGCCGTAGAAGGCAGTGATCGGGTCGATTTCATAGTCGAGCCCCTTCAACGCCACGCAGGCGAGCACCTTCCTTACATAGGGGCTGACATAGCTGCCGATGATCGTCAGGCGGCCCGGCATGGCTATCTGGGCGCCATCCTGATGGCGCCGTCCAGCCGCACATATTCGCCGTTGAGATACGGGTTCTCGGCCATGAAGAGGGCGAGGCGCGCATATTCCTCCGGCTGCCCGAGCCGCTTCGGAAAGGGGACTTGCGCGGCGAGCGCGTCCTGGACGTTCTGGGGCATCATCGCGACCATGGGCGTCTTGAACACGCCGGGAAGGATGGTGTTGACCCGGATTCCCTCCCCCATCAGGTCGCGCGCGATCGGGAGCGCCATTCCGAGCACGCCCGCCTTGGAAGCCGAATAAGCCGCCTGGCCGATCTGCCCGTCCTGCGCGGCGACCGAGGCGGTGTTGATGATGACGCCCTTCTCCCCATCCTCCATCGGTTCGAGGTCGGCCATTCCGGCGGCGGACGCGGCGAGCACCCGGAAGGTGCCGATGAGGTTGATCTGGATGGCGAGCTCGAACTGGTGGATCGGGTAGCGCTTCACCGCGCCCGTCTCCTTGTCGCGCCCCACCGTCTTCACCGCATTGGCAACGCCTGCGCAATTGACGCAGATCCGCTCCTGCCCGTGCGCCTCGCGCGCCTTGGCGAACCCGGCGTCCACCGCCTCGTCGGATGTGACGTCGACGAGGGCGAAGACCCCGCCGATCTCGGAGGCGACCTTCTCCCCCTTCTCCGCATCGCGGTCGAACACCGTGACCCTGACTCCGCGCCCCGCAAGCGCCCGAGCCGTGGCTTCGCCGAGACCCGAGGCGGCGCCAGTGACGACGGCGGAAATATTGTTGTCGAGCTTCATTCATTCCTCCCTTTGCCCCGCTCCTAGAGGGAGTGGCAGCCTTTCGACAAGCAATTGCGCAAGGACCCATTACGCCCGCGAAACCCTCTCCGCCACTGATGCGTTGCCCGGGAGGTGAGCGATGCTGCGTTAGGACATTCGGAAAATTCCCTCCTTCAGCCGGGACACAATTGCTGGCGGGTGGAGAAGGCGAACCGGGCGGCGTTGGTGGTCGATGCGGCCGATTATTATCGCCACGCGCTCGAAGCCATGCAACAGGCGCGGTCGCAGATCATCCTGATCGGCTGGGACGTCGATACCCGCGTGCCGCTGGTCGACGAGGAGCCCGAATCCGGCGCGCCCAGGCATCTCGGGCCGTTGATTTCCTGGCTGTCGCGGCGGCGGCCTGAGCTCGAAATCTACATCCTCGTCTGGGACCATGCGGCGATGAGCATCCCCGGCCGCGGCACGACCATGCTCCGCCTCGCTCGCTGGGCGACCAAGAAGCGCATCCATCTCAAGTTCGACCACATGCACCCGCTCGCCGCCAGCCACCACCAGAAGACGCTGGTCATTGACGACGAGATCGGCTTTTGCGGCGGCATCGACATCACCGCCGACCGCTGGGACACGCGCCATCACAAGGATAACGATCCTGGCCGCCGCCGCCCGTTCACCCGCCGCGTCTACGAACCTTGGCACGACGCCATCATGGCGGTGGACGGGAGAGCGGCCGAGGCGCTCGGCGACCTCGCCCGCATCCGCTGGAAGATCGCGACCGGCAACGACCTCCCCGTGCCCGCCGACCGCGGCAAGCCCTGGCCCAAGGAGCTGAAGCCGATCTTCCGCGACGTCGAGGTCGGCATCGCCCGAACCCGCGGCCGGGAAGGCAGCATAGAGGAAATCCGCGAGATCGAGGCTTTGTTCGTCGACCTGATCGAACGGGCGGAGCGTTTCGTTTATGTCGAAACGCAATATTTCGCCTCGCGGGTCGTCGCCGAGGCGATCGGGCGGCGCCTCGCCGAACGGGACGGCCCCGAATTCGTCGTGGTCAATCCGCGGACGGCCTATGGCTGGCTCGACGAGACGGTGATGAGCCCCGCCCGCTACGAGCTGGTGAAAGCGCTCCGGGAGAAGGACGAACATGGCCGCTTCCGCATCTATTATCCGGTGACCGAGGGCGGCGCCGACATCTACGTCCACGCCAAGATCATGATCGTCGACGACGATTATTTGCGCGTTGGCTCCGCCAACATGAACAACCGCTCGATGGGGCTCGACAGCGAATGCGACCTTCTCGTCGACGGGACCGGCCGCGACGACGTGCGCCGCCGGATCGCCGACATTCGGACCGATCTCATCGCCGAGCATCTCGGCCTTGCCCCCCGGCAGGTGGGCCAATGCTTCGAGCGAACTCGAGGCCTGATCAGCTGCATCGAGGAGCTGCGCGGGAGAGGCCGCACGCTCGTGCCGCTCGATCCCGAGAACCCGGGCAAGATCAAGAAGAAAATGGCGAAGAGCGAGTTGCTCGACCCCGAGGCCGCCGACGAATTGTTCGAGCCGAGGGCGCGCCCCGGGCTGCTGGCCGGAATTCGGAAGGGCCGACGCTAACGCCTCATCCGGCTGCTGTGGACAGCCGGAGCCTGTCGCCGCTTCGGCAAGCAGCTTCGGCGGATAAGTTGTGGCGTCGTAACAACAATCTGAGGCAAATGGTTACCGAAGCGCGAATGAAGCTTTCGCCGGGGAGAAAAAGGCGTAGCGTTCCAGAACTTGGGCAGCCGGGGGGCCGCCCTGCATTTTTTGGGGGAGCAATCATGATCCGTTCTACGCGCCTTATCATGCTGTCGTCGCTGTCATCGCTGGCAGTGCTCGCCTCGCCTGCCATGGCGCAGAACCAGCAGGCCGGCCAGGCGCCGTCCGAAGAAGCCCAGGAGCAGGCGATCGCCGCGGGCGATCAGATCATCGTCACCGGCACCCGCCGGTCGGACCGAACCGTTGCTGACAGCCCCGTCCCCATCGACGTGATCGGATCAGAAGCCATCACCAACACCGGCCAGACCGAAACGAACAAGATCCTCAACCAGCTGGTGCCGTCCTTCAACTTCCCGCAGCCCTCCATCGCAGACGGCTCCGATGCACTGCGCCCGGCGACCTTGCGCGGCCTCAGCCCGGACCAGACTTTGGTGCTGATCAACGGCAAGCGCCGCCACGTCTCGGCATTGCTCAACATCAACGGCACGGTCGGACGCGGCAGCGCCGCGGTCGACATGAACCTCATTCCCGGCCTTGCGATCAGCCGGGTCGAAGTGCTCCGCGACGGAGCGGCCGCGCAGTACGGATCGGACGCGATCGCGGGCGTGATCAACATCCAGCTCAAGAATGCCGACCATGGCGGCCGCGCCTCGATGACCTGGGGCAAATATTATACGACGATAAACAACGTGGCGAACGTCACCGGGCTGCAGCTGAACGCGGCGGGCCAGCCGCAGCTCGACCCCGCCGACAACCGCTATCTTCTTGCCAACACCGACGGGGAGCGCGAGGCGCGCGACGGGCGCCAGTTCACCGTTGGCGCCAATCTCGGCATCCCGATGGGCCCCAACGGCTATTTCAACGTTACCGGCGAGCTGCGCGACCGCGACCGCACTAACCGCGCCGGTTTCGATCTTCGGCCGAACTATAATCGTCCGACCGCGGCCTTCGATCCGCGCGAGGTGAGCTTCAACCGGCTTCAGTTCCGCTTCGGCGATCCCGATTCGCGGGACTATAACCTCTTCATCAACTCCGGACTCGAAGTCGCACCGGGTTGGGAGTTCTACACCTTCGGCTCCTACGGCCACCGCGACACCTTGAGCGCTGCCAACTGGCGCCAGCAGAGCGCGGCGGCGAACCGCAACTTCGCGGTGCTGGCGCCCAACCAGACGCCGAACGCCGCCAACTTCGTGCCGCTGACCGAACATGGCTTCCTCCCGCTGATCGACTCCGATCTTGACGATCATGCGGTGACGGTCGGCCTGCGCGGGGAAGTCAGCGGCTGGAACATGGACCTTTCCGGCGGCACCGGCCACAACAGCTTCGATTATACCGTCAGGGACTCGCTCAACACCTCGTTCGGGCCGCAGAGCCAGAGCGTGTTCGATGCCGGCGGTCTCCGCTACGGCCAGAACATCGTAAACCTCGACTTTTCGCGCCAATTTCCGTTCGGCGGGTTCGCCAAGCCGCTGTCGGTGGCCGTCGGCGCCGAATATCGCGAGGAGGGGTTCAAGATCCGGCCGGGGGACGTTCAGTCGTACGCGGTGGGGCCGCTGTTCCGCGCCGCCTTCGCCACGACGGCCGCCAACTGCACCACCCAGCAGGGTGTGTACAATGCCGGCACCGGCATCTGCAGCTTCCCCGGCCGCGCCGCGCCCGCCGGAGCGCAGGGCTTTCCCGGTATTCCGGAGAGCAGCAAGACCAATGTCGGTCGCAACAGCCGGGCAGCCTATGTCGAATTCGACACCGATCCCGTGGAAGGGCTGACAACCACGCTGGCGGGACGTTACGAACATTACTCCGATTTCGGCGACACCTGGAACGGAAAGTTCGCGACTCGCTGGGAGCCCGTGCAGGGCCTGGCGCTGAGAGGTTCGGTGTCCAACGGCTTCCGCGCACCTTCGCTCCACCAGCAATTCTTCACGACGACTTCGACCAACTTCATCGCCGGCGTGCCGGTCGACATCAGCACCGTCGCGGTGAACAGCCCGGTCGCGCAGGCGCTCGGCTCCAGGCCGCTGGAGCCCGAGAAATCGCTCAACCTCAGCCTCGGCGCCACCGCCAACCCGTTGCAGGGGCTGACGCTCACCGCCGATTTCTACCAGATCAAGATCGACGACCGGATCGTGCTCACCGAGAATCTGGGCGCCGCCGGCAGCGGCACCGCCGCCCAGAACGCCGCGGTTAAGGCGGTGCTGGACGCAAACGGCTTCCAGAGCGTCGGCGCGGCACGCTTCTTCATCAACGGCCTCGACACCACCACACGCGGCGTCGACATCGTCGCCGCGTACCGGATGCGGCTGCAGGATTTCGGCAACTGGTCGCTGACCGCGGCCTATAATTACAACAAGACCAAGATCGACCGCC
>DATMJS010000151.1:0-10312 GCA_035553755.1 Allosphingosinicella sp.
GTTCTCACTTCGTGGGCATGGCGGGCGATCCGCTCGACGAGATCGACGCGGAGCATCTGCGGCCCCAGCGCCCGGAAACCGAGACGGGTAAGCAGCCGCCGCTCCCGCTCGTCCCTCGGCGTCGGCAGAACGACGCTCGACTGCGCCGGCAGCAGCGGCATCGGCTCGCCCGCCGCGGCTGCGCGCAGCGCCGTCCGCCAGCGCCGCGCCTCGGGCTTCAGTATGTCCGGCATGAACAGGTCGAGCGCTCCGATCCGAACCTTCAGCCGCGCGATCGACCTCCGTTGATCGCGCTCCAGCGCAGCGACCGGCTTCGCCACCGCGTCGCGGGCGATGATCCCGCCCTCGTCCACCAGCATGGCGAGCACCGATCGCAGGGCCGGCGGGCTCACCGGATCCTGCGCGGCGTGGCCGGCGGCGCGGAGCGGGCCAAGCGAGCGCTCCACCTGCCCACGCACCCAGTATTTCAGCCGCTCGATCACCGCCTCGCGCCCGCGCTCCGACACCCGCTCTATGCGCCGGTCAAGATGGACGCGCGGCGACAGGAGGTTCTTGCCGGGGCCTAGCCGGGCGACCTCATGGCCTCGCCACAGGATGGCAACGGGCTGCTCGGGCTCTGTCCTCAAGCTGAAATGGTCATCCGTATCGGCGACCAAAGCCGCCGCGCGCTTTTCATATTCACCGCCGAGCCTGCGCTCGGCGGTGGCCAGCAGCATCTTCCGGTCGGCGTGCCGCGCGGCGGGATCGACCTCGAAATGGAAGCCTTCGAGCCGGCCGATCGGATAGCTGCCGACCGAGACCTCGCCCTGCTCGTCGACGAGCACCGGGAACTCGCCCGCCTTGCCGCCGAGGTCGCGCATCAGCACCGAGGTGCGCTTATCGACGAAGCGCTGGGTCAGCCGCTCGTGGAGCGCGTCCGACAGTTTCTCCTCCACTTCGCGGGTGCGCTCGGCCATCGCCTGCGGGCTCGCCAGCCAATCGGCTCGGTGGGCGATATAGGCCCAGGTGCGTACGCCCGCGATTCGGTCGGCGAGCGTGTCGATGTCGCCCTGCACATTGTCGAGCCGCGCCACCTGCTCGGC
Organism: Allosphingosinicella sp.; assembly: GCA_035553755.1. Taxonomy (GTDB): domain Bacteria; phylum Pseudomonadota; class Alphaproteobacteria; order Sphingomonadales; family Sphingomonadaceae; genus Allosphingosinicella. The sequence goes on from DATMJS010000151.1 coordinate 1,083, forward strand.
ATACCAGCTTTGGGGCAGGCGCCCGTCGCCCTCGCTCAGATGCGCGAAGATGCGGGCGACCAGGCGCGCGTGGTGCTCCGGCCCCGTCTTCCTGAAATCGGGCAGGCCGCAGGCGGCCCACAGCCGCCGCACATGCCCGGCGGTCGCCCGCGCGCGGACGGCCGGGTCCTCCGCCAGCCGCTTCAGCACGGCGAGGTCGATCGCTTCCGGCGCGGCGCGAAGGCCCGGCTCCGAAGGTCGCCGCTCGAGCGAGCGGATGAGCGCATCGACGCTCCGGAAGTCGGGATCGCCCTCGCGCCAGAACAGATGGTCCAGCGGCGGGAAGCGGTGCTCCTCGATCGCTTCGATCTCCTCGGGCCTGAACTCTGCGGCCTGTTCACCCTCCAGCGTAAGCGTGCCGAAGGTGCCGTCGCGCTGGTGCCGACCGGCGCGGCCGGCGATCTGCGCCATCTCCGCCACCGTCAGCCGCCGCCGCCTGCGCCCGTCGAATTTGGACAGCCCTGCGAAGACGACATGGCCGACGTCCATGTTGAGCCCCATGCCGATCGCGTCCGTCGCGACCAGGTAATCGACCTCGCCAGCCTGATACATGGCGACCTGCGCATTTCGAGTGCGCGGCGACAGGGCTCCCATCACGACCGCGGCGCCGCCGCGCATCCGGCGCAGCATCTCGGCGACCGCATAGACCTGCTCGGCCGAGAAGGCGACTATCGCCGAGCGCGGCGGCAGCCGCGACAGCTTTGCCGGGCCGGCATAGCTCAAGGTCGAGAAGCGCGGCCTCCCGATAATCTCCGCCTTGGGGAGCAGCGAGCGCACCATCGGGGCCAGCGCCTCTGAGCCAAGGATCATCGTCTCCTCGCGCCCCCGCGCGTGCAGCATCCGGTCTGTGAAGACGTGGCCGCGCTCCGGGTCGGCGCCGAGCTGCGCCTCGTCCAGTGCGACAAAGGCGAAATCCCGCTCCATCGGCATCGATTCAGCGGTGCAGAGGAACCAGCGCGCCTCCTTCGGCACGATCTTCTCTTCGCCAGTGATCAGCGCGACCTGGGCCTGGCCCTTCAGCTTCACCACCCGGTCATAAACCTCGCGCGCGAGCAGGCGCAGCGGAAAGCCGATCATTCCGCTCGAATGGCCGCACATCCGGTCGACCGCCAAATGGGTCTTGCCGGTGTTGGTCGGACCGAGGATGGCGGCCAGCGGCGCCCGGGCGAAATTGCTCATGGGGAATAGATCGTAATTCGCATCGGGGAGCGCAACTTCTCAGCTTGGTTCCGCAACTTCTTTTCAGCTCGTCGTTGCGATCTTTCGTTTCGCCGCAGCTGCCGCGGATCGGGCTCGGACGTAATTTGACTTTAACCCTTTTTATTCACAACCCTCGCCACCTGCCGGGCGATCCGCGGCGGGGGGTTTTAAGCGGGTTTCGAGGGGGCGAGCGGCCTTGTATCAGTTCGGGCAAGTCGAAGCCGGCAATGGGGGCGGAGCCGCGGCGCTCAGCCTCGATGCGACCCTCGTCCGCCCCTTGCCCGGCTTCGGCCGCAAGGCGAAATCCTTACGCGTTCGCGCCGACATCGACCTCGTCACCGACCTCGGCGTTCGCATCGGCTCGATCGAGTGGCTGCGCGGCGCCGCCACCTGTGTGGCGCTCTGCTATGCCGCCTTCAGCTTCGCGCCGGGCCTGGAGCCAGTTGCCGGCGCCAGCCCTCCGGCCATGACCGAGGCCCAGTTCGAAGAGGTCCGCGCCTACTCCTTCGCTCCCCTCGCCTATGGAGCCGACACCGGCCGGCGCATGGCCGCCACGGATGCGGTACGGCCGCTGACCGACACGCCCGAGCGCCCCATCGTCGAGCTGAGCGCCACGCTCGGGCGCGGCGACGGCTTTGCCCGCGTGCTGCAGCGCGCCGGGGTTTCCGAGGCCGAAGCGAAGCAGGTCGAAAGCATCGTCGGCCGCGCGATCGAGATCGGCGAGATCAAGGCGGGCACGCCAATGGCGCTGACGCTGGGCCGCCGCCCGAACGCCAGTGTCGCCCGTCCCCTGGAAGCGCTCGCCTTCCGCGCCCGCTTCGACCTCCAGGTGGAGATCGCCCGTGTCGACGGCAGGCTGGTCCTGAACCGCATTCCCATCTCCGTCGATAACACCCCGCTCCGCATTCAGGGCCTCGTCGGCTCCAGCCTCTACCGCTCCGCCCGAGCGTCGGGCGCTCCCGCCAGGGCGATTCAGGAATATCTCCGCGCCATAGCCACCCAGCTCAACGTCGGCAGCCTCGGGGCGAACGACCGCTTCGACATCATTATCGAGCACCGCCGCGCCGAAACCGGCGAGACCGAGGCGGGCAGGCTCCTCTATGCCGGTCTCGAACGGGGGGACGGCAGGAAGCTCCAGCTTATGCAATGGACGCAGGGCGGCTCCACCCAATGGTTCGAAGCTTCGGGCGTAGGCAAGCAGACGGGGGTGCTCCAGCGGCCGGTACCCGGCTCGGTCTCCTCCGATTTCGGCATGCGGCGCCACCCGATCCTCGGCTATTCGCGGATGCACAAGGGAATGGATTTCCGTGCCGGCTACGGCACTCCGATTCTCGCTGCGACCGATGGCCGCGTCTCGGCGGCGGGATGGGCCGGCGGCTACGGCCGGCAGGTCCGGATCAGCCACCCGGGCGGCCTGATGACCAGCTATTCGCATATGAGCCGCATAGCAGCATCGCCCGGCCAGCATGTGCGGCAGGGCCAGGTGATCGGTTATGTGGGTTCCACCGGCCTATCGACCGGTCCGCACCTCCATTACGAACTTTACCGCAACGGCGTTCCCGTAAACCCCGGTTCGGTGAAGTTCACCCAGCGGGCCCAGCTAAGCGGCTCCGATCTCGCCGCCTTCCGCGCAAAGCTCCGCAGCCTCCTCAGCGTTCCCGTCGGCGCCGCCGCACAGCCGGAGATCCGCAACGCGGCCTTGTCCGCACCCGCACGACCCGATGCCTAGCCAGCTGCTGCCGTAGAGACGGCCTAGAGCCGCTTGACGCCCTCCAGCAGGCGTTCGTCAAAATCTTCTCCGTGCAGTATAGAGATGTTGCCCGTGGTCTCCAGTACCACCGCCCTTACCGCGGAGAGCCGGGGGGCATTGGCCGCCCTGATCTTCTCCAGGATGCTCGACCTCGACACCCGGCTGGCGGACATGGCATCCTCCAGAAACTTGCCGTCTTCCATCAGCAGGACCGGAGTGTTCTTGATGAGCTTCTGTATCCCGTCCGATTTCTGACGTGCCTTGGCAAGGATCCACTGGATGAGGAACACACCCGCAATCGCGGCAAGAGCCTGGAGGAATTCAGTCCCGTCGGAGCGCGTGCCAGCCTGCGCGATCAGGGACCCGGTGGCGATAGTCGTGACGAAATCGAAGGCGGTCATCTTGGAAAAGGCGCGCAGGCCGACGATTCGAACGAGGAGCACCGTCCAGAGTACGGCGATGGCGGTAAGCAACACTCCGCGAACGAGCGCGCCATAGGGCTCTGGAAGGTCGAGCATAACAGCTGAACGCGGATAGACGGCAGGGTTTCCGATCCGTTTCGGCACCGGAGCACGATTGGTGCGTCTCTAGCGTGGACGTCAGCAGTTGCAGGAGCCCGACATGGCTACGAGGATGGAGAGATGGAAGACTCTCGAGCAATTGGACGAATGGCTACGGACGCCGATGCTGCTCCTCAGCCTCGCCTGGCTGATCATCGTGGTGGTCGAACTCACCTCCGGCACGAGCGAACTGCTTGCCACCGTCGGTACGGTCATATGGATCCTATTCATCCTCGAATTCGCCCTCCGCTTCGCCTTGGCGCCGGAAAAGAAGCCCTTCCTGAAGAGGAACTGGCTGACCGTTATCGCGCTGGTCGTGCCGGCGCTCCGGCTGTTCCGGGCCTTTGCGGTTCTCCGCGCGGCACGAGCGCTTCGCGGCATCCGGCTGGTGAGGATTGTCGGCACCGCGAACCGCAGCATGTATGCGCTTCGGGCGACGCTGCGGCGGCGGCAGTTCGGCTATGTCGCCGGGCTGACCCTTCTCGTACTCGCCCTCGGCGCCGCCGGAATGCTGAGCTTCGAGCCGGCCCGTGAAGTGGAAGGCGGCTTCACCTCCTACGGCCATGCCCTGTGGTGGACGGGAATGCTGATCGCCAGCATCGGCACCGACTTCTGGCCGACCAGCCTGGAGGGGCGGGTCCTGTCGGCGCTGCTCGCCCTCTATGGCCTGGCCGTGTTCGGCTATATCACCGCCACCTTCGCCAGCTTCTTCATCGGGCGCGACGCCGAGGAACCAGGTGCGGCGGTCGCCGGCGCGCCGGAGCTCGCGGCCCTGAAGGAGGAGATCAGGGCCTTGCGGCTAATGCTAGCCGACGGCCGCAACGGAGCGACGGCGCCATAGGAAGCTCCTGAGATCCCCTAGCTTCCCTGGCTGCGCCAGCGCTTGACGACGCGGGCGATCATTGCGGATTCGTCGCCGGTCTGCTTCCAAAGCTCCGAGAAGAGCGGATCGGCGGAGGCCGGACGGCGGTCGCGTTCGAGGTCGTCGAAGGCGACCCGGATCGGGATCGACACGCCTTCGCCGCAGACGATGCATTCGCGGTTGCGGAGCGCGGGGATGACATCGAGGAAGCCGCGTGCGCCCTCGGGCATGGCCGACTTCACGAATGCCTGGTCGCGGTCGTTGTTGAGACGCATGGCGATGATCGTGCCGCACTGGGAAAGCACGCCTTCGGCAAGGTCCGACGGACGCTGCGTGATGAGGCCCAGCGAGACGCCGTATTTACGGCCTTCCTTGGCGATCCGTTCGAGGATCTTGCGCACCGCCTGGCCGCTCGACGTCTTGTCGGCGGGGATGTAGCGGTGCGCCTCCTCGCAGACGAGCAGAACCGGGCGCTGGGCTTCGTTCCTCGACCAGATCGCATAATCGAACACCAAACGGGAGAGCACCGCCACCACCACCGAGGTAATGTCGGAAGGCACGCCCGATACGTCGACGATCGAGATCGGCTTGCCGTTGGCGGGCAGGCGGAAGATCTTGCCGATAAAGCTCGCCATGCTGTCCGCCACCAGCATGCCCGAGAACATGAAGCTGTAACGGGGATCCGACTTCAATTCGTCGATCTTGGTCTTGAGCCGCATGAAGGGAGCGGTGTCGGTCGCCTTGTTCAAAAGGCCCATTTCATTGCTGATCGCGGTCGTCAGGTCCGACAGCAGATAGGGAACGGGGGAATCGACGGTGAGCTTGGTCATGCCTTCTGCGGCTCGGTTCTTCGAACGTGCCAGGAGCAGGCATTTGGCGAGGATATCGGCATCGGCCTGGCGGTCGGCGCCGCTCGATGTCAGCATCACCTCGCAATGCTCCTCGAAGTTCATCAGCCAATAAGGCATGGCGAGGTTGTCCACGTTGAACAATTCGCCATAGCCCTTGAAGGCGGCCGAATATTCGCCGTGGGGATCCATCATCACGATATGGCCTTCGGGAGCCATGTCGCAGATGCGGTGCATGATGAGCGCGGCCGAAGTCGATTTGCCGGTGCCGGTCGAGCCCAGCAGCGCGAAATGCTTCCCCAGCATGGCGTCGATATAGAGCGCGCCGCGCACGTCCTTGGTCGGGTAGACGGTGCCGATCTCGATATGCGCGCGCTCGTCCGCCGAGAACATCTGCTTCAAATCGTCGCCCTGGACGGGGAATACCTTATCGCCGGGGATGGGGTAGCCGGTAATGCCGCGCTTGAAGTTCACAAGCCTGCCGCTCTTCTCGTCCTCATCGCCTTCGCCCATGAAATCGATCTCGGCGACAACCATGTCGCCCCCTGCATCGGCGACCCGCAGGTGGCGGACATTGGCGAGGATCCAGCGCTTGCCGGCCTGGAGCTTTACCTGGCTGCCGACCTGCCCCGACATGGCAACGCTGGGATCGGAATCCCCAGCCAGCTCGCGCAGCCGGTTGCCGTCAATCTCGACGCGCGCGCCGCCACCGCTGATCTCGATCACATTGCCGATCGGCGGAAGCACGGCTCCTCGCTGCTTTACCGGCTCCTGCGCGGGCATATAGCCGGGCATAGGATCGGCCTGGGGAACGCTGTGCATGTTCATGTCGGTCATGGGTTCAAACAGTCCTTCGCGAAGGTGATTGGCGGACTGTTAACCCAAATACGTAAACAACTGCTTTGCGCGGGGATGCGGCCTTGAGCGGGTTCAGGGGCGGCGGAAGACAGCGCTCCCGCCCCAGCCGAGCAGGATCGAGACCGCGACCGCGACCAGGCCGTAGGGGAGCGACCAGCGTTCGGCGGCCATCGCGACAAAGCGTTCGAAGCCGAGCTTTTCGATCCTGATCTCGCGAACCGCGCCCGCGACCACGCGTCCGTCCTGGATGAGGAAGGTCTCGGCGGTATAATTGCCTACTGGCACCCGCGCAGGGATGTTGAGCCGGGCGCGGTAGAGGACGCCTTCGCTGATCTCGACGCCGTTCGGCTCCTCGACATAGAGGCCCATGCGCCGGCGGAGGTCGAGCAGGCCAGCCTCGAAACGCCGCTGCACCTCGACCTGCGCTCCCGAAGCGGGCGAGAGCTGAAGATAGTCGAGGCCGAGTTCGTAAATGGCGGCGGTGCGTTCGTCGACCAGCTCCTTGAGCGGGCGCGAGGAAGCGACGGCATAGAAGGCGGGGGCGGAGCGGAAACGGGCGCTTTCGACGTTCATCCAGATGCCGGCGACCTTCTGCTTTTCCCGAACTACGATCCGCTCGACCGGCCCCTTCACCACCACCGCTATGTCGGCCTTGTCGGCTGGAACACGGCCGCCGGGATAGATGATCGCGCCGAACAGCAGAAGCTCCGCGCCGGTGAAGGAATAGCGTATCTCAATTTCCCGCTGCGACACGTCCGGGACGAGCTTGGGTTTGGCTTGCCCCAACGTGAAGGGCAGCGCGACCAGCAAAGCGAACGCGCGCAACCGCCTCACAGCATCTGCACCGTGTAGATCTCCTCAGGCCGCCAGCCGAGCCCGAGCGCCATGCGGAAAGCTACGATCAATACGACCGCCGCAAGGAACAGGCGCAGCACTTCGGGCCTAACCTTCTGCGCGAAACGAGCGCCGAACTGCGCGCCGATCACGCTGCCGAGGAGGAGGAGCACGGCCAGCACGATGTCGACCGACTTGGTGGTCGTGGCATGGACCAGCGTCGTCGCTGCGGTCACGAACAGGATCTGGAGGAGCGAGGTGCCGACCACCACCTGCGCCGACATGCCGAGGAGATAGATCATCGCCGGCACCACGATGAAGCCGCCGCCGACGCCGAGCAGGACGGTCAGCATGCCGGAGACGAAACCGAGCAGCAGCGGAGCGAGCGGCGAAATGTAAAGACCCGAGCGGTAGAAGCGCCAGCGCATCGGCAGCATCGCGATCAGCGGGTTGTGGCGGCGCGGCGACTTGCGCTTCCCCTCCGGGGTATTGATGAGGCCGAGCGCGGTCGCGGACTCCCGCGCCATCAATATGCCGATGCTGCCGAGCAGAATGACGTAGAGGAGCGCGATCACGGTATCGATCTGCCCGCCCTCCTGGAGCAGGCGGAACAATCCGCCTCCAGCCAGCGCGCCCACCAAGCCGCCCGCGATGATGACGAGGCCCATCCGGTAATCGACGCCCTTGCGGCGACGGTGGGCCAGCACTCCGGAAACGCTGGTGCCGGTGATCTGCGTCGTAGCCGAAGCCACCGCAACCGCGGGCGGGATGCCGTAGAAGATGAGGATCGGCGTGGTGAGAAACCCGCCGCCGACCCCCAGCATTCCGGTCAGCAGTCCCACCAGCCCGCCGATGGCGATGATGGTCAGCGCGTTGACCGAGAGGCCGGCGATGGGGAGGTAGATGTCCACGCAAGGAACGCTAGCGGCATATGCTTTGGGGCGGAAGGGTCGCGCTCAAAATCCGGCGGAGAGGGTGAGGGCGGGTCCTCCCGCAGGCGCAGCGTCTCCAGCAACACGCAGCCGCCAATCCATCGCGACTGTGAGGCTGGCTTCAGCGGTCGGCAGGCGGAACGAGGCGTGCGGGCCGACGTCCAGCCGCTCCACCCCCGGCTGAGCCGCACCCCAGGCGCCGGCGCCCAGCCTAGTACTGCCCGCCGCCAGGCTCAGCTTCGCCGAACCGTCGACGAACAGGTCGCGGGACCGGAGGCCCACCACGCCTGCCTGAGCATAAGTATCGAAGCGGAGCGGCCCCACCGCCCGCTCGCTTATGCCGCCATAAGCGGTAAGGGAGAAAGCGGAGCGTCCGTCGCGCCCGAGCGCCTGCCGCCGCTCCGCCAGCAAGTGCAGCGGCACGCGGCCGAGCGGCTTCCAGTCTATTCCCGCCGCCGCTTCGGCAGCCCGCAGGCTGCTGAGCGGAGCATAGACTCGTCCGCTCAGTGCCAGCGGCCGCGTCTGATCGCCATTTAGCCTATAGGCGATCCGCCCGCCCGCCTGGCTGCCGCCGAGCATTCCGGCCGGCGCCAGCGACGCCGCTCCTTCTTCCCGGACGAACGCCCACGCTGAAGCCGACCAGCGCCCTTCCTGCCTCGCCGGAAGCAGAAGTGGCGTGGGAGCGTGCGGGAACGGAGTGACAGTCTGCGGCTGAGGAACAGAGGCAGGGGCAGAAGGAGAAGCAACCGTCAAGATATAGTTCGATGGCGAGGCTGGTGAGCGGACTTTCGATACCGCCACCGCTACCGGCTCGGAAGCCTGTGCAGCTGGCGCGACGGCCATTGAGGGGGGCGAAACCACCGGAACTGTACTTCTTCCCGCCACCACAGCGGGTGCATGCGCCGCTGGAGCAGGACGCGTATCAGGGCTTTCCAGCCACCAGCCGGATGCGAGCACCGTTCCGCGCAGGCATAGCCAGCCGCCCAGCACCAGCGTCAGGAAGCGGAGCGGCGGCGAGGGAGACATCATTCGGCCGGGACTTCCGCCGGAAACATATGCTCGGTCTTGTCCCAGGTCGCACGCCCGCTCCGACGGGTGCGGCGGTACCGGGCCACCGCCGTCCAAGCCGCCAGCATCGCGATCCAGTTGCCGACCAGCACCCGCGGAATCGAAAGCAGCCCCTGCCGCCAGCCATAAGCATAAGTAACGAAGCCGAAGCGGAGGCCCAGCCGCCACACCAGCAGCGCGAGATTGATCGTCAGGATCAGCGCCAGCGTAGGCGAAATCGGACGCGGCTCCCACTCGGTGAGCAGCTCGGGAAGTTTCAGCAAGGTCCAGAGGCCGAAG
>DATMJS010000152.1:0-2742 GCA_035553755.1 Allosphingosinicella sp.
AGCCGCTGGCGCGACGTGTTCGAACGCCAGGCGGCGCCGCTGCGTGAAGCGGGGATGGAGGTGGCAGGCCCGAGCTGGGCCGATCCCGGCGGCCTGACTGCTTTCGACCTGGCGATGCCGCTGCTCGTCTGGGGCTATCACCGCGCGGGGGCGCAATGGCAGGAGGCGGTGGGACGTTGGGAAGCCGGAGGCGTACGCCTCATGAACCCGCCGTCCGTGCTCCGCTGGAACGCCGACAAGCTCTACCTGGGCCGACTTGCCGAGCGCAACGCGCCCGTCGTGCCGACCCTCTATGCGGACCGCTGCACGGAGGAAGTGATGGCCGAGGCGGCGGCACAGCTCGGCACCGATAGGCTGATCGCGAAGCCGCAGGTCTCGGCCTCGGCCTGGCAGACCATCCGCTGGTCGCCCGGGCAGCCGCTCGATGGAGCGCCCGCCGGTCCCGCGATGATTCAGCCCTACCTGCCGGCGATCGAAAGCGAGGGCGAAATCTCGCTCATCTACCTCGGCGGCGCCTTCAGCCACTCGATCCGCAAGCGGCCGCAGCCGGGCGACTTCCGGGTTCAACCCGAATATGACGGCGTCATCACGCCCCACGCGCCCGCCCGGGACGAACTGGACGCCGCCGAGGCGGTGCTGGCCGAGGTCGAGGAGCCCCTCCTTTACGCCCGAATCGACTTCGTCCGGGGCCTCGATGGCAAGCCCGCGCTGATGGAGCTCGAGCTGGTCGAGCCAGACCTCTACCTCGGCTACGACGCGGAAGCGCCGGGCCGCTTCGCTCAGGCCGTGCGTTTGGCCTCCGGATGAAGATAGCGACCTTCAACGTGAACGGCATCAACGGCCGGCTGCCGCGCCTCGTCGAATGGCTGGAGGAGACGCAGCCCGACGTCGCCTGCCTGCAGGAGCTGAAGGCGCCCGACGACAAGTTCCCAGCCGCCGCGCTGGAGAAAGCGGGTTACGGCGCCATCTGGCACGGCCAGAGCCGCTGGAACGGGGTCGCCATCCTCGCCCGCGGCTGCGAGCCGGTCGAGACCCGCCGCGGCCTTCCCGGCGAGCCGGGCGACGATCATGCCCGCTACATCGAGGCGGCGGTGAACGGCGTTCTCATCGGCTGCCTCTACGCGCCGAACGGCAATCCGCAGCCGGGGCCGAAGTTCGACTATAAACTTCGCTGGCTGGAGCGGCTTTCAGCCCACTCGGCCGAGCTGCTCGCCACCGATCTGCCGGTGGTGCTGGCAGGCGACTATAACGTCATCCCGACCGACGAGGACGTCTACAAGCCCGAGCGCTGGGCCGATGACGCGCTGATGCAGCCGGAAGCCCGCGCCGCCTTAAAAGCGATCGTCGGCCAGGGCTGGACCGATGCGATCCGAAGCCTCTACCCGCACGAGCGTATCTACACCTTCTGGGATTATTGGCGGAATGCCTATCAGCGCAACGCCGGCATCCGCATCGACCATTTGTTGCTCAGCCCGGAAGCGGCCGAGAGGCTGGTCGATGCGGGCGTCGACCGGGATGTGCGCGGGCGCGAAGGTGCCAGCGATCACGCGCCCACCTGGGTGACGCTAAGGTCGCCAGGCTGAAGTTCAGACGGATCGAGGTCCGGCAATTCCCGAAGCTCCGCATAGAGCGGCTCGAGCGGGTCGCGGAGCATTCGGGCGAGCAGATCATTGAGGCTGTCGACCACGAAATAGCTCTGCTGGAAGGCGTCGGGCCTGTAGCGGGTGCGAAGGATACGCCGGATGTCGAATTCGATCCGGTACGGAACATCGCTTTCGAGCGCGAAGCGGCTTTCGCCGAAGCTCGACAGGATGCCGGCGCCGTAGATTTTGAGCCGCCCGTCCTCGCGCGCCAGCCCGAACTCGACCGTGTGCCAGTAGAGGCGGGCGAGCCGGTCCAGCGCACCCAGCCGCAGCGCCCGGAGCCCCTCTTCGCCCAGCGCCTGCATGAAATCGGCGACCGCCGGCTGGGCGAGCAGCGGCACATGGCCGAACACGTCGTGGAACACGTCCGGCTCCTCGAGATAATCGAGCTGGTCCGCCGAACGGATGAAATTGCCCGCCGGAAAGCGCCGGTGGCAAAGATGGTCGAAGAAGATGTCATCGGGCACCAGCCCTGGCACCGACACCACGGTCCAGCCGGTGCGGGCGAACAGCCGCTCGTTGAGGTCGTCGAGCAGCGGGATACCCGGTTTCGCCAGCCGGAGCACGTTCAGTCCCTCTTCAAAAGCTCGCACCGAGCGGCCGGAGAGCATCTTCTGCTGCCGGTCGAACAGCAGGTCCCACACCCTGTGATCCTCGTGGGTGAAGCGCTCCCAGCGCTGCGGGATCGTCCAGTCCGCCGCCGCGCCCGGCGGCGGCGGCGAGGCAGCGGTCTTGCCGGAGACAATGGGGGCGTTTGCAATATCAACGAACATTTCGGGGAGCCTTTCAGCAAAGAAAAACCCCGCCCGGAGGTCCGGACGGGGTGGTGGTAAGCCGCTTTGAAAGTCGCGCCTACTCCGGTCCCGCCCGAGCGAGGGAATAAGCGTAATAGTAAGAAGCGTTCGCAGCCGCCGGCGTCCGGCGCAGGGAGGCCGCTCGCTGATCGATCGACAAGGGCATTGCGAACTTCATGAGCGTCTAGTGGAGGCAGCGACGTTGCCTGTCAATGAACGGACTGTCGCGCGGGAGCGGCGGGAACGCATCCTCCCACCCGCCGTTCAGGGGCCATGGATCACGAAACCCCGGTGCTCGACGCCTC
>DATMJS010000153.1:0-12375 GCA_035553755.1 Allosphingosinicella sp.
CCGCCAGGTCGCGCCAGGTCGGATTCGCCTCCTCGATCAACGCCAGCTTCCATGCGCGGCGCCACTTCTTGATCTGCTTCTCGCGCCCGATCGCCCACTCCATGCTGCCGTGCATTTCGAACCAGACGAGGCGCTTGCAGCCATATTCCGCGGTGAACCCACCCAACGCCCCTTCCCTGTGCTGCGCGATGCGCTGGAGAAGGTTGGAGCTTACACCGGTATAGATGGTGCCGTGAAAGCCGCTCGCCATGATGTAAACGGCCGGGTTCAGCTCCATGCGGAAAGCCTAGCAGGCCCAGATCGGCAGGAAGAAGGAAAAAAGGTGGATGCCGGATCAAGTCCGGCATGACAGGACCTCAGGCCGCGGCGTTTCCCCTATCCGTCACCCCGGACCTGATCCGGGGTCCTCCTACCCACCCGCCGTCACCCCGGACTTGATCCGGGGCCGACTTCTTCCCTCAAATGGGCGGAGCAGTACGAGAAACGAAGGGGATGCCGGATCGAATCCGGCACAGACGAACCGGCGGGCTTAGTGAGTCCGCCCCAGCCCCGCGATGGTCTGGTCGACCATGGCGCGGTCCGCCTCGGCATCATGCTGTTCCGCGATGAGGTTCGCGGCGGCGGCGGCGGCGGCGGTTGCAGCGGTGGCGCGGACCTGGGCGATGGCGCTGCGCTCGGCGGCGGCGATCTTGTCTTCGGCCATCCGGGCGCGACGCTCGACCAGGGCGGCCGAATCCGCATTGGCCTGGGCGACGATGCTCTCGGCCTCATGCTGGGCGCGCTCGATCATCAGCCGGGCCTCGGCATCGGCCTGCGCGACCTTGGCTTCATATTCCGCCCGGAGCGCTTCGGCTTCGGCACGGAGCCTGGCGGCCTCGTCCAGCTGTTCGCGGATGCCGGCGATCTTCCTGTCGAGAGCGCGGCCGATCGCGGCGGGCACCTTCTTCCAGATCATGATCGCAATGACGACCAGCATCGCCAGCGCCACCCAGGCGGTGGCGTTGAGGCCGAGCGCTTCGGGATCGGCGTGCGGCGCTTCGCCATGGCCGCCGTCGGCTGCGGTGGAGGCGACCGCATGCTCGCCGCCATCGGGCATGGCGCCTCCTTCGCCCTTGGTCGACTGGGCGGTGAGCTTGTCGTCGGTGCTCGGTGCGTGATTAGCCATTGGCCGCCACCTTCGTTTCCAGAGCCTGCTTCACGGCGCGGGCTGCCTTGGTCTTGGTCACCTTTGCGCCCGAAAGCTTCGCGACCATCTCCTGCGCCGCCTCGGCCGCCACCGTCTCGATGTCGGCGAGCGCGGCCTCGGTGGCCGCGCGGAGGCGCGCCTCGGCCTCGGCGACCTTCGCATTGATCTCGGCGTCGGCCGCCTTGATCTTCCGCTCGGTCTCCCGGGCGGAAGCCTCCTTGGCGGCTTGCGTCACCTTGAGCGCTTCGGCGCGATTGGCCTCGGACCGCTGCCGGTAAGCCTCCTCGATCTCGTCCGCCTCGGCGCGGGCGCGCTCGGCGGCTTCGAGATCGCCCGATATCCGCTGGTCGCGGGCCTCCACGGTGCCGCTGATCCTGGGAACCATCCCCAGCCCGATCACGACGTAGATCAGGCCGAAGCTGATGATCAGCCAGAACAGCTGCGACGCGAAGGTGGCGTCGATCTGGGCTATCTGAGGCATTTACCGCGCTCCGCTCTTTCGGTCGGTCAGGCGCCGACCACGAAGAGCAGGATCATGGCGACGACGAACGCCAGCAGGCCGAGAAGCTCGGCGGCGGCGAAACCGATGAAGAGACGGCCCTGCTGGCTGTCAGCGGCGGCCGGGTTGCGGAGGGCGCTCTCGAGGAACGAACCGAACACGTTGCCCACGCCGAGCGCGGCCATGCCCACGCCGATCGCGGCGAGACCTGCACCCAACAACCTTGCTGCTTCTGCGTCCATGATGAAACTCCTTTTCTGAAACCGGTAAGCGTTGATGAAACTCAGTGAAGATTGACCGCGTCGTTGATGTAGAGCGAGGTCAGAAGCGCGAACACATAGGCCTGGATCGCCGCCACCAGCAGCTCGAGCACGCTGATGCCGATCATCAGGATGAAGCTCGGCAGGCTGACGACCGCCGGAACCCACGCGGCCTCGGCATTGAGGCCGTTGATGACGAAGCCGGCGAGCACCTTCAGCAGAATGTGCCCCGCCGTCATGGCGACGAAGAGCCGGAGCCCAAGGCTGAACGGGCGCACCATGAAGGAGACGAACTCCACCGGCACCAGAATCGGCATCATCCACCAGGGGGCGCCGTGCGGCACGAACAGCGAGAAGAAATGGAGTCCGTGCCGGAGGAAGCCGACCACCAGCACGATGGAGAAGGAGACGATGGCGAGGACGCCGGTAACCGTCAGATGGCTGGTGACGGTGAAAGGATGGAGGCCGATAATGCCCAGCGGCAGCATCCCCAGCAGGTTGGCGAACAGGATGAACATGAAGAGCGAGAAGACGTAGGGCGTATATTTCCTGCCCTCCGGCCCGATGTTGGTGGTCATCATCGACGAGATGAAGCCGGTCACCCCTTCGACCGCGGCCTGCCAGCGGCCGGGCACCAGCTCGCGCTTCATGCCCCCAAGCATGAACATCCACAGCGCCGCCAGCGTCACCAGCATCCACAGCGCCGAGTTGGTGAAGGCGATCTGCTGCCCGCCGATCGTGAAGAGATCAGCCATGCTCTGCACCTCGAACTGGTGCATCGGGTCGATTTTGCCCTCTTCGGCCGCCACGTACAGGTTCCCGTTCAAATAGCCCAAACGCCCGGTGTCACGGGCGTCGGTTGGAAAGCTTGATGATGTTCCAGAACCCAGCCGCCGTCCCCAGGAACAGCAGGATGAGCAGGAGCCATGGGGAAGTGCCGAACAGCCGGTCGAGCGCCCAGCCGGTCACCGCTCCGCCCAGCATTCCCCCGATCAGGTAGGACAGAACGCGGTTGCCGAGCTGCTCGTTGCGATCAGCGGGCGCGCGGTTCCGGCCGGTCCGTTCCGCTTCCTCGGCTTGCGCCCGGCGGAGCCGCTCGTCGAGCGATGCCAGCCGCGCATCTTCCGGAAGCTTGGGGTCCTGCCCGGGCTCATTTTCCGCCATGTCTTTCTCCATGTGCGATCCCGCTCTCAAAGGCGGGATGCAAAGGGGCGTGGAACATGCCGGCGAACGAGCCCGCCAAGGCGCGGTTCCTTTAGGAAGGGGTGGAGATCAAGTCAACAGCGCTGCTGCACTGCGGCATGCTTACTATCCGTGTGGAGGAGAGCGGCTATCTTCAGCCGCAGTAGCTCGGCCGCGGCACCGGCTCGGCGCCGCGGCGCTGGCGCCAGACGCCGTCGGGCAGCCGGTAATATTGTCCGGGAAGGACGCTGGTCGCGAAGATCTCGCAGGCCATGGTCGCCGCCACCGCCTGCGGGTGCACGCCCCGCCGCGCCGCCACCTGCGCATAATGGGCGCGGCGCCTGATGTTGATGTCGTTCACCCGCGCGCGAAGCTGCGGCGTCCCCTCGCCGACGAGGCCGAGATAGCCGTCGGCCTGCTCCCCGACCTGACGGGTGGCGCGCAGCTCGGCGGCCGTGTCCGCCTGGGCCATGCCGTAGGCCTGGCCTGCCCCGCCCGCCAGAGCGGCAAGGCCGATGGCCACGGCGAGGATCGGGTGGGCGCGACGGGTCATATCCTAGAAAACTCCGGGCTCCCTCCGCCTCAGATCCCGCACGTCTTCCTGCAGCCGCACGACAACCTCCTGCGTGATATTAATATTGAGATTGATCTCGATCGGCCTGTCCGGCGTGCTGACCTGCACGCATCCGGCCAGCATCGAAACCAGCGCCCCTCCGATGAGGGGCCTCGCCATCTTTCGGGCGCGCCTTCTGCCGAGACGTACCTTCACTACATTCGCCTCCTTCATCGCCTTGTCTCGCTTTCCTGGGGCTGAACCGTTTCCTGCCGGCTTTGCTCGCGATCTTCATCCTTAACGATGACTTCGATCGGAAGGTCCTGCAGTTCGGGAGGCAGGACCGGCTGAATGATGATGCTGGGATCCTTGAGCGAGCGCGCGGTGGCGATCAGCGCCCGGAAGGGTCCCCTGATGTTGATGTTGAATTCGAAGGGTATCCTGGCGATCTGGCTGATGACCATGCCGGCTATGCCGCCCTGCGGCGCGGTGTTGGTCGCTATGCCGTCAAGCTCGATCGAGGCGAGGAACTCGCCCTCCAGCGAGCCATCCAGATTGATGATGAACTTGTCGTAGCGCAGTGACCGCAGCGCATTGAAAGCCGCCATGCCGAAGGTGCCGAGCGACGCCTCGCTGACGGTGCCGACATAGGATAGCGTGCCGCCGCCCGGCCGCGCCTCCAGCCGCCCGCCGACGATGCGGCCGCCATTCTCGTCGAACTCCATCGGCAGGATGCCGTCGAAAATGCCGGTCGCCTCGACGACGTCGAACTCCATCTCCCGTACGAATACCGCGGCATCGAGCCCGATAACGTGGAAGGTCAGGCGCTTGGTCGTAGGCCGGCTGAAATCGAGCAGCGTCTCCGCAAGCCGAAGTTCGCCGCCCATGAAGGGCCAAATTCCGGATTCGACGCGTACGTTTGAGTTGGGCAGCAACTGGTAACGGATGCGCCCGTTCTCGACGTCGATGCCGGCACGGATGAGGTCGATTTCGGCGAGCTGGCCCGGCGCGCTGACGAGGCCGAGAAGGTCGGTGAAGTTGACCGTGGTGGTGAGCCCCTCGACGGGGCCGAACGGCGCGGCGAGGTCCATATCGGTGGTGGAGAAGGTGCCGGTGCTGGTCGTACCGCGGCTGCTCCAGTTGATCTGGCCGTTGCCAACCAGAGTGCCGTCGACCAAAGCGACCACGCCGGTCGTCAGCCGGGTCAGCTCCTCGGGCTGATAGCCGCCCACTGCGAAGGTAATGCCCGGCACGTCGAGCAGGGCTCGTCCGGTGCCGGTTCTCAGCGAATGATCGATGGTCGCCTGGGTAATCCTGGTGCCGGTGTCGAGATCGTGCAGCCACGCAGTCGCGTGGATCTGGTTGTTCACCAGCGTCAGTCGGAAGTCGTCGGTGCGCAGAGGCCAGAAGCGGGGCGGGTCCGCCTCGTCCGAAACAGTCATCGCGCCTTCAACAGTGACGTCCCCGCCGATCACGCGCCACCGGCCGCTGGCATCGCTGAGCAGCAGCGGCACATTGGCGATCTTGCCGTCGGCGCCGGCGAAGGTGCCGATCACCCCCTCGGAGGTGAAGCGGCCGCCAAGCCGGCCGAGATCCAGACGATTCGTGCTGTCGCCTCGGCCGAGCCGGATGGCGACGTTGGAACTGTCGAAGCCGGGCTGTCCGACAGCCAGGCGAAGCCGGCTGGCCGCCATGCTGATCGGAGTCTGGCCAAGCATTCCGGCGAGCCGCACCTGCCGCATCTCCGCACCGCCCT
This sequence comes from Allosphingosinicella sp., assembly GCA_035553755.1. Lineage (GTDB taxonomy): Bacteria > Pseudomonadota > Alphaproteobacteria > Sphingomonadales > Sphingomonadaceae > Allosphingosinicella. The sequence continues at coordinate 5,437 of DATMJS010000153.1, forward strand.
GCACCGGGCCGCCCGGATTCTTCCACACCAGGGCGCGTCCGGTCGGACAGAGCGGCAGGCGGGTACCGCCGAGCCGCAGCCCGGCGACCTGCAGTGCCTCGAAGCGCGCGGTCGTGCAGCCCTCGCCGAAAGCGAAGCCGCCATTGCCGAACGTGCCCGCGATCGGAATCGAAAGCCCCCTCACGAAACCGTCCTTGAATGGCCCGCTGAGGGTGGCGGCGGTCTCGATGCGGGTAAGCCCGTTAGCGCCCGCGCGGAAGCGGATCGGCGCCAAGGCGAGCCAGGACCTTCCGGCTGAGAAGGGGGCGATCACCGCCTGGCCGCTCATAGCCCTGCTGCCGCGCGGCTGATTGAGGCTTACCCGCATCGCCGGGAAGCCGCCACCGGTGAGCCCGAATTCGCCGTCGACGCGCATCGCTCCGCTCGGCCAGTAATAAGTCACGCCCTCGCCGCCAGCGAGATCGAGCCGCGCGCCGCTGCGACTGCGGGCGTTCAGTTGCTCCACCCGCACCGCGCCGAAGCCGCGGCCATTCACCAGCCGCAGCGAGGCGGTTGCGTCCAGTCCCCGCGCGGCGCGGGAGACCGCTGCTGCAAGCGCGTTGCCGATAGGGCCGATGGGCGTACCCTCCACCGAGGATAGCGCCTGCACGATCGGGCGAACCGACGCCGCCGCACCGGAAATGCCCTGTGCCGAAGCGTCCGCGACAAGCGAAAGCGCACCGCTGCCTAGGGACACGGCGTAGCGGCCCTGCAAGGTGGTACGCGCGGACGCAATGTCCCCCATCCTCGTCTGGACCGCCGTCAGGTTCATGGCGCCACGCGTCAGCTTCTTCCTGCCCGCGAAAGTGATCCGGCCGGTCAGCCCCGCCGCACCATTGCCGCCGATGACGGCCCGCTGGATCTGAAGTCCGGCATTGCCGCGCCAGCGGTTAAAGGCTTCCGAAAAGGTGGCATCCACATCGATCACCGGCCTGACGAGGTCGAGCCCCGCGCCGGGGCAAAGCATCCGTTGGGCCCGCACCGGGCCGTCGATGCTGGGCCGCTGGTCGTTGATGCCGACGCGGGCATAGAGGACCGGGGCGTTGATCGCGCATTTGCCGAGCAACAGTCCGGACGACCGAGCGGCCATTTCGCCGCGAAAACCATTGGCTAGATTGCCTTCGCCCTCGACCGCGGCGGCAATCCGCCCGGCCTTCGTGTCGAGCACGATCGCGGCATCGGCGAGATCGACGTTGAGGTCGGGAAATGCGAACGGCTTGCCGGTGGGCGGCGGAAGCAGCTTGTCGACCTGACCGAAGGAAACCCGCCGGTTAACGATGCGCCCATACAGGCGCACTCCCCGCGCCTTGATCAATCCTATGCGGGGACGGCGGAAGCCCCAGCTGATCTTTATCTCGACTTGCCTGGCGGTGAGGTCCGGCCGGCGAGGATCGCCGATCACCACATCCGCGAGCCGCTGGGTACGAAAGCCGATGCGGGTTACGCGGTAGGTCGCCTGCACGCCGCGGCGCTCGAGCTCGCCCGCGATCCAGTCGGTGGCGAGCTGACGCCGCTGCGTCCAGATGATGACGATCAGCAGCAGGATGACGAGCATGAAGCCGATGAGCACGGTCGCCCATCGCGGACGGCGCAGCGGCAGCCTGATCCGCCTCCGGCGTCTTACTGCTTCCTCTCCTGCGTCCATTTACGCGAGCCTCAGGGAAAACAGGCCGGAAGGGATGCTGACAAGCGTCCGAGGGACATCGACGGTAAACCTACATAAGTGCCCAAGCGTTCCGCTCCCGTCACTTTTTGGCGCCGCTGTTGCGCATGCGCGCCAGTCGCAATTTGCCTAAGCCGATTTCGCACCTTAATCCAACCCTATGGCGGACCAGTCACCCGATGCAAGCGGCCACCGGGCGCGGCTCAGGAAACGGCTGATCGAGGGCGGTCCCGACGCGCTGCTCGATCACGAGCTGGTCGAATATCTGCTGGCGCTGGCCATACCGCGGCGCGACACCAAGCCGCTGGCGAAGAAGCTGATCCGCGATTTCGGCGGTTTCGGCGGCCTGCTTGCCGCCGACGCCGAAGCGATCGCACGCGTCGGCGAACTGTCGGAAGGGGCCGTCGCCGCGCTCAAGATCGCGCAGGCATCGGCGCTGCGGCTTTTAAGATCTGAAGTGAGGGAGCGACCGGTGCTCGGCTGCTGGCAGGCGCTGCTCGACTATCTCCACGCCGACATGGCGCATAATCCCGTGGAGCGCGTCCGAGTGCTTTTCCTCAATTCGAAAAACATGCTGATCCGGGACGAGCCGATGTCCGAGGGTTCGGTCGACGAGGCTGCGGTCTATGTCCGCGAGATTGTCCGCCGCGCGCTCGACTGCCACGCGACGGCGCTGATCATCGTCCACAACCATCCGAGCGGCGATCCGAGCCCCAGCAGCCAGGACATCAGGCTCACCCGCGACATCGTCGAAGCTTGCCGTCACCTCAAGATCGCCGTCCACGACCATATCATCATCGGCGCCCGCGGCCACAGCAGCCTGCGCGCCATGGGGCTCATCTAGCGCCAAGTTGAAGCGGCGCGGGGACTTTGCTACCCGCGCCCCTCACCTCCAACCAGGAAAGCGCTCCATGATCCCTCGCTATTCGCGCCCCCAGATGGCCGGCATCTGGGAGCCCGAAGCCAAATTCCGCATCTGGTTCGAGATCGAGGCGCACGCGCTCGATGCGATGGCGGAGCTCGGCATCGTGCCGAAGGAATCGGCGGCGGCAGTATGGGAACGCGGCAAGTTCGAGGTCGAACGGATCGATGCGATCGAGGCCGAGGTGAAGCATGACGTGATCGCCTTCCTCACCAACGTGGCCGAGCATGTCGGGCCCGAAGCCCGCTTCCTCCACCAGGGCATGACCAGCTCGGACGTGCTCGACACCTGCCTCGCCGTCCAGCTCGCCCGCTCCTCGGACATCCTCCTCGACGATCTCGACATGCTGCTTGAGGTCCTGAAGCGCAGAGCCTTCGAGCATAAGCTTACCCCGACCATCGGGCGGAGCCATGGCATTCATGCCGAACCCGTCACCTTCGGCCTGAAGCTTGCCCAAGCCTATGCCGAGTTCACTCGAAACCGGGATCGCCTTGCCGCAGCCCGCAAGGATATCGCCACCTGCGCGATTTCCGGGGCGGTCGGGACCTTCGCCAACATCGATCCGCGGGTGGAGGCGCATGTCGCCGAGAAGATGGGGCTGGCGGTCGAGCTCGTCTCCACGCAGGTCATCCCGCGCGACCGGCACGCCATGTTCTTTGCTACTTTGGGCGTGATCGCCTCCTCCATCGAGCGGCTGGCGACCGAGATCCGGCACCTCCAGCGAACCGAAGTCCTGGAGGCGGAGGAATATTTCTCACCCGGGCAGAAGGGTTCCTCGGCGATGCCGCACAAGCGCAATCCCGTGCTGACGGAGAACCTCACCGGCCTCGCCCGTTTAGTGCGCGGCTATGTCACCCCCGCGCTCGAAAATGTCGCCCTCTGGCACGAGCGGGACATCAGCCATTCCTCGGTTGAACGCTATATCGGCCCTGACGCTACGATCACGCTCGATTTCGCGCTCGCCCGCCTGACGCAGGTGATGGACAAGCTCGTCGTCTATCCCGAGCGGATGCGGAAGAATCTCGACCGGATGGGCGGCCTCGTCCATTCGCAGCGCGTGCTGCTCGCCCTTACCCAGGCAGGAGCGGCCCGCGAGGACGCCTACCGCCTGGTTCAGCGCAGCGCGATGCAGGTGTGGGAATCGGACGGCGAGCTTTCGCTGATGGAGCTCCTCAAGGCCGACCCCGAAGTGACCGCGCTGCTAACGCCCGCGCAGATCGAGGAACGCTTCGACCTCGACTATCATTTCAAACATGTCGACACGATCTTTGAGCGGGTGTTCGGGGCATCCGAATATTCTGAATAATCACTTGGAGAGCCAGGGGCAGGGCGTACTATGGAAGGTCGGGGTCAGCTAGGCTGAGCAAGAGAGCGGACTTCTGGAGATATACAGCTCTGACCGCTTGCGCTCTTCCAAGCTGGGCTTAGCCTTTGGCCGTCGCGGCTGTCTTCATCATATCTCGCGGAGTGGATCAACGAACCGGCTAAGCCGCGTCGGTCCAGCCGTCCCACATGGTCTTCAATTTCTTGAAGAATCCCGATGAGGCGGGGCATTCGTCGCCGGTCTCGGTCTTGCGGAACTCCTCGAGCAATTCCTTCTGCCGCGCCGACAATCGCGTCGGAGTCTCGACTTCGACCTGGATGACCATGTCGCCATAGCCGCGGCCGTTGAGCACGGGCATGCCCGCGCCGCGCTGGCGGATCTGCTTGCCCGACTGGATGCCCGCCGGGATCTTGATCTCGTGGCGGGTGCGGTCGAGACCCGGCACTTCGATCGACCCCCCGAGCGCGGCCGTAGTGATGCTGATCGGGCAGCGCGCGAACAACGTCGTGCCCTCGCGCTGGAAGATCGGGTGCCGCGCCAGGTGGATGAAGATGTAGAGGTCGCCCGGGGGACCGCCGCGAGCGCCGGCCTCGCCCTCGCCGGAGAGGCGGATGCGGGTGCCCTCGTCGACGCCGGCGGGGATGTTGACCTGGAGCGACTTGCGCTTTTCGGAACGCCCTTCGCCGCGGCAGGCGGGGCATGGATCGGAGATGACCTCGCCGAGCCCGTGACAGCTCGGGCAGGTCTGCTCGACGACGAAAAAGCCCTGCCGCGCGCGGACCTGGCCGCGGCCTTCGCACAAAGTGCAGGTGCGCGCGCTGGTGCCCGGCTTGGCGCCGCTGCCGTCGCAGGGCTCGCACCGAATGCTGGTATCGATCTTCAGCTCGACGGGCTTGCCCGCATAGGCATCGTCGAGGCTGATCTCGAGATCGTAGCGAAGGTCGGAGCCGCGGCGCATGTTGCCGCGCTGGCCGCCCTGGCCGCCGTTCATGAACTCGCCGAAGATATTCTCGAAGATATCGGAGAAGGAGCCGAAATCCTGTGCGCCTCCGAAGCCGCCGGCGCCGTTGCGGAAGGCGGCATGGCCGTAGCGGTCATAGGCCGCGCGCTTCTGCGGGTCCTTGAGACAATCATAGGCCTCGCTGATCGCCTTGAAGCGCGCCTCCGCATCGGGGCAGCCGCCGTTGCGATCAGGGTGGCACTCCATGGCGAGGCGGCGATAGGCGGCCTTGATCGTCCGATCGTCGGCGCCCCGCTCCACCTGGAGCAGCTCGTAATAGTCAGTATCTAGCATGGAAGGACCCGACGCTCACAAAGCTGCGGCTCCCGCGCCTCCCCAGTCGAATTGAGGAAGAACGGAAGCCGCATCGCCCTTAGCCCTTGTTTTCGTCGTCGACCTCGGAGAATTCGGCGTCGACGACTTCCTCGCCGCCGCCGGCCTCCTCTCCGGCGCCCGCACCGGCGTCACCGCCCGGCGAAGCGGCCGAGGCCTGCTCCTTCTCGTAGATCGCTTGGCCGAGCTTCATCGCGACCTGGGCGAGATCCTGGGTCTTCTGGCTGATCGTATCGCTGTCGCCGCCTTCGACCGCCTTCTTCGCCTCGTCGATCGCGGCCTGGATGTCGGATTTCAGCGAAGCGTCGACCTTGTCCCCATGCTCCTCGAGCTGGCGCTCGGTCGAATGGATGAGACTCTCCGCATTGTTCTTCGCCTCGGCCGCGGCGCGGCGCTTCTTGTCCTCCTCGGCGAACTGTTCGGCGTCCTGGACCATCTTCTCGATGTCCTGGTCGGAAAGGCCGCCCGAAGCCTGAATCCGGATCTGCTGCTCCTTGCCGGTGCCCTTGTCCTTGGCCGTCACATGGACGATGCCGTTGGCGTCGATGTCGAAAGTGACCTCGATCTGCGGCACTCCGCGCGGGGCGGGGGGGATCCCGACCAAATCGAACTGGCCCAGCAGCTTGTTGTCCGCCGCCATTTCGCGTTCGCCCTGGAAGACGCGGATCGTCACCGCATTCTGATTGTCCTCGGCGGTCGAATAGGTCTGCGACTTCTTGGTCGGAATGGTCGTGTTGCGATCGATCATCCGGGTCATGATTCCGCCCAGAGTCTCGATGCCGAGCGACAGCGGAGTGACGTCGAGCAGCAGCACGTCCTTGACGTCCCCCTGGAGCACGCCCGCCTGGATGGCGGCGCCCATCGCCACGACCTCGTCAGGATTGACGCCGGTATGGGGCTCCTTGCCGAAAAAGTCCTTCACGACTTCGCGCACCCGCGGCATGCGGGTCATGCCGCCGACCAGCACGACCTCGGCGACGTCCGCGGCCTTGATGCCGGCATCGGCGAGCGCCTTCTTGCACGGGTCGAGCGTCCGCTTGATGAGGTCCTCGACCAGCCTTTCGAGGTCGGCGCGGCTGATCGACTTGACGAGGTGCTTCGGCCCGGTCGCGTCGGCGGTGATGAAGGGAAGGTTCACTTCGGTCGTCTGCGCGGACGACAGCTCGATCTTCGCCTTCTCGGCCGCTTCCTTGAGGCGCTGCAGCGCGAGCCGGTCGCTGCGAAGGTCGATGCCCTCGGCCTTCTTGAACTCGTCGGCCAGGTAATCGACGATCTTGGCGTCGAAATCCTCGCCGCCGAGGAAGGTGTCGCCGTTGGTCGACTTCACCTCGAACACGCCTTCGCCGATCTCGAGGATCGAGATGTCGAAAGTGCCGCCGCCGAGGTCGTAGACGGCGATGGTCTTGCCGTCATTCTTCTCGAGCCCGTAGGCGAGCGCCGCGGCGGTCGGCTCGTTGATGATGCGCAGCACTTCGAGGCCCGCGATTTGCCCGGCATCCTTGGTCGCCTGGCGCTGCGCGTCGTTGAAATAGGCGGGGACGGTGATCACCGCCTGAGTGACGGTCTCGCCGAGGTAGGCCTCGGCGGTTTCCTTCATCTTCTGGAGGATGAAGGCCGAAATCTGGGAAGGCGAATAATCCTTGCCGCCCGCCTGCACC
>DATMJS010000154.1:0-3500 GCA_035553755.1 Allosphingosinicella sp.
GGCAACGTCACTGTCTTCTGGCCGGCCAACGCCCTCGTCTTCACCGCGTTGGTCCGGCGTCCCCCGCGCGAATGGCCCCTCCTGCTTTTGGTGGCCGCCGGGGTGGACTTCCTGGCTTACTCTACGGCGGTTCCGTCAGGATCGGCAGCGGGCCTCGCCGCTGCGGATGCGCTCGAGATCCTTATTGCGGCCGCATTGGCAAGCCGCTTCTCGGCCCCGCTCAGGAAGCTCAGCACCCGCGAGCTGGTCATGGTCGGCGCGGTGCTTATTCTCGCTTGCGCTGTCGCCGCCGTGATCGGGACTCCGGCGCTGTACCAGGTGACAGGCGGCCAGCTTGGCGAGCTATGGCTCCTCTGGGTTATCAGCGACCTGCTCGGCTATCTTACGCTGGCGCCGCTGCTGCTGGCGGTTACCGATCCTGAGCTTCGGGAGGACTGGAGCCGCGGGACCTGGGTCGAGTTCGCCCTGCTGTCCGTCTTTACCGCCGCCGCCGCTTATCTGACGTTCAGCATCGAACAGCCGTTCCTTTTCATCCTCTTCCCCGTGCTGTTGCTCATCACCTATCGGCTGCGGCTGATCGGAGCGGCGGCCGGCACCTTCATCATCGCCGCGTTCGCTTCCTGGTTTACGCTCCACGGCAGCGGTCCAATAGTGGCGGTAGGCATCAACATGGAAGCAAGCATTCCCGTCCTGCAGGCGTTCCTGTTCGTCTGCTTTCTCACCACTTTCCCCGCCGCGATCGTGATCGAGCGGGACAAGCTTCTAAACAAGGCGCTCGCCGAGGCGAGGGAAGAGGCGGAGGAGGCGGGGCGGGCGAAGAGCGATTTCCTCGCTACGATGAGCCACGAGATCCGGACGCCGCTCAACGGCATCATCGGCTTCGCCGACCTCCTCCTCAACGATTCAACGCTGGACCCGGCCCGCCGGCGGCAGGTGGAGCTGATCCATAACAGCGGCACCGCGCTCCTCACCGTGGTTAACGACATACTCGATTTCTCGAAGATCGAAGCGCGGATGATCACGCTCGAGGATGAGCCGTTCGCCATTGAAGCCCTGGTCGACAACAGTGTGTCGATCCTGCGCGGAGCCGCCGAGGAGAAAGGGCTGGCGGTGAATGTCTCTTTCGATGAGGATATCGGCGATTATTATCGCGGCGACGAGCTGAGGCTGAGGCAGATCCTGCTCAACCTGCTCAACAATGCGGTGAAGTTCACAGAGGCAGGCTCGGTCACTCTCAGGGTGTGCAAGGGATCGACGCCTTTCCCCGGCCGCGATCGCATACGTTTCGAAGTGACCGATACGGGCCCCGGCATCACGCCTGAACAGCAGGACCGGCTGTTCCAGCATTTTTCCCAGGCCGATGCCTCGATCACTCGAAAATATGGAGGATCGGGCCTGGGGCTTTCCATATCAAAGCGGCTGGTCGAGCTGATGGGGGGAGAAATCGGCCTGACCAGTGAGGTCGGACGGGGTTCCACCTTCTGGTTCGAAGTGGCTTTGCCCAGAGCCGGGCGGCCGAAGGAGACGGACCGCTCCGAGACGCAGGTTCCCGAACGGTCCGCGCGGATACTGCTCGTGGAGGATCTGCCGATGAACCAGGAGCTGGCCTGCGCCGTCCTCAGCCGCTCCGGCCATTTCGTGGATGTCGCTAATAATGGGGAAGAGGCGATCGCGGCGGTCCGGGAGAAGGAGTATGACCTTGTCCTCATGGACATCCAGATGCCGCGCATGGACGGCATCACCGCCACCCGCGAAATAAGGCGGCTGCCGCCGCCTACAGGAACCGTGCCGATCATTGCCATGACCGCCAACGTCCTCCCCCAGCAGGTCGCCGAAACCAAGGCTGCCGGGATGAATGGGCACATAGCCAAGCCGATCAAGCCTGCCGAGCTCGCTCGCGCGATCGCGAATATCATGGCGGAAAGGGAGCCGTCGCTGGGCGGTGAAGGCGGTCCAATGGTGGAGACGAAAGAGACGGAGAGACTCGTCGAGGCGCCATTGTTCGAGGCGGGGGTCTATGAGGGAGTACGGGCCATGCTTCCACCCGAGCGGCTGAAGCCGCACCTTCAGTCGCTGGACGAGCAGCTGGCGCACGCTTTCGCCGAGCCACCAAGCGATGGGTTGCAGGCCGCCGCGCACAAGATCGTCTCTCAGGCGGGCATGCTCGGTTTTGCGAAAATGTCGGCCACCGCGCGCGAAGTGGAGGAAGCCGCCCGGGCGGGCGCCGTTTCGGAGCCGCTTATGCGCCTGGCCGCCGCGACGGCGTCACGAACCCGCGAGCGGCTCAAGACGCTGATAGAGGAGTTAAACATGTGATGGGCTGAGCGGCCATTCGACTGATCGCCCAAGCACACTGATCTACCATCGAAATATTACTTCGATGCGAAATCCCGCGCGCTTCCGCGGCGCTTGGTGACACGTATCGGGCAACATCCGCGGCGCTTCCCGCCCGCTTCCGCGCCAGTTCCGGCTCCTCGAAGGACACGCTCCGCGCAACCTTCGCCAACATAGCCGCCGGGCGGCATTCGTGACAGCTTCCGCCCGACCGGTTAGGAACGCGCCATGAGCCTCACCGTCCGCCCCGTCGCCACCGCCGCCGACCGCCGTGCCTTCGTCGACTTTCAATGGCAGGCGAATAAGGGCGACCCGCACTGGGTGCCGCCGCTCAAAAGCGAGGTGCACGGGCTCCTCGACCCGAAGAAGAACCCCTGGTTTGGCCATGCCGAGGCGGCCTTGTTCCTCGCCGAGCGCGAGGGGCGGACGGTGGGGCGGATATCGGCGCAGGTCGACCGGCTGGTCCTCGATATGCCGGAGAGCCAGGGCGGCGGCGCCGGCACCGGTCATTGGGGAATGCTGGAAGCGGCGGACGAGGAGACGGCCGCGGCCCTGCTGGCGCGGGCTGAGGAGTGGCTGCGCGGGCGCGGAATGACGCGCGCGATGGGCCCGTTCAGCCTTTCGATCTGGGACGAGCCGGGGCTGCTGGTGCACGGCCACGACCACAGCCCGACGGTGATGATGGGGCATAACAGCCCTGCCTACCAAGCCTGGGTGGAGGGCGCGGGCTACCTGGGAGCGAAGGACCTCCTCACCTACGAGCTCGACATCACCGTGCCGCTGCCCGAGCTCGTCCAGCGCATCATCGCGAGCGGCGAGCGCAACCCGCGCATCCGGGTGCGCAAGGTGGACAAGTCGCGGTTCGCCGCGGAGGCCGCACTGATCCTGTCGATCCTCAACGACGCCTGGAGCGACAATTGGGGCTTCGTGCCGTTGACCGACGCCGAAATCGCCTATGCCGGCAAGAAGCTGAAGCCGATCGTCTACGAAGACCTCATCCGCATCGCCGAATATGAGGGCGAGCCGGTCGCCTTCATGATGACCTTGCCGGACCTCAATGAGCTGACTCGGGATTTGAACGGCAGCCTTCTCCCGTTCGGCTGGGCGAAATTGCTGTGGCGGCTGCGAAAACCGCGCGTCCGGACGATGCGCGTGCCTTTGATGGG
>DATMJS010000155.1:0-18601 GCA_035553755.1 Allosphingosinicella sp.
TCCAGCTTCACGCGCTTGCCGGGGATGAATGCCTGCTTCTCGCTGAGGGCGGCAATGAGTTCGCTCTTGGTCATGTCGGGCTCCTGAAGATTTGCCGCTTCACTAGTTTACGTGAACGTCACGTCAAGTGCGCTTCCCTTGGAGGCGAGGCGCTGGCAAGAGCGCCCCTATGACCAAGCTTCGCACCGGCGGCCGCATCCTTGTCGACAATCTTTTGACGCAGGGCTGCGACCGCATCTTTACCGTGCCGGGCGAAAGTTTCCTCGCCGTGCTCGACGCGCTCCACGACACGCCTTCGATAGATCTCGTCGTCTGCCGTCAGGAAGGCGGGGTTTCCTTCATGGCCGAGGCCGACGGCAAGATGACGGGCCGTCCGGGCGTCGCCTTCGTGACCCGCGGGCCGGGAGCGACCAACGCGTCGATCGGCGTCCATGTCGCGATGCAGGATTCGACCCCGATGATTCTCTTTATCGGCGACCTCGCGCGCGGCGACCGCGATCGCGAAGGTTTCCAGGAGATCGATTTCAGGGCGATGTTCACTCCGATCGCCAAATGGGCAGCCCGGATCGACGATGCGGCGCGCATCCCGGAATATGTGGCGCGGGCTTACTCCACCGCCATCTCCGGCCGCCCCGGCCCGGTGGTGCTGGCGCTCCCCGAAGACATGCTCCGCGACGAGGTTGAAGCCGTCGACCGCCCCCGCGTCTGCTCGCCGCCCCAGCCCGCCGACCCGCTCGCCATGACGACGCTGATGGACCTGTTGAAGGACGCCTGCGCCCCCGTCGCGATCGTCGGCGGCGCGGGATGGGACGCGGGCGCCTCGCATTATTTCACCGAGTTCGCCGAGCGGATCGGCCTCCCCGTCGCCGCCGCCTTCCGCCGCCAGGACGCGGTGCCGAACGGCTCGTCCGTCTATGCGGGCAATCTCGGCTACGGCCCCAACCCGAAGCTGGTTGAGCGGATCAAGGCGGCCGACCTCATCCTGGCCGTCGGCGCGCGCCTGGGCGAGGCGACCACCGACGGCTATACGCTCATCACCCCCGAGCATCCGGGACAGACCCTGGTCCACGTTCATCCGGACCCCAACGAGCTCGGCCGGGTTTATCGCACCGACCTCCCCATCTGCGCCGACCCGCACGAATTTTCCGAATTCGCGGCGAGCTGGGAAGACGAGGTTATCTCCTTTTCGGACGGCGAAAAGGCTCACGCCGAATGGCTCGAATGGTCGAGCGCCCAGCCTCGCGACACCGCGCTGGACCTCGGCCAAGTGGTGATGACGATGCGCGAGGCGCTTCCCGCCGACAGCATCATCTGCAACGGCGCCGGCAATTTCTCTGGCTGGTGGCACCGCTACTGGCATTATGCCGCGCTTCCGTCGCAGCTCGCGCCCACCAACGGCTCGATGGGCTATGGCCTCCCGGCCGCGGTCGCCGCCGCACTACGCTTTACCGATCGGCAGGCGGTCTGCGTCGCCGGCGACGGCGATTTCCTGATGAACGGACAGGAGCTGGCGACCGCCGTCCGCTACGGCGCGGACCTGCTGGTGCTGGTGGTGGACAATCAAAGCTACGGCACCATTCGAATGCACCAGGAGCGCGAATATCCGGCGCGTCTCTCAGGCACCGATCTTGCCAACCCCGATTTCGCCGCCCTCGCGCGCGCCTACGGCTGCCGGGCCGAGACGGTGGAGCGGACCGAGGAGTTCGCTCCGGCCCTTGCCCGCGCGCAGAATGAGAAGGGCGTGAAGCTCCTCCACCTCAAGACCGATATCGAGTTCATCTCCAACGCCGCCACCATCAGCAAGCTTCGAAAGCAATAAATGCCCTCAGGACTGGTCGCGCTGCTCGACGACGTGGCGAGCATCACCAAGCTCGCCGCAGCCTCGATCGACGATATCGGCGCGGCCGCGGGCCGGGCGGGCACGAAAGCGGCCGGCGTGGTGGTGGACGATGCGGCGGTGACTCCGCGCTACGTCACCGGCTTCACGCCGGACCGCGAGCTGCCGATCATCTACCGGATCGCCAAGGGTTCGCTGAAGAACAAACTGCTCTTTCTGCTCCCTGCGGCGATCGCTCTCAGCGCCATCGCGCCCTGGGCAATCACGCCGCTCCTGATGCTCGGCGGCGCCTATCTCTGCTACGAGGCGACCGAAAAGATCATGGAAAAGGTGATCGGCCACGACGCGCACGTCGCGGACGTGCCCGTCGGCACCAGCCCCTTCGAAATGGAGCAGGAGAAGGTGTCCGGTGCGATCCGCACCGACTTCATCCTCTCCGCCGAGATAATGGCGATCGCCCTTGCCGACGTCGCCGACAGTCCGCTCATCAGCCAGGCCGTCATCCTCGCTGTCGTCGGCATCGCCATCACCGTGGCTGTTTACGGCACGGTCGGCCTGATCGTGAAGATGGACGACATCGGCCTCCACCTCGCCCAGCGCCGCGCCGCCGTGTCGCGGATGCTCGGCCGCGGCCTCGTGCTCGGAATGCCGAAGCTTATGGTCGTACTCGGCATCGTCGGTACCGCCGCGATGCTCTGGGTCGGCGGCGGCATCATCGTCCACGGCCTTGAGGAATTTCACTTCGATGCAGTCCCCCACGCGCTCCACGGGATCGCTGAGGCGGCCGCCCACGCTCTTCCCTTTGCCCACGGCGCGGCGGCCTGGCTCGTCAATGCCGCCCTCGCGGCCGTAGCCGGCCTCGTCATCGGTGGCTTTGTGATCGCTGCGCTGAAGCTCATCAACCGCGTGCGCGGGGTTCGCGCCGCGCACTAAAGCCCGAACGGGTAGGTCTCGTCCTCGCCGGGCTGCGTAGGGCCCGGCAGCGGGGTCACCGCGCTCGTCTCGTCGAACCATATCCAGGCGTCGAACTGCTGCGGCAGGATCGCCTGGGCATAATGGCTCCAGCGCTCGGTCTCGGGGCGGTAGATGACGCCGATGAACCGCTCCAGCCGCGGCTCCTCCAGCGCGGTCCGCAGCTCCTCCTTCACGGCGCGCAGGTCGAGCAGGTAGCGGTCGATGCCGGCCTGGTGCGAGGCTTCCTCATAGCTGCCCTTCATCGAAGGGCGGACGGTCTTCACCTCCATCGGTCCGTCCCAGTCGGTCGCGGCGGCGACGGTGCCCGTGTGGGTGCCGAAGCCGATCAGAGCGGCTCCATCGCCGAACTTCTCGCGGCAGAGCTGGCCGATGTTGAGCTCCTCGCGCACCTGACCCATTTCGGTCGCGGCGGCATTGCCGATATGACTGTTATGCGCCCACACCACGGCTTTCGCATCAGGTCCCTTGGCGTCGAGCAGCTGGCAGAGCGTCTCGAACATGTGCGTGTCGCGCAGGTTCCAGCTCTCCGCCGCGCCGTGATACATGACGCGGTAATAGGCCTCGGCATTCTTGACGAGCCGCGCGTTCGCCGCCGCGTCGAGAAACTCGTCGCAGTCCTCGCCGACATATTCCACCCGCTTCTGCAAGAGTTCGCGCAGCATCTGGACGACCGGCTGCTCGCATTCGGCAAAGCCCCGGCTGATCGCCACCCGGCCGTAACGCTGCGGGTTATTCGTGTAGGGCATCAGGCAGCTGTAGCGGTCGCGCGCGATCGCCGCGGTATCGGGATCGACGCCGTCGAGATAGTCGATCACCGCGCGGATCGAGCCGCCGAGATTGTAGAGGTCGAGCCCGTAAAAGCCCGCCATCGCGTCGGCCTCGCACCCCTCATTGTGCCGCCGCATCCAGCGCACGAACGCATCGACGTCGGTGTTGCGCCACATCCAGGTGGGGAAGCGCTGGAACGGCGCCTCTTCCCCTTCCCTTCGCGGCCGCCCGCGCACGTACCGGTCGATGCTGGCGGCGTCGGGCCAGTCGGCCTCGACCGCGACGATGGTGAAGCCGTGCTCCTCGATCAGGCGTCGGGTGATCGCCGCGCGGGCGCGGTAGAATTCGGAAGTGCCGTGGCTCGCCTCGCCGAGCAGCACCACCCTCGCCTTCGCATAACGGTCGAACAGCGCGCCGAAGGCGGGATCGTCGAGGTCCGGCAAGGGCTCGGCGGCGTCCCGGATCAGCTCCGGCAAGGATCGAAATTTCGAGGGCTGCCCTTTCTCGTCCCAGGCGTGCCTGCCGACCAAAGGCACGAAGCGGACGGGGCCCAGATCCTCCTGCTCAAACTCGTCCTCCCCGACCCGGGTGACCTTGACGAGGCTCTGCACCGCGTGCGGCTCGCCGACCGGCATCACCAGCCGCCCGCCGATGGCGAGCTGATGCAGCAGCGCCTCGGGCACATGGCTGCCGCTGGCGGCCGCGAGGATCGCGTCGAACGGCGCTTCCTCCGGCAGCCCTTCGGTGCCGTCGCCTTCCAATATGTCGACATTGGTGTAGCCGAGCCGTTCGATGCGCTTGCCGGCGAGTTCGGCCAGCTCATGGTGGCGCTCGATGGCGAGCACCTCGCCCGCGACCTTGCCGAGGATGGCGGCCGCATAGCCAGAGCCCGCGCCGATCTCGAGCACCTTGTCGCCAGGGCCGACCTCGGCAGCCTCGATCATCAGCGCGACGATATAGGGTTGGGAGATGGTCTGGTCGGATTCGATCGGGAGCGGCGAATCCTCATAAGCGAATTCGATGAGGTGCTCGGGCACGAATTCTTCGCGCGGGACCGAGCGCATCGCCTCCAGCAGCGACCGGTCCTCTATGCCCCGCGCGGCGATCTGCCGCTCGACCATCTTCTCGCGCGCTTTGGCAAGGTCTGGCATGGCATGCCTCCTCGAGCAGAAAACACCGAGGAAGCCGAGGCTGTTCCTCGGTCGGCTCAGGCGGAGGGCCCCCAATCCTCAAGAACGAGATTTGGAATATCACGGAAGTCGGCAGCATTCATGGTTATCAGAGGCAAGCCCGCCGAGATCGCCTGAGCCGCAATCATCCGGTCCAGGATACGCGGTCGCGAAAAGCCTGCCGCTTCCAGAATGGATCGATAAGCCTGCGCCGACTGTTCGTCGAAAGGAAGTATGGTGAGCCCTTCCAACAGGGCGTCAAGCCTCGCCCGGCGCCGGCTCGTCTGAGAGGGATCGCGATAAACGCCTCCTTCAAGTTCGACATGAGTGACGATCGAGATAAGGGCTTCACCGCCCTTGTCTCCCGTCTTCTCAACCACCTCGGGAGTACCGTCGCGCAAGTGAATGGCGACCGACGTGTCCATCATCCAGGGCACGTCCGCTAAAGCCCCGGACGATCAGGCGCTTCGAATGGCTCACGCTCCTCGACATAGTCCGGCCGGGGCAAGGATCGAAGCTTTCCGATCATATCCTTCAAAGACTTCTTTCCCTTAGGCACGATCGTGATCACGTCTCCGGTACGGCTGATCGTCACGTCGATCTCCCTGCCATAGGCAACCTCCTTCGGCAGCCGCACGGCCTCACTGTTTCCGCTTCGGAAAACTTTGCTGTCTACTACGCCCAAGCCTCACCTATCAGCGTCTACGCCGTACGTATATACACGTCTATACGTCTCGGATCAATCCCGCCAGAGGGTTCATATGAGCCCGGCGAGCGGACTTGACGGGTCGGCGTAGCGGCGCTTGCCCATTCGGCCGGCGCGGTAGGCGAGACGACCGGATTCGACCGCCAGCTTCATCGCCCGCGCCATCGTCACCGGGTCTTTCGCCTCGGCGATGGCGGTGTTCATGAGGACGCCGTCGCAGCCCAGCTCCATCGCCACCGCCGCGTCGGACGCAGTGCCGACTCCCGCATCCACCAGCACCGGCACCTTGGCGTTCTCGACGATCAGCCGGATCATCACCTGGTTCTGGAGCCCGAGCCCCGATCCGATAGGCGCGCCCAAGGGCATGATCGCGACCGCGCCCGCATCCTCCAGCTTCTTCGCGGCGATGGGGTCGTCCGAGCAATAGACCATCGGCTCAAAGCCTTCCTTGGCCAAAATTTCGGTCGCGCGCAGCGTCTCGATCATGTCGGGGTAGAGCGTCTTGGCCTCGCCCAGCACTTCAAGCTTCACCAGAGTCCATCCTCCCGCTTCGCGCGCGAGCCTGAGCGTCCGGATAGCTTCCTCGGCGGTGAAGCAGCCCGCGGTGTTGGGGAGGTAGGTGATCTTCTTAGGGTCGATATGATCCATCAGCAAAGGCTGATTGGGGTCCGATATGTTGACCCGCCGCACGGCCACGGTGACGATCTCGGCGCCGGAAGCCTCCACCGCCGCCGCATTCTGCTCGAAGCTCTTATATTTGCCCGTTCCGACGATCAGGCGCGAACGGAAGCTGCGCCCCGCCACCGTCCAGCTGTCGTCGAGGTTCGTCGCAATGTTCATCTCAGCCTCCTCCGACGAAGGTGACGATCTCATAATCGTCGCCATCCTCGATCCGCACTTCTCCAAGCGTCGAGCGCGGCACGATCTCGAGGTTCCTTTCGACCGCCACCTTGGCGGGCTCCAGCCCCAGCTCCAGCGCCAGCTCGGCAATGGTCATGCCCTCGCGGACGCGCCGGTGCTCGCCGTTGACCCTGATCGAAGCGGTGCCGTCCTCGTGCATCTTTCTTCTTGCCTTTGCGTGATCTGTGTCCCCGCCATATAGGGAGTCTCCATGGCGACGGTACCCATCATCTTTGTGCTCAACGGCCCGAACCTCAACCTGCTCGGAACCCGCGAGCCCGAAATTTACGGCAGCGACACGCTCGATGACATAGCCGGAGCGCTGGAGGACCGCGCCCGCGAATTGGGGCTCACCATCGACATGCGCCAGTCCAACCATGAGGGGCATCTCGTCGACTGGCTGCACGAGGCGCAGGCGGCGGGCGCCAAGGCGGTGATCCTCAACGCGGGCGCCTATACCCACACATCGGTCGCGCTGCACGATGCGGTAAAGGCGATCGCGACGCCGGTGATCGAAGTTCATCTGTCGAACCCGCAGGCCCGCGAGAGCTTCCGCCGCCGCAGCTATATCGCGCCGGTCGCCAAGGGAACCATCGCCGGTTTCGGAGCGCTCGGCTATCAGCTGGCTCTGGACGCCGCCGCCCGTCTCTGACAGAGCGCGGCGCAACAGGGAAAGAGGTTTCAATGGTCGATAAGACGGCGTCCAATGGGGCGATGCGGGTCGACACCGATGTGGTGCGCCAGCTGACGGATCTGCTCAACGAGGGCGATCTTTCCGAAATCGAGGTCCAGGACGGCGAGCGCCGCATCGTCGTCAAACGCCAGGTCACCGCGCCTGCCGCGGCTTTCGCGCCGGCTCCCGCCGCTCCTGCTCCGGCCGCGCCTGCCGCAGCCGCTCCTCCCGCGCCCGCCCCGGAAGCGCCTCCCGCCTCCCCCGCCAGTCATCCGGGCGCGGTCAAGTCGCCGATGGTGGGAACCGTCTACCTTTCGGGCGAACCGGGCGCTCCGCCCTTCGTCTCCCCCGGCCAGCAGGTCGGCGCGGGCGATACTTTGCTCATCATCGAGGCGATGAAGGTGATGAACCCGATCACCGCGCCGCGCGCAGGCACGGTCCGCCAGGTGCTGGTCGAAAACGCCCAGCCCGTTGAGTTCGACCAGCCGCTGGTGATCGTCGAATAATGGCGATCAAGAAGGTCCTCATCGCTAACCGCGGCGAGATCGCGCTCCGCATCCACCGCGCCTGCCACGAAATGGGAATCAGGACGGTCGCGGTGCATTCGACTGCGGACGCCGACGCCATGCACGTCCGCCTCGCCGACGAAGCAGTCTGCATCGGTCCGCCGCCGGCGGGGGAGAGCTATCTCAACGTCCCCAACATCATCTCGGCGGCCGAGATCGCCCACGCCGATGCGATCCATCCCGGCTACGGCTTTCTTTCCGAGAACGCCCGCTTCGCCGAGATCGTGGAGTTGCACAACATCATCTGGATCGGCCCCAAGCCCGAACATATCAGGGTGATGGGCGACAAGGTCGAGGCGAAGCGCACGGCGGCGAAGCTCGGCCTTCCGCTCGTGCCGGGCTCCGACGGGCCGGTCGAGGGCATCGAGGAAGCAAAGGCCGTTGCAGCTGAAACCGGCTATCCCGTCCTCATCAAGGCGGCTTCCGGCGGCGGCGGACGCGGCATGAAGGTGGTGCGTTCCGAAGACGAGCTCGAGGCGCAGATGATGCAGGCGCGAACGGAGGCGAAAAACGCCTTTGGCGACGAGACCGTCTATATGGAGAAGTATCTGGGCGATCCGCGCCACATAGAATTCCAGATTTTCGGCGACGGCAAGGGCAATGCCGTGCATCTCGGAGAGCGCGACTGCTCACTCCAGCGCCGTCACCAGAAGGTGCTCGAGGAAGCCCCCTCGCCCGTCCTTTCGCCGGCCGAGCGCGACCGCATGGGCGGCATCGTCGCCAAGGCTATGGCCGATATGGGGTATCGCGGCGCGGGAACGATCGAATTCCTCTATGAGAACGGCGAATTCTACTTCATCGAGATGAACACGCGGCTCCAGGTCGAGCACCCGGTGACCGAGATGATCACCGGCATGGACCTGGTCCGCGAGCAGATCCGGATCGCCGAGGGCAACCCCTTGTCGGTTACCCAGGACGAAGTCGAGTTCGTCGGCCACGCGATCGAATGCCGGATCAACGCCGAGGACCCGAAGAGCTTCGCCCCGTCGCCCGGCACGGTGAAGGGCTTCCACGCGCCCGGCGGCATGCACGTCCGCGTCGATAGCGGTCTCTATGTCGGCTATAAGGTGCCGCCCTATTACGACAGCATGATCGCCAAGCTGATCGTCTACGGCAAGACTCGCGAAGGCTGCATCATGCGCCTCAGGAGGGCGCTCGAGGAGTTCGTCATCGAAGGCATGAAGACCACCATCCCCCTCCACCAGAAGCTGATCGACGACCCTGAATTCCGGGAAGGGCAGTATACGATCAAATGGCTGGAAGAGTGGCTGGCGCGAGGCGAGGGGGAGGCCGCGAAGTGAAGGCCACCATCTACCACAATCCCGCCTGCGGCACGTCGCGCAAGACGCTGGAGATATTGCAGCAGGAAGGCGTCGACGTGACGGTGATCGAATATCTGAAGACGCCGCCGTCGAAAGAGGAGCTGCGGCGGCTCTACGAACGGGCCGGCATATCCCCGCGCGAGGGCCTCCGCGCCAAGGAGCAGCTCGCCCGCGATCTCGACCTCGTCGACAGCCCCGTCAGCGACAATGCCATCCTCGAGGCGATGATCGACAACCCCATCCTCATCAACCGTCCGATCGTCGAAACCGACAAAGGCGTCCGCCTCTGCCGACCCCAGGAAGTGGTTCGGGAAATAATATAGTTAGGCGTTGACCGGAATCGCTTGCCTCGCCAAGCGTCCGCCATGGCCGTGCTTGATCCGGACCTGCTGCTCCGCGCCTATTCGATCGGGGTCTTCCCGATGGCCGACAGCCGCGACGCGGACGAGGTTTATTGGGTCGAGCCGCGCAGGCGGGCCATTCTCCCTCTGGACCGTTTCCGCCTCTCCCACTCGCTCCGCAAGACCCTCCGCCACGGCGCCTTCGAGGTCACCCGCGACACCGCCTTCGCGGGGGTCGTGCGCGAATGCGCGCGCCGGGACGAAACCTGGATCAACGAAGAGATAGAGGCGAGCTACATCCTCCTTCACGAGCGCGGCCATGCCCATTCGATCGAATGCTGGCAGGAGGGCGAGCTGGTTGGCGGCCTCTATGGCGTCAAGCTCGGCGCCGCCTTTTTCGGCGAGAGCATGTTCTCGCTCCGCAAGGACGCCTCCAAAGTGGCGCTCGCCTGGCTGGTGGCGCGGCTCCGGGTGGGCGGCTATCGCCTGCTCGACTGCCAGTTCATGACGGAGCATCTCCGAAGCCTCGGCGCGGTCGAGATAGACCAGCAGGATTATCTGGCGCTGTTGGCCTCGGCGCTGTCGTCGGGCGCGCCCGAAGGGGCGGGCGGCGCGGCGGGCTCGGCCGCGGACGGCGCCGCAGGCCGCCGCCGAGCGGTGGGAGCCGAATTCGGCGCTCTCGACCGGCTGCTCGGGGCCGACCCTTCGCGCACGGTCGACCCGCCCGCTTCCGGATGCGTCATCGCGCAGCTCTTGGGCCAAACGTCGTAAACCGGGTGCTCGACGACGTTGAGCGAGGGCGTCTCCTTGTAGAGCCAGCCTGAAAAGACCCGCTGGAACTGGCCCTGCAGGTTGCGCACGTCGACTTGGACGAAGGCGCCGGTCAGCTGCTGGATCTCCCAGGGCGCGGTCGTCTCGCAAGCGCGCAGGCGCACGATCACGTCGCCGGCGCTGATCGCCTGGCCGGGCCTCATCGTCAGGTCGCGCGAGATGCCGTTGCGCTTGTTGAGGAGACCGATCACCGCGACACGCTCCGCCATCGGCGTGGTGCCGGGCGCGATCGCCTCGACATTCTGCGGGATATCGACCGTGTCGGGTTCTGGCTCGGCCACGGCCTTGGCCTTCGGCTGCGGCTGGGGACGCTGGTCGCAGGCGGCAAGCGCCGCGAGGGCCGTCAATGCTGCGAGGGGCAGTCGCCGCATGCTTATTGGGGCGTCCAGGCCTGATAATCGCCGCTGGCCGCCTGGCGCTGACCGCCGCGTTCGAGCGCTCCGGACGGACGATAGGCGTGCGGCGTCCCGGTAAGGTTCGGCGTCGGCTCCTTCAGGAACTTGGGCGGCGGCGGCAGCGCCTTGTCGGGGACATCCTCGATCTGGTGGTGCATCCAGCTGTACCAGTCCGGCGGAATCCGGCTGGCGTCGTTGGACCCGTTATAGACGACCCATCGCCGGTCGCCCTTCTTGGAGCGGTAATAGACGTTGCCGAGATGGTCGGTGCCAACCTTCACGCCATTGCGCCAGATGAACAGGCTGGTGCCGAGCGTCGGGCCGTCCCACCAGGTGAAGATTTTCTTGAAGAAACCCATGAAGCTGCGCCTAGCGCCTGTGCCGGGTGGCGCGCAAGCCTTCTAAGGCCGCCGCTTAGCCGCGGAGCGCCGGCCCGCCCGGCCAGCTGACGCAGTCGCCCTCGTTAATGCCGAGCTCGACCGAGCGGCCGCCGGCGATCTCTAGCACGGCGGCGACCGATTCCTCAGTGGCGACCGGGTCCAGCGACTGCGGCACGGTGTTGACCGCTATCTTGGCGATCGAACAATCCGGCCGCACGAAAATCATGTCGAGCGGGATGAGCGTGTTCTTCATCCAGAAGCTGGCCGGACGCGGCGGCACGAAGGGGAATACCATGCCTTCGTTCGGCCCCAGCCGCTCGACGAACATCAGCCCCTGCGCCTGCTGCTCTTCGGTCGCGGCCACCTCGACCCTGAACTGATGAATCCTGCCGCCGCTGCGAATCTGCAGCGGAACGACCTGCAGCCCGGTCTGGGCGGAGATTCGTGCGGTCTGCGCCCCGGCTTCGGGGCCGGCGCCGCAGGCCGCGAGCAGCGCGGCCAGCGCCGCCGCCATGATCATACGTTTTGCAATCATCTCGGCTCGATCTTTACCGCAAGCGGTCCTTTGCGGCCAAGCGCTATCCGCGCGTTAAGCGGCTGATCGGGCAAAAGATCGGAGAGGCCGCCGCGACGCACCGTCTCCATATGAACGAAGATATCCTCGTCCTCCTCCCCTTCGCGGACGACGAAACCGTAGCCCTTCAGCCGGTTGAACCATTTGACCCGCACCGGCTCGAATTCGCCCGCTTCCTCGATCAGTGCGGCAGGGTCTACCCTTTCAGCGCTGCTTTTCACCGACTGCACCGGATCGGGCATGACGGCGTGGCTGAGGTCTATCGACAATATCCTGCGCGCCTGGAGCCCGCGATCCTGCTCGGCCACCAAAGCTTCGACCATCGCGCCTTCGGGGAGGCTGCGGCGGTCATGCTCTTTGAGCACGCTGAAATGGACCAGCACATCGCCCTTCACCTGCTCGCTGACGAGAAAGCCGAAGCCGCGGGTCGCGTCGAACCATTTCATCCGCCCGGTGACCTTGATGAGCGCCTCGTCGTCCGGGCGCGCGGGCTCGTCTCCCTGGTGCCGGGGAGCCGGATCCTGGTCGGCGAGCATATCCCCACGCATACTCATCGAAACGCACACCCACTGTTGTGCCGACAGGAGTATCATGGCTTCCGCCCAATTGTGAACTGTTACTGAAGGATTTTTACTGCTCGTCCGGATTTGGGACCTCTCCGGCGCGGCAATCGAGCAATTTGCGGACCAGCTCCATCGGATGGCCGGCACGGATCATGGCCGCGAACGCCTTTTGCCGAGCCTCGCGGTCGGGCGCTTCCGCCGCATAGGGGCCGATCCGCCGGCGCTCGGCGAAACGCAGCGCGGATTCCCAAGCGCCGCTGCGCGCCTGCTCCCGCGCCTCTGCGGCGTCCTCCGCTTCTATTCCGGCGGCGTGGAGCGCCTGGTCGAGCCGCCGCTCGCCATAGCCCCGGCGCTGAAGCGCCGCCCCGCGCGCGGACGCAAAGGCACGATCGTCGACATAGCCGAGCTCCGAAAAGCGATCGACCATTGTCTCGATCGGAGGCTGCCCGTCCCCCGTCCAGCCCCGTTCCCTGACCTTCCGAGCGAGATAGGATCGCAGCTTCGCCCTCGTGGTGGCGTAGCGTCCGGCGTAGAAGAGGGCGAGTCGCTCCAACGCTGCTTCATCCAGCGGCGGCCGGGGCTTTTTGTTACGTTCAGGTTTCACGCGCCATCATTGTGCCACAGTCAGCCGGGAATATGAACGCGTCCCGAGGCCACGGCCGAGGCTGGACAGCGTTCGCCGCTCTTCCGACCACAGCTTAAGGATCATCCCACGTGCAGCAAACAGGTGAAGGCAAGTTCGCCACAGCCAGGACGAGTCCTGGCGTCGCGCCGGTCCCCACCCCCACTCTGGACGATCTCCCGCGCCGCTTTTCCGATTTCGGTACGCTGGGCGAGGCGCTGGACTATGCGGCGAAGGGCAAACGTGGCCTCAATTTCCACGATCCGCGAGGCGTGCTCACCCGGTCCTACCCGTTCAGCGAGCTGCGCAAGGACGCGCTGAAGGCTGCGTCAGCTCTTATCGAACATGGCGTCCAGCCCGGAGACCGGGTGGCCCTGATCGCCGAGACCGGCGCCGAATTCGCCGCGCTCTTCTTCGGCACCGTTTATGCGGGCGCCTGGCCGGTGCCGCTGCCCCTGCCGACCTCGTTCGGGGGCCGCGACAGCTATATCGACCAGCTCTCGGTCCAGCTTGAAAGCTCCGATCCCAAGCTTCTTTTCTATCCGGCCGAGCTCGCCTCGATGGCGGGCGCCGCGGCCGAGACGGTGGGCTGCGAAGGCATCGCCTGGGAGAGTTTTGCCGAGCGGCCGTCGAGCGAGGTGCCGCTGCCCAAGGCCGAACCCGACGATATCGCCTACCTTCAATATTCGAGCGGATCGACCCGCTTCCCGCACGGCGTCGCGGTCACGCACCGCGCGCTGCTCAACAACCTTGCCGCGCACAGCCACGGCATGGAGGTGATCGAAACCGACCGCTGCATCTCCTGGCTGCCCTGGTATCACGACATGGGCCTTGTCGGCTGCCTGCTCTCGCCGGTCGCCAACCAGGTTTCGACCGATTACTTGAAGACCGAGGATTTCGCGCGCCGCCCGCTTGCCTGGCTGGACCTCATCAGCCGCAACGAGGGCACCACCCTCAGCTATTCGCCCACCTTCGGCTACGACATCTGCTCACGGCGCGTGTCGAGCCAGACCCATGTGTCCGAACGGTTCGACCTGTCGCGCTGGCGGGTCGCCGGCAACGGCGCGGACATGATCCGGCCCGATGTCATGCAAGCCTTCGTCGACGTCTTCGCCGATGC
The DNA here is from genome assembly GCA_035553755.1 of Allosphingosinicella sp. Lineage (GTDB taxonomy): Bacteria > Pseudomonadota > Alphaproteobacteria > Sphingomonadales > Sphingomonadaceae > Allosphingosinicella. The sequence goes on from DATMJS010000155.1 coordinate 13,743, forward strand.
CGGCTTCAAGGCAAGCAGCTTCCTTCCGAGCTACGGCCTCGCCGAGGCGACGCTCGCGGTGTCGATCATGCCTCCCGGCGAAGGCATCGTTGTCGAGCTGGTCGAGGAAAATCTGCTCGCGGGGGGCGGCAAAGCCGACCGGCACCGGCCGCAGCGTTTCCGCTCGATCGTCAATTGCGGCAAGGCGGTCAAGGATATGGAGATCGCGATCCGCGACGAGGACGGGCGCGAGCTCCCCGACCGCGCGATCGGCAAGGTCTATTGCCGGGGGCCCTCGGTCATGTCCGGCTATTTCCGCGACGAGGAGGCGACCGCCGCCTGCCTCGATGCGGACGGCTGGCTCGACACAGGCGACATGGGCTATCTGTCCGAAGGCTACATCTACATTGTCGGCCGCGCCAAGGACATGATCATCATCAACGGCCGCAACCACTGGCCGCAGGATATCGAATGGGCGGTCGAGCAGCTTCCCGGCTTCAAGGCGGGCGACATCGCCGCCTTCTCCATCACCACCCCCGGCGGGGAGGAGACTCCGGCCGTCCTCGTCCAGTGCCGCACCTCCGACACCGCGGAGCGCAGCCGTTTGCGCAACGAGATCCGCGAACGGGTCCGTTCGATCACCGGCATGAACTGCGTGGTCGAACTGGTGCCGCCGCGCACCCTGCCGCGCACCAGCTCAGGCAAGCTCTCCCGTGCCAAGGCCCGCAACCTCTACCTTTCGGGCGAAATCCAACCCTACGATATAGCCGCTTAAAAGAGCGTCGAAGTAAACGCTTCACTAACGCTTCGGGCCTATCCTCGCGACAGGCCCATGAGCGACATTTCCCTGCCCAAGCTTGACTGGCGCGTCATCCTCAATCGCGCCGCGCCTCCGGGACGCCGGGGCTGGGGCCGTGTGCGGGCGTCGCAGCTTGCCGCGATGCGGCGCGTGATGCCCTTCGCTTTCTGGGGCCAGGCGCTGAGCGCATTGCTGATGGTGACGATGCTCGACGGGCAGGTGCCGAGGGCGCATCTGGCGATCTGGCTGCTAAGCCTGATCACCCTGATGGGCTTTGCCGCCTGCATTCTCTGGAAATGGCGCAAGCGGGAGCTCCGTTCCGTCTCCCGCGCGGCGATCGACCGCGCCGCCTATCATGGCATCGTCTTCGCCTGTCTCTGGGCCGCCCCGGCTGCTCACGTATTTGGCGGGGTCGACCATTCTGCCCAGCTCGCCATCTGGCTGGCGATCGTCAGCATGATGGCGGGAGCCGCTTTCATCTTCGCAACCGTCCCTTCCGCGGCCATGGCCTTCGTGCTCGTTCTGGGCGGCGCCGCCAGCAACATGCTCGCCAGCGGCCCATCCCAGCTGATGGCGATTGTCGGCCCGATCTATGTGGGCGCGCTGTGCCTGACGATCCTGGCCAACGGCCGCGCCTTCATGCGGCGCAAATGCATCGAACTGGCGCTTGAGGAGCGCTCGGAGACAGTGAGCCTGCTGCTGCGCGAATATGAGAATAGCGGCGCGGACTGGCTCTGGCAGACAAACAGCCAGCTTTGCCTGCAGAACGTCTCCTCCCGCTTCGCGAGGGCTGTGGGCCGGCGTGCCGACGAACTGGAGGGCATGTCGCTGCTCGACCTCCTGCCGCGCCAGCGGGCGGGCGATGCCGGGAGGGGCAAACCGTCCCATCCGATCCGCGCCAATCTTGAGAGGCGGGAGGCCTTTACCGCGTTCATCGTCCCGATCGCCGGACGAGACAGCACCAGGTCGATCGAGCTTTCCGCGCGTCCCCGCTTCAACGGCCGAGGCCGCTTCCTCGGTTATCGAGGGGTCGGCTCCGACGTCACCGAAGCGCGGAGGACCGCCGATCGCATCGAGCATATGGCCCGCCACGACGCCCTGACCGCGCTTCCGAACCGGCTCCAGCTGACCGAAGAACTCGAGCTTGCCCTGGCGCAGGCGCGGGCGAACAACCGCCAGTGCGCGATCCTGCTTATCGACCTCGACCGCTTCAAGACGGTCAACGATTCCCTCGGCCATATCGCCGGGGACCACCTTCTCCAGCAGGTCTCGACGCGCTTTGCGCCCCTTCTTTCGCCGGGCATGACGGTCGGCCGGATCGGCGGCGACGAGTTCGCGCTGGTTATCCCGCGGGCCGGCGACAGGAAGGCCATCATGGCGCTGAGCCAGGCCATTGTCGATGCGATGAAGGAGCCGTTCCTCTATCACGACCAGCACCTCTTCGTCGGCGCCAGCATCGGCGTCGCGCTCGGGCCGATGGACGGCGGCTCGGTCGAGGAACTGATCCGCAACGCCGACCTCGCGCTCTACCGCGCGAAGGACAACGGCGGCAACAGCGTCCATTTCTACGAGCCTTCCCTCCATGCCGAGGCTGAGGAAAGGCGCCGGATCGAGCTGGCGCTGCGCTCGGCCCTGGAAGGCGACGAATTCACCCTCGTCTACCAGCCTGTGGTCGACGCCGCCACGTCGCGGATCATGGGCTTCGAAGCCCTGCTCCGCTGGACCAACCCGATCCTCGGTGCGATCGAACCCGTCCGCTTCGTCCCGATAGCCGAGGACACCGGATTGCTCGGCCGCATCGGCGACTGGGCGCTCCGCACCGCCTGCGCCGAGGCCGCCAAATGGCCGAAATCGATTTCGGTCGCGGTCAACGTGTCGCCGCGCCAGCTCGAGGAGCCCGGCTTCATGCTGGCTCTGGTCTCGGCGCTTTCCCAGCCCGGCCTCGAACCGCACCGGCTGGAGATCGAGATCACCGAAACGGTGTTCCTCGACGTCACTCCGCAGACCCGCAAGGTGCTCCAGCAAATCCGCAGCCTGGGGGTGAGGCTGGCGATGGACGATTTCGGCACCGGCTATTCCTCGCTTGGCTATCTGAGGGAGGCGAATTTCGACACTCTGAAGGTCGACCGGAGCTTCGTCGGGGAGCTTTCGGCCAGCGATCCGGAGAGCGGCGCCATCATCAAGGCGGTGATCGCGCTGGCGGGGAGCCTCGGCATGAAGACTGTGGCCGAGGGGGTCGAGACCGACGAGCAGCTCGAAATGGTCCGCGCGCTCGGCTGCGACAGGGTCCAAGGCTACCGGGTTTCCGATCCCGTTGCCGCGCATGAGGTCCAGTCCCTGCTCGCCGCCGACCAGGCCGCCGCGGCCGCCGCCTGATCGCCTGCCGACCACCCATTTCCCCTTGCGCGGAGGGGACCGCGCGGCTAACTCGCGGTCTCCGGCTCTAGGAGTGTAGCTCAGCTGGTAGAGCATCGGTCTCCAAAACCGAGGGCCGTGGGTTCGAGTCCCTCCACTCCTGCCACGCCGGGCAAAGCCGGATAGGGAAGTTGTCCGGCGCCCGCCGCAGAAACGTTGCGAACGGCCGGGCCGGCGCGGCCATCGCCGCGTTCGACGTCCCGGGATTCATTCCCGGACGGCCCCTTGCCTTCCGCTTCCGCGCTCGCTATTTCGCCTCCTTCGCATTACATCGGCATCTGCCCGGCACCGGCCTTACCCGGTCCCGGGCCGCTGCCCGCAAGATGAGGACGCAAGCGTGGCCAAGGTCAATCCAGGCGAGTTCTTCCGGCAGGTCCGCGCCGAAACCGCGAAGGTCGTCTGGCCGACGCGCAAGGAGACGGTGACCACCATGATCATGGTGCTGATCATGACCACTCTGCTCGGCATCTTCTTCTTCGGGGTGGATTCGGCGTTCAGCACCATCGTCCAGGCCCTGCTCGGGCTCCTCTCCTAAAGGCAATCAAGGAACGTCATGTCCCGCTGGTACATCATCCACGCCTATTCGGGCTTCGAGAACAAGGTCCGCGACGCGATCATGTCGGAGGCGACCCGAATGGGCCTCGACCAACTGGTCGAGGCGGTCGAGGTCCCGACCGAAAAGGTGACCGAGGTCCGCCGCGGCAAGAAGGTGACGAGCGACCGCAAGTTCTTCCCCGGCTACGTGCTCGCCAAATTGAACATGAACGACGACGTCTACCACCTCGTCAAGAACACGCCCAAGGTGACGGGCTTCCTCGGCTCGAGCGGCAAGCCGCAGCCGATCAGCGAGGCCGAGGCGGCGCGAATCCTCAACACCAAGGACGAAGCCGCCGCCGCCGCGCCCAAAGCCAAGATCAGCGTCGATTATGAGATCGGCGACAGCGTCAAGGTGCTCGAAGGCCCGTTCGCGAGCTTCAACGGCATCGTCGAGGAGCTCGATTTCGACAGGGGCCGAGTCAAGGTCTCGGTCTCGATCTTCGGCCGCGCGACTCCCGTCGAGCTCGAATTCGAGCAGGTCGAGCTCAGCAAATAGGCTGAATTCCATTCAGGACCTGATCCAGGATCCAGGTTTTTCGAACGGGCCGGGGCGTAAGCTCCGGCCTTTTTCATTGGGTTGATCCACCGCTGTTGCGGATTGGCCGTACCGCCACTTAAGAGGGAGGAAGCGCTTGATCTAGAATCACGAAAGTCCCTTCCAATGCACACGTGTTCCCTATATGTTCTTGCCGTGGATAAGGGAGATGTGAGGTGACGGCAGAACCAAACTACGACGCATTCTCCCGCGAAGATCTGATACGCCTGTTGCTAACGCGGGATGCCGAAGAGCAAGGCGCGCTCAGGCTGCACTATCATGGTGAGACGCCTCCGTGGCAGATCGTGCGTCGGGTCCGCCCTCGTTGTCAGAAGATCGAGCCGAACCTGTCCTTCGGTCCCGAGGCAGAACAGGCGGCAAACTTAGTAATCGAGGGTGACAATCTTCAGTCGATGGTGTCGCTGTACAAGTACCGCGGACAGGTGGACTTCGTCCTGACAGACCCGCCTTACAACACGGGAAACGACTTTAGGTACAACGACAAGTGGGATGTTGACCCAAACGATACTGACT
>DATMJS010000156.1:0-3296 GCA_035553755.1 Allosphingosinicella sp.
GCGGCCGATCTCGCCCGCTGGTTTCCTGCGCCCGAGCTCGCCCATATCGGCGACGAGGTCGCCAACGGCACCTGGATCCAGGCGCCCGACGCTACCCATCCGCTGGCTTTGTTCGACGCGCTCCGGGTCGATTTCTCGCTCGCGCGTCTGAACCATTATACCGGCACCGCGCCCGAGCATTTCCAGCGCTATATGCTGTTCACCAACTATCAGCGCTATGTCGACACCTTCGTGCGCTGGGCCGTCGAGCAGGTCCGCGACGATGAGAGCCGCTACACCGCGCTTGCCGGGGCGGGCGGGGTCTTCATCACCGGCGACGAGGATGTCGACGCCGACCAGCTGATCGCCCACTTCGCCTCGAAGCGTCACCAGATGCCGGCCTATCATCTGATCGCCGAGAACGGCACCGGCATCAGCCTCGTCAACATCGGCGTCGGGCCGTCCAACGCCAAGACGATCACCGACCACCTCGCCGTGCTCCGGCCGGAGGCGTGGCTGATGATCGGCCATTGCGGCGGCCTTCGCGAAAGCCAGACTATCGGCGATTATGTGCTCGCCCACGCCTATTTGCGCGACGACCACGTCCTCGATGCGGTGCTCTCGCCTGCCGTGCCCATCCCCGCCATCGCGGAGGTGCAGCAGGCGCTCCAGGAAGCGGCGCTGATCGTCTCGGGCGAGGACGAGGAAGCGCTGCGGAGGCGCCTCCGCACCGGCACCGTCGTCACCACCGACGATCGCAATTGGGAGCTTCGTTATTCCTCCTCGGCCCTGCTGTTCAACCAGAGCCGCGCCGTCGCCATCGACATGGAATCGGCGACCATCGCCGCCCAGGGCTTCCGCTTCCGCGTCCCCTACGGCACCTTGCTCTGCATCTCGGACAAGCCGCTCCACGGAGAGATCAAGCTGCCGGGCCAGGCCAACCGCTTCTACGAGCGTGCGATTGACGAGCATCTCCGCATCGGCGTCGTCGCCTGCGACCTCATGCGCGCCAACAGCCGCCGCCTCCACTCGCGTAAGCTGCGCGCTTTCAACGAACCGCCCTTCCGCTAGGGCGCGGACCCGCTTCGTCGCCCTGGCTGACTTCGTAGCGGCGCTGGATATTGCTCACCCGTTCGGAGCCGTGTCCGCACCCCTTTGGTCGCGCGCCGCCTTCCCGAACAGCGCGGCGGACAGGAGCCAGAGACCCGCGAACAGAGCGGAAAGGATGCCGCCGCGCACGTCGGTGGACATCCCGACGAGGCCCGCCGCGGCTTGCGCTATCGCCGCCAACACCATGGTGCGGGCCATCCCCTCCGGCCGAAAGCGCGCGAACAGGGCGCCGAGAAGGGCAAGGGCGAGCACGCCGGCGAACATCAAATTCAAGGGATTGTCCCCGTCGCCGATCATGCCGACGGCGGCATTCGCCCAGACGATCACGAAGGCTGCCGCAAGCGCGGCGGCGACGCCCGCCCTATAGGCGATATTGCGTGACATCCGTACAGTGAGTTCAAACACGGCGCCGATGCTGCCGAACACGACGGCGGCAAATATGAAATCGGTCTCGTCCCAATTCACTTCGCCGGTGAACTGCATCGCGACCAGGGGCAGCAGCAGCAGAAGCGCCGCTATGCCCCAGCCGATTATCCTCCACGGCACACCGCGCCGCCCGCCACCGATTTGCGCTTCTTTTGCCATTGCCTTGCCTCCATGCTTGAATGAGGCATTCAATCTGGCCCAGCCGGCTGTGAGCGGCATGAGCAATCTCTGAGGTTTTGCTGAAAAATGATATCTGGCGCCTTCCGTTTTGATCGTTTCGTGCTGGATACCGGCGACCGTCAGCTCCGGTGCGACGATGTGCCGGTGGAGATCAATGCCCGCTACCTCGACGCGCTGGCGCTGCTGGTGCGGGAGGCCGGGAAGCTCGTCTCGAAGGATCGCTTTCTCGACGAAGTGTGGCGGGGCGTGCCGGTCACGGACGAGGCGCTCACCCAATGCATCAAGACGCTTAGAAGGCAACTCGGGGACGACGCCGCGCGCCCCCGCTTCATCGAGACCGTTCCGAAACACGGCTACCGTTTCATTGCTCCGGTCGCATCGGTGGAGGATGACCGGCCTTCGGCCGCGCCAGGCTCTGGCACGTCCATTCCGGCGCAACCGGCTCAGGAGGCTCTCTCGTCCTGGCGGGAATTTCTGCTGCTCGGGGGGGCCGGGACCATGGGCGCCGGCGTCGCCGGCATTATCGGCGGCCTGTTCTACGGCTTCGCCGCAGCGTCTCAGCCGCTTGAGCCCGGCACGGGAGCGGCCTCGGTGCTGTTCGTCCTCGTCTGGCTCACCATAGCGGCGGCGTTGATGGGCGGGGCCGGGGTAAGCTTCGGCATCGCCGCGGCGGGCTTCGCTTCCGCCCGCCACTGGAGCATCGTCGGCGGCGCCTTGGGGGGAATGATCGTAGGCGGCGTCGTCAAGCTGCTCGGCGTCGACGCGTTCAACCTGTTGCTCGGCCGGTCGCCGGGAGACATCACCGGTGCGGCCGAGGGTCTGCTGCTCGGCGGCGCGGTCGGCGCGGGGGCATGGCTGGCAAGCCGCGGCGCACGATCCCTCTCGCTTCGCCGAAGCATCGTTGTCGCCGGCCTGGTCGGAGGCGCGGTCGGCATCCTCATCCCCCTCCTCGGGGGTCGGCTGATGGGCGGCAGCCTGGATCTGCTCGCCCGTCACTTCCCCGGCTCCCGCCTGAGGCTGGATCAGATAAGCGGCCTTTTCGGCGAGACTGGCTTCGGGCCTGTCAGCCAGGTCGTCACGGGCGCCCTCGAAGGCTTTCTGTTCGGCGGCTGCATCGTAGGGGCGATGATCATCGCCCGGCGGAGCTTGGGCGGGAACGGCTGACAGTTTCGCCGCTGAAGGCTGTCGGCGATCAGGTTCGTAGTCATGTCCGCAAGACGCGCTCGGATTCTGCAGCCTTCCGGGCCGTTGCGATCGCGCAAGAGAGCTAGACCAGCTTCCGGGCTTCCTTTGCCGAGCCTACGGGCTTGTCGGTCACTATCACCACGGTCGAGGAAAAGCCGGTGACGCCGTAAAGCTTCTTCGCGAAAGCCTTGGGTAGGCGGATGCAGCCGTGGGAGGCTGGATAGCCAGGCACATTGCCGGCGTGCAGCGCCACTCCGTCCCAGGTAAGCCGCTGCATGTAGGGCATGGGAGCATTGTCGTAGAGCGTGGAGCGGTGATGCACTTTCTTCTGGAGGATGGGGAAGGTGCCCACCGGAGTCTCGTGGCCGCGCCTGCCGGTCGATACTTTCGAGGAGTCCCATGCCTCTCCGTCTTTG
>DATMJS010000157.1:0-11142 GCA_035553755.1 Allosphingosinicella sp.
GTTCCTCGAACAAGCGCGCATAGCCAGCACGCGCCTCTTCCTCGCTTTCGCCGGTCAGGCGGCGGCCTGCGACCGCAAGGCGGAAGCCATGATACGAAAGCCATCGCAGGCCAGCCAAGGCCTTGCCCCAGGTGCCGCGCCCCCGCTCCGCCTCGTGAATTGCCCCGCTATGATGGTCTAGGCTGACGCGCATCGTCAGCCGCTCGCGAGGCAGCGCCTCCAGCTCTTCCTCGGACCGCCGCATCGGCCGCATCGCATTGGTCAGCACCAGCACCTCGAAGCCGCGGCGGAGGGCCGATCGGAGCATGCCGATCATGTCTCGGTTCATGAAGGGCTCGCCGCCGGTGAAGCCGATCTCCCGCACCCCCAACATTTCAGCCTCATCCAGATAGGAATCTACTTCCGCCAGGGTGAGATAGGTCAGCGCGTCGTTGGTGGGCGAGCTTTCGATATAGCAGCTCTTGCAGGCAAGATTGCAGAGCGTGCCGGTGTTGATCCACAGTGTTTCCAGCCGCCCCAGCGTCACGGAGGCGCGGCGCTCGCCCTTGGCCGTGACCAAAGGATCGCGAAACTTCGCCGGATCGAGCGGCCGAGCGGCGGGATCGACAAAGGGCGAGCGTTGCGGGGCGGGGGCGGTGGCTATCGCTTCTCTCCTTTATCGCTAGGGTAGCTTCTACGGGAGCGGTGCAAAAGGGGCGGCAATGCAACAACGCGGCTATGGCAAGATCGGCCTCCTGCTGCTCATCCTCGTGGGTCTGGCCGCTTTTTTCCTGCTCGATCTGGTCGCTTACCTCACCCTCGACAGCCTGAAGGCGCGGCAGGCGGAGCTGGCGGCTTTGGTGGAAGAGCGGCCGCTGCTCGCTATTGGCGGCTTCTTCCTCTTTTACGTCGCCGTGACCGCGCTGTCGGTGCCCGGCGCGGCGGTCATGACACTGGCGGCGGGGGCGATTTTCGGCCTCGTCCTTGGCACCGTCATCGTTTCTCTCGCCTCCACCATCGGGGCGAGCCTCGCCTTCCTCGCCTCGCGCTATCTGCTGCGAGACTGGGTGAAGGCGCGGTTCGCCCGCCGCGTCGAGGCGATCGACCGCGGCATCGAAAAGGACGGCGCCTTCTATCTCCTCACGCTTCGGCTGATCCCCGTCTTTCCCTTCTTCCTCATCAACCTGGCAATGGGGCTGACCGCGATGCGGCTCGTGACCTTCGCACTGGTCAGCTGGATCGGGATGCTGCTCGGCACCATCGTCTACGTTAATGCGGGAACGCAGCTGGCGCGGATCGAGGAGCCGGGGGACGTGCTCTCGCCTGCGTTGATCGGATCGTTCGTGCTGCTCGGGCTGTTCCCGATTCTCGCGAAAATCGCTATCGGCGGCATCCGCAGGCGGCGCGTCTACAAGAGCTATAAAAGGCCCCACAGGTTCGACCGCAACCTGATCGTGATCGGCGCGGGCGCGGGCGGGCTGGTGACCGCCTATATCGGCGCGACCGTGCGGGCGAAGGTGACGCTCATCGAAGCCAACAAGATGGGCGGCGACTGCCTCAACACGGGCTGCGTACCTTCCAAGGCGCTTATCCGAACGGCGCGGCTGGCGCACGAGATGCGGACCGCGAGCCATTATGGACTAGAGGTTTCGGAGCCCCGCTTCCGCTTCAAGGCGGTAATGGAACGGGTGCAGGCGGTGATCCGCGAGATCGAGCCCGCCGACAGCGTCGAGCGCTACACCGATCTCGGCGTCGACGTGCGGATCGGCCATGCTCGTATCCTCGATCCCTGGACGGTGGAGATCGACGGGAGAGAGCGGCTCACCGCCCGCTCGATCTTGATCGCGGCGGGCGCGGAGCCGTTGGTGCCGCCGATCCCGGGCCTTGAGGAAACGGGATATCTCACCAGCGACACGATGTGGAACGCGCTGGCGGAGCGCGAGGCGCCGCCGCAGCGGCTCGTTGTCATCGGCGGCGGCCCGATTGGCACCGAGCTCGCGCAGGCTTTCGCACGGCTGGGGAGCCAGGTGACGCAGGTCGAGGCCGGCCCGCATATCCTTCCCAAGGAGGATGAGGAGGTTTCCACTTTGATCGCCGAGATCCTCAAGGGGGAGGGCGTGAATGTCCTTACCGGTCACGAGGCGGTGCGCTGCGAAGGCAGGACCCTGATCGTTCGGGCGGGCGGAAAGGAATTCCCCCTCCCCTTCGACGACATCATCGTCGCGGTCGGGCGCAAGGCACGGCTTCAGGGCTATGGGCTGGAGGAGCTGGGAATCGAGGCGGACAAGACAATGGTCACCAACGATTATCTGGAGACGCTCTACCCGAACATTTTTGCCGTGGGGGACGTGGCGGGGCCATATCAATTCACCCATTTCGCCGCGCACCAGGCCTGGTATGCGGCGGTGAACGCGCTGTTCGGCGGCTTTCGCAAATTCAGCACCGATTATTCGGTGCTGCCGTGGACGACCTTCACCGATCCGGAGGTCGCCCATGTCGGCCATAACGAGCAGAGCGCGAGGGCGGAGGGGATTGCCTGGGAGGTCGTGCGCTACGATCTCTCCCACCTCGACCGGGCGGTGGCGGAAGGGGCGAACAAGGGATTCGTAAAGCTGCTGGTTTCGCCGGGCAAGGACCGCGTCCTGGGCGCCACCATCGTCGGGGCGAATGCGGGCGAGACGATCGCCGAATATGTGCTGGCGATGAAGCAGGGGATCGGGCTCAACAAGATTCTCGCCACCATCCACGCCTATCCGACCATGGCCGAGGCCAACAAATATGCCGCGGGCGAATGGAAGAAGGCGCACAAGCCGGAGCGGCTGCTCGATTGGGCGGAGCGATACCACGCATGGCGGCGCGGGTGACGCGGATCGTCATTTTCGCCAAGGCGCCGGTGGCGGGTGAGGTGAAAACCCGGCTCATTCCCGCCTTGGGCGCGGAAGGCGCGGCCGAGCTGGCGCGGCGCATGCTGTTCGACACCTGCCGCGCAGCCCTGGCGGCGGAGACCGGCCCAGTGGAACTGTGCCTCAGCGGCACCATGGAAGCGCCCGACGGGCTGAAGCTTACCGATCAGGGCCCGGGCGATCTCGGCGAACGCCTGGCGCGCGCGGCCGAGCGCGTGATCGGTGGCGGCGAAGCCGTGGTCCTCATCGGCACCGATTGTCCGGAGCTCGATGCGCATCGTCTTGCAGAAGCATGCCGCCGGCTGGAGACGCATGACGCCGTCATCCATCCGGCCGCGGACGGCGGCTACGCCCTTCTCGGCCTGCGGCGCTGCGATCTTTCGATCTTCAGCGGCATCGAATGGAGCACTCCCACCGTCGCCGCAGCAACCATCGCGAAGATCGATGCGCTCGGCTGGTCTTCGCATGTCGGCGAGACGCTCCGGGACATAGACGAGCCGGAGGACCTCGCCTTCTATCCGGGTGCCGGTTAGAGGAGCTGATGGACAGCCTTCCTCCCTATGCCGAGTTGCTCGGCCTTAGCACACGCCGTTCGGATGAAGGCGAGCTGTTGTGGGTGATGCCGTTCCGCCAGGAAGTGGTGGGGCGGCCGGGCTTCCTTCATGGCGGCGCCATCGCGGGGCTGCTGGAGTTCGCCGCTTTCGGTACCCTCTACCACGCGCTGGGCGGGGAGGAAGTGACCGCCAAGCCGATCAACGTAACGGTGGATTTCATGCGCGGCGGAACCGAGCATGACACTTTCGCGGCGGCCACCATCGTCCGGCTCGGCAACCGCGTCGCCAATGTCGAGAGCCTGGCATGGCAGCAGGACCGGAAGAAGCCGATCGCCACCGCACGCATGAACCTGCTGCTCAAGCGACAATGGTAGCGCTACATTATCAGGAATATGGCCGCACGTCCCCGTGACGGCCCGACGGAGGAACAGAATGACGAGCCCGATTTCCACCACCCGCCATGGCGACGTGCTGATCGTCACGTCGAACAATCCCCCGGTGAACGCGCTCGGGGCCGCGGTGCGCCAAGGGTTGGTGCAGGCAATCGAAGAAGCCGATGCCGACGAGGCGGTGAAGGCGGTGGTGATACGCTGCGAAGGCCAGACCTTCTTTGCTGGCGCGGATATTTCCGAGTTCGGCAAGCCGATGCAGATGCCGATGCTGCCGATGGTGGTGGATCGGATCGAGCAATGCGCCAAGCCGGTGGTGGCGGCGATCCACGGGACTGCGCTCGGCGGTGGCCTGGAGGTGGCGCTCGCCTGCCATTATCGCGTGGCAGTACCGTCGGCGAAGCTCGGGACGCCCGAGGTGAAACTGGGCCTGCTTCCGGGAGCCGGCGGAACCCAAAGGCTGCCGCGCGTCGCCGGAGTCCACAAGGCGCTGGAGATGACCACCAGCGGCACTCCGATCGGTGCCAAGGAAGCTTATGAGATCGGGCTGGTCGACAAATTGATCGAAGGGGATCTGGAACAGCATGCCGTCGCCTATGCCCACGAAGTGAAGGACGTGCGGCCGATCCCGAAGACCAGCGAGAATGACGACAAGCTCGCCGAGGCGCGGGCGAACCCGGGCATTTTCGACGAATTCCGCAAAGCCAATGCGAAGAAGATGAAAGGTTTCGATGCGCCCGAAGCGAACATCAAGGCCGTGCAGGCGGCGGTGGAGAAGCCCTATGCCGAAGGCGTGATGACCGAACGCCAGCTCTTCATGGAACTGATGAGCGGGACCCAAGCGCGCGCGCAGCAATATTTCTTCTTCGCCGAGCGCAAGGCTTCGAAGATCGAGGGGCTGCCGGAAGACACGCGCCCACGCGACATCGCCCGTGTCGGGGTCATCGGCGCCGGCACGATGGGCGGCGGCATTTCGATGAACTTCCTGTCGGCCGGCATTCCGGTGATGATCGTCGAGCAGCAGCAGGAAGCGCTCGATCGCGGTACCGGCGTGATGCGCAAGAATTACGAAGCAAGCGCCGCCAAGGGCAAAATGACCGTCGAGCAGGTCGAGCAGGCGATGGGGCTGCTCACGCCGACGCTCAATCTTGAAGACCTCGCCGAATGCGACCTCGTCATCGAGGCCGTGTTCGAGAATATGGACGTGAAGAAGGAGGTGTTCGGCCGCCTCGACGAGATCGCGAAGCCGGGCGCGATCCTCGCCTCCAACACCTCCTATCTCAATATCGACGAGATCGCGGCTTCGACATCGCGGCCCGAGGACGTGCTGGGGCTCCATTTCTTCTCGCCCGCCAACATCATGAAGCTGCTCGAGGTGGTGCGCGGGGCGAAGACGGCACCGGACGTGCTGATGACGGCGATGCAGCTCGCCAAGCGAATCAGGAAAGTCGCGGTGGTCGCGGGCGTCTGCTACGGCTTCATCGGCAACCGCATGCTGATCCCTCGCCAGATGCAGGCGATGCGGCTGCTGCTCGAAGGCGCAACGCCCGAACAGGTCGACCGAGTCCATGTCGGCTTCGGAATGCCGATGGGGCCGTTCCAGATGGCGGACCTCGCCGGGGTAGATATCGGCTGGCACCGCGACCCCAGCCGGATCGAGAATATCCGCGACAAGCTTTGCGCGATGGAGCGCTGGGGGCAGAAAAAGGGCGCGGGCTTCTACGATTATGACGAGAAGCGCACGCCCTCCCCCTCGCCCGTGGTAGCCGAGGTGATCGAGGAGTTCCGCCGCAAGGAGGGAGTGGAGAAACGCGAAATCCCGGACCAGGAGATTATCGAGCGCACGCTCTACACGATGGTCAACGAGGGCGCGAAGATCCTGGAAGAAGGCATGGCCCAGCGCGCCTCCGACGTGGATGTGGTCTGGGTCTACGGCTATGGCTGGCCGGTCTATCGCGGCGGTCCGATGTTCTGGGCGGACACCGAAGGACTACCGAAAATCCTGGAAGGCCTGAAGCGTCAGCAGGAGCGGCTGGGGCCAGACTTCAGCCTGTCGAACCTGCTCGTCGCCAAGGCCGAGGCGGGCGAGCGGTTCACGCGCTAGCGTGCCTCCCCGCCGACGGCGCATGCTTTACGGGCTGACCGGCTCCTCATCGTCGCCGCCCTTGAGCACCGAATAGAGCAGGGCGCCGACGGCCATTCCGGCGCCGAACACGATCAGGAAGCCGAGGATACCCGAGTCCATCAGTTCGGACTCGCCTTCCATTGACGCGACCTGCTCCGCCGCCGGAACCGGCTGCGCCAGCGCCGGGAGGGGCGCCATCGAAAGGGACGATGCCGCCACCAGGGCGGCCAGCTTCTTCATAAGCATACTTTGCATTCCCGCTTAAATTGGAGCCGCTCTGTGGCGGGGCGGCCCTGTCGCGTCAAGTGTGGCCGAGGGAAGGCTAAACTTCAACCGCTTCCTGAGCGTTGGCATTCGCATGGCCCGCCAGCTCAGCTTTTTCGCCTCTCCCGATGTTCCGGAGGGCCTCCAGTACCAGCCCGGCTTCCTGACCGAGGAAGAGGAAGCCGGTCTGGCGGAGCGCTTCGCCGCGCTGCCGTTCCGCAACTTCGAATTTCACGGCTTCGAAGGGAAAAGGCACACCGTCTCCTTCGGCTGGCATTATGCCTTTGACGGCAGCGGCCTCAGGCAAGCCGATCCCATACCTGATTATCTGCTGCCCGTCCGCGAACGGGCCGCGAATTTGGCCGGCGCCGATCCGGATGCGCTCAGCCACGCATTGATCATCGAATATGCGCCGGGCGCGGGGATCGGCTGGCACCGCGACCGGCCGGTGTTCGGAGACGTGATCGGGATATCGCTGCTGGCGCCCGCGCGGCTGCGCTTCCGGCGCAAGAAGGACAGTGGTTGGGAGCGATACGCTCTGCTCACCCAATCGCGCTCAGCCTACCTGCTGCAAGGCGCGGCGCGGACCGAATGGGAGCACAGCATAGCGCCGATGGAGGAGCTGCGCTATTCGATCACTTTCCGGACGCTGCGGGAGGCAGCGCAAAATTAAAGGGCCAGGTCATCGCTGACCCGGCCCTCGCCCCCTCCCCTGTCGGTATATCAGCTGTAGAAGATGTGGAGGCCGATCTTGGTTTCCTTGTCGAGCGCCTTGCGCCAGACCGGCGCTACATAATCGGCGTGGTACCACAGCACCTGATCGGACAGCTTGGAATCGAGATTGTTGAGCGCGATCTGCGAGATGGCGACCGCCTTCTTCCACGGCTTGGAGGCGCGGTTCGCGGCGGGAATGACGCCGTTCTCGACGAAGGAGAACTGGGCCTTCTGGATTACGACTTCGCAGATCGTGTTCGGATATTTCTTGGAAGCGACGCGGTTGAGCACGACCTGGGCGACGGCGAGCTGCCCTTCGATCGATTCTCCCCTCGCTTCGAAGTAGACGGCGTTGGCGAGGCAATCCTCTTCGGCATCCGACACGTCGACGGCGGCGAAGGTGTCGACCAGTTCGGGAAGCGCGCGGGGCCGCGGCGTCGCGGCATCGGCAGCCTTGATGACATGGGCGGTGAGCGTCTCGACGTCGCCGATCACATTGACGGCGGAGGCGGTGTCGTCGATCATCGCGGTGGCGTGGTCGAGATAGCTTGCCTGCTGAGGAACGACACCGATCTGGGTGGCGTTCAGCGGATCGGCGAGAGTTGCGGTTGCGGCGAGCGCAAGCACAGCCGCGGCGATGCCGCCGGCACGGGCAAATTTGATCATCGGCTCTCTTTAACTATGCGGCTGGCTGACCCCCGCGGATGCAGAAAGCATCCGGATCGGCCCCCGTCTTTTGCTGGCCGCCGCGCGCCTCATGCGCCGGCTGGCCCCCGCTCTTGGGATGAATGGTTAATGCCTGTTTTGCCGATTCGGGTCAACGAAGGCGGCGCCGATCAGCGGTGAACCGTTGGGGTGATGAGGTGAAACGGGGAACTTGGCCGATTTTGCCACAATCTCAATCTGTTAGATTGTGGATAAACTGTGGATGGAAGCTCCCTATTCCCCTTCCGAATCAGCCATTTGGGGCTGTTCCGCACTGGCAGTGAGCTTCACCAGCGCGCTCAGCACCCAGCCCGAGCGGCACGGTCCCTCATAAGCGCGGGCGGAGGTGACCGGGGCGGAAACGCCGCAGCGGCGTGCGTTTTCCGCTTCGTCGTAGACGATCCCGAACCATTTCTGGTCGTGCGAACGGTTGCAGATGAGGAACCGGCTGCCGGACGCGATCCGTCCTGTCTCCTCGGCATTGTCGAACGGCGCCGCCCGCACCGCCAGCGTCTCCCCGGCATCGACGTTGCGGGTGGTTCCGGCGGCGCTGCAGGCCGGGAAATTGGGCCCGAGCTCGCCTATGCGAACGGGGAACTCGCCAGGGCTCATTGCCGGCGCTTCCGCCGCCTCTTCCGTGGCCTGATTGGCGAAATGATCCTGCTTTACCGCTTCTCCGCAAGCGGCGAGGGTCAGCAGAAGGATCATGAATGCGGGACGCATCCTGCGTATCTGGCCTGCCTCCGCCAAAGAATCTAGCCCGCCGCGGCAGCGCGCGAAGCGCGTTTGCGCTCATGCGGGTCGAGATGGCGCTTCCTGATGCGGATCACCTTGGGGGTGACCTCGACCAGTTCGTCGTCCTGGATATAGGCGATCGCCTGCTCGAGAGTCATCCGGCGCGGCGGCGTGAGGCGGATGCCTTCGTCCTTGCCGGAGGCGCGGAAGTTGGTGAGCTGCTTCGACTTCAGCGGGTTCACCTCGAGATCCTGCGGCTTGGCATTCTCGCCAATCACCATGCCTTCGTAGAGCTTCTCGCCCGGCGAGATGAAAAGGATACCGCGCTCCTCGAGCGCGTTCAGCGCATAGGCGACCGCCTCGCCCTGCTCCATCGAGATCAGGACGCCGTTCTGCCGCCCCTGGATCGGTCCCTTATAGGGGCCATATTTCTCGAAGAGGCGATTCATGATGCCGGTGCCGCGCGTGTCCGAAAGGAACTCGCCATGATAGCCGATGAGGCCGCGGCTGGGCGCCGAGAAGGTCAGCCGCGTCTTGCCGCCGCCCGAGGGGCGCATGTCGGTCATCTCGGCCTTGCGCTGCGCCATCTTCTCAACGACCGTTCCCGAATATTCGTCGTCGACGTCGATCACGACCGTCTCATAGGGCTCTTCGCGGCCATTCGGCCCGTCGCGGAAGAGAACTCGCGGGCGGCTGATCGACAGCTCGAAGCCTTCGCGGCGCATCGTTTCGATGAGGACTCCAAGCTGCAACTCGCCCCGGCCGGCGACCTCAAAGGCGTCCTTGCCGGCGCTTTCCGTCACGCGGATGGCGACATTGCCCTCGGCCTCGCGCTCCAGCCGCTCGCGGATGACTCGGCTCTGCACCTTGTCGCCGTCACGCCCGGCATAGGGGCTGTCATTGACCGCAAAGCTCATCGCCAAAGTCGGCGGGTCGATGGGACGGGCGGCGAGCGGCTCGGCTACCGCAGGCTCGGCGATGGTGTTGGAGACGGTCGCCTTGGTGAGGCCGGCAATCGCCACGATGTCGCCCGCCTGCGCCTGCTCCACCGGCACGCGTTCGAGGCCCCTGAAGGCGAACACCTTGGTGGCGCGCCCTTCCTCGACGAGCTTCCCGTCCACGTCGATCGCTTTGATCGGCATGTTCACGTCGAGACGCCCGCTCTCGATCCGGCCGGTGAGGATGCGGCCGAGGAAAGGATCGCGGTCGAGCAGGGTCGCGAGCATCCTGAAAGGCCCGTCGGGATCGGCGGCGGGCGCGGGGATGTGATTGACGATGGTCTTGAACATCGGCGTCAGGTCGCCCGAGCGGACGTCGTCGCTTGTCCCCGCATAGCCGGCGCGGCCGGAGGCGTAGAGGGTCGGGAAGTCGAGCTGCTCGTCGCTTGCCTCGAGGCTGAGGAAAAGTTCGAACACTTCGTCGAGGACTTCGGCGGGCCGGGCGTCAGGCCGGTCGATCTTGTTGACGACGACGATCGGGCGGAGGCCCAATGCGAGCGCCTTGCCGGTCACGAACTTGGTCTGCGGCATCGGCCCTTCGGCGGCATCGACCAGCAGGATGACGCCGTCGACCATCGACAGGATGCGCTCCACCTCCGCGCCGAAATCGGCATGGCCGGGCGTATCGACGATGTTGATCCGCACGGGCTCCGCGCCTTCGGGCGTCCATTCGACGCTAGTGCACTTGGCGAGGATGGTGATCCCGCGCTCTTTTTCGAGGTCGTTCGAATCCATCGCCCGCTCCTCGACGCGCTGGTTGTCTCGGAAGGTGCCGGACTGGCGGAACAGCTGGTCGACAAGCGTCGTCTTGCCGTGATCGACGTGGGCGATGATTGCCACGTTGCGGAGGCTCATTCAGTCAAACTTTCGAGGGTAGAGGAATGTAGCCGCGGCCATAACCGCAATATTGCGGCGCAACAAGGGCAGCGCGGCAGCCTGTGCGGCTGCCGCCCCTACCGAACTTCCCCGGTCAGGCGCTGACGCCTTGCCCCTCGCACGCGCGTTCGATGGCGGCGATGTCGATCCGCTTCATCTCCATCATTGCTTCCATCACCCGCCGCGCTTTTTCCGGATCCTGATCGGCCATGCGCTCGGTCAGCACGCGCGGCACGATCTGCCAGGAGAGGCCGAAGCGGTCCTTCACCCAGCCGCATTGCTCGGCCTCCGGCACCGCGGAGAGGGCGTTGCTGAGTCGCTCCACCTCTTCCTGCGTATCGACGTGGATCTGGAAGGATACGGCCTCGCTGAACTGGAAATAGGGGCCGCCGTTCAAGCCCACGAACTTCTGCCCGGCGAGGGTGAACTCAACGGTGAGCACGTCGCCCGCCTTGCCGGCCGGATAATCGGCGGGCGAGCGGTGGACCGCGTCGACCCGGCTGTCGGGAAGCAAAGTCACGTAGAAATTGGCCGCCTCCTCGGCATTGCCGTCGAACCAGAGGCAAGGAGTGATCTTGGGCATGGCTTTAGAATCCTTTCCTTGAAAGCGGAGCGTCAGGCCGGCACGCGCTCGCCGGCGGTGTCGAGCAGCATGTCGAAGCCGCCCCAGAACATGCGCTTGCCGTCGAATGGCATATTGCCGTGGTCGGGGTGCATGTCGGGATCGGCCATGATCTTCGGCCATGCCTCGTCGCGCGCCGCCCTGTCGGACCACTCGATCCAGGAGAAGACGACATTCTCCCCCTCTTCGGCCTTCACGGCCCGGCGGAAATCGGTGAGCTTCCCGTCCGGGATGTCGTCGCCCCAGGTTTCGACGATGCGAAGCGCGCCATATTCCTC
>DATMJS010000158.1:0-23025 GCA_035553755.1 Allosphingosinicella sp.
AGCGATGAGCGAGTGGCTGAAGTCGCCCAAGACCTTCGCGCCGCAGACCAAGATGACCTTCGCCGGCCTTTCCAAGCCCGAGGATCGGGCGAACCTGATGGTCTACATGAACGCCCAAGGCTCGAACCTGCCGCTGCCGCCGCCTCCTGCCGCCGCGGCCAATCCCGCAGAGGCCGCCGCCGAAGCGGCCGGCCAGCCCGCCGCCGCTGACAAGGGCGAGAAGGAGCCCGTCCTCACCGAAGGCGAGGCCGCCAAGCAGCCCGAAGGCCGAGTGATGGGCGAAGGCGCTCCCGCCACCTCCGGCCGCGAGGGCCAGGCCAAGGGCAAGGGCGAATAGGCGTAGGGAGACGATCTCCCGGCAAGGCACTGGCCCGAAAGGCTATTTGGCGAGCACCAGGTCCTCGTGATGGGCATAGGCCTGGCAGACATAGTCCCAGGCTTCCTCGGCAGTCTCGACGAACCGGAACAGATTGAGGTCGTCGACGGCGATCACGCCTTCCTCGACCAGCGCCTCGAAATTAACCACCCGCTCCCAGAATTTGCGGCCGAACAGCATGATCGGCACCGGCTTGATCTTGCCCGTCTGGATCAGGGTCAGGAGCTCGAAACCTTCGTCGAAAGTGCCGAAGCCGCCCGGGAAGATCGCGACCGCGCGGGCGCGGATCAGGAAATGCATCTTCCTGAGCGAGAAATAATGGAACTGGAAGCTCAGCGACGGGGTCACATAGGGGTTGGGCAGCTGCTCGTGCGGAAGCACGATGTTGAGCCCGATCGATTCCGCGCCCTCGTCGCAGGCGCCGCGGTTCGCCGCTTCCATGATCGAAGGGCCGCCGCCCGAGCAGACCACGAACTGCCTTTTGCCCTCGGCGTCGGGCTCGCAGCGGCTCGCCATCCGGGCGAGCCTGCGCGCTTCCTCATAATATTTCGACTTGGCCTTTAGCCGCTCGGCGACCCGGCGCTGCTGATCGGTCGAGGCGGCCGCGATCAGCGCGTCGGCCTTGGCAGGCTCGGGGATGCGGGCCGAGCCGTAGAAGACGAAGGTCGAGCCGATGTTCGCCTCGTTCATCAGCAGCTCGGGCTTCATCAGCTCCAGCTGGAAGCGGACGGGCCGCAGATCCTCGCGCAGCAGGAACTCCAAGTCCTGGAAGGCGAGCCGATAGGCGGGGTCCTCCGTCTGCGGACTGGAGGTCTGCTGGTTGGCGACTTGGGCTTCTTCGCGGGCGGGATAGAATACGCGCTTCGGCGGATGCGGATCGGTCATTGGGACGCCTTTAGCGGCAATATCGCGCCGCTCCCATATCAAAATGCAACCTCTGGCCATCGGGAACGTGCTGTACATGCGCTATTGATAATCGTTCGCAATATGCTAGGTGTTCGGCGATGGACGGAATGCGGCGGATCCTGAATTCGAAGCCCCTGTTTTGGGCTCTGCTCGCGATTCCCGCGCTGGTCATCCTGCCGCGATGGTTCGGAGAGGATGTCTATCTGCCGGACGATCTTATCGCCCCGACCGGCGTCTGGGCCGCGCGCTTCATCATCCTGGCGCTGATGCTGACTCCGTTGTCGATGCTGTCTCGGGGCGCGTCATGGATACGCTGGCTGGTGCAGCGCCGCCGCGCCCTGGGGGTGGCGGCATTCGCTTATTCGGTCCTTCACCTCTTCTTCTATCTGCTCGACATGGAAACGCTGGAGAATGTGCTGGCGGAGATCGGCGCGTTCGGCATCTGGACCGGCTGGGCGGCGATCCTGCTGATGCTGCCGCTGGCGCTCACCAGCAACGATGCCGCGATGCGCGCGCTCAGGACAGGCTGGAAGCGCCTGCAGCGGCTGGCCTATCCGGCTGCGTTGCTGACGCTCATCCATTGGATGTTCATTCATGACAGCTTAGCCGAAGCGCTGATCCATTTCGCCCCACTGGCCGCGCTCCAGCTCTATCGGCTGCTCCGGCGCTTCGAATTTCGTTCCCAAGCCCCCCATCAGGAGGAAACAGCATGAAGTATCTCGTACCCGTTGCCATGGCCGCCGCCGCGCTCGGCCTTGCCGCGCCCGCTTCCGCGACCGGCAAGATGACCTGCAAGGTCCCGCAGAAGAGCTGGAAGAGCCAGGCCGCCCTCACCCAGGCGCTGACCAAGCAAGGCTGGAAGGTCACCAAGTCCAAGGTCGACGGCGGCTGCTACGAGGTCTACGGCACCGATCCCCAAGGCAATCGCGTGGAAGCCTATTTCGACCCGGCCACGTTCGAGAAGCTGCTCGTCTCGCGCCGCGGCGAGGTTCTCTACCGCAAGCAGTGATCGCCGGTTGACAGGCCCGCCTCCGCCTTTAAGGCCGGGGGCGGGCCACGCCGTCCCAACGCGGCGCGTGCTCTCTGCGAGGAGAGTTGAAGCAATGACGATCACTGCAACCGACGCCACAGCTGCGTCCGCCACCGGCGAACGGCCGGACACCAAACCCCACCGGCCGCATTTCTCCTCAGGTCCTTGCGCGAAGCCGCCGGGCTGGGGCCCCGAGCATCTGGCGCTCGGGTCGCTCGGCCGCTCGCATCGTTCCAAGCTCGGCAAAGCCCGGCTTCAATATGCGCTGGATCTGACGCGCGACGTGCTCGAGGTGCCTGACACGCACCGGATTGCGATCGTCCCCGGCTCGGACACCGGCGCGGTGGAAATGGCGATGTGGTCGATGCTTGGCGCGCGGCCGGTCACAATGCTGGCATGGGAAAGCTTCGGCGAGGGTTGGGTCACCGACGCCGTCAAGCAGCTCAGGCTGGACGCTCGGGTAGTGAAAGCGCCCTATGGCGAGCTTCCCGATCTTGCCGCCGTCGATCAGGCGAGCGATGTGGTCTTCACCTGGAACGGCACCACTTCCGGAGTGCGCGTTCCCGACGGCGGCTGGATCAGCGACGCGCGCGAGGGCCTCACCATCGCGGACGCGACCTCGGCCTGCTTCGCGATGGAGCTGCCATGGGACAAGCTCGATGTCGTCACCTACAGCTGGCAGAAGGTGCTTGGCGGGGAGGGCGGCCACGGCGTGCTGATCCTCGGCCCTCGCGCGGTCGAGCGGCTCGAAGGCTATACGCCGCCCTGGCCGCTGCCAAAGATTTTCCGCATGACGAAAGGCGGCAAGCTGATCGAAGGCCTGTTCAGGGGCGAGACCATCAACACGCCATCGATGCTGGCTGTCGAGGATTATATCTTCGCGCTCGAATGGGCGAAGGGCCTCGGCGGCCTTTCCGCGCTGATCGCCCGCTGCGACTCCAACGCCGCAGCGCTCGACGATTGGGTGCGGCGCACGCCCTGGATCGAGCATCTCGCCGCCGATCCCGCTACCCGTTCCAACACCAGTGTCTGCCTCAAGTTCGCGGAGGGGCTCGGCCTCGGTGCGGACGGGCAGGCGGCGCTCGTCAAGCAAATCGCTTCGTTGCTGGAAGCCGAAGGAGCCGCGTTCGACATAGCCAGCTATCGGGACGCTCCGCCGGGCCTTCGCATCTGGTGCGGGGCGACCGTCGAAACCGACGACATCGAGGCGCTCGGCCCCTGGCTCGACTGGGCCTTTGACCAGGCGCGGAGCCTCTAACCGTCACCCCAGCGAAGGATAGGGTCCGGATGGGCCTCGCCACCCACCAGGACGCAGCTTGGATTCCAGCTTTCGCTGGAATGACGAAATAGGAAGAAAAATGCCCAAAGTTCTCATTTCCGATCAGATGGATCGCAAGGCCGCCGAGATATTCCGAGCGCGCGGGGTGGAGGTCGACGAAAAGCCCGGTCTCTCAAAAGACGAGCTGATCGCCATAATCGGCGATTATGACGGCCTGGCCATCCGTTCTGCGACCAAGGTCACCAGGGAGGTGCTCGACGCCGCGGCCAATCTCAAAGTGGTCGGCCGCGCCGGCATTGGCGTCGACAATGTCGATATTTCGGCCGCCTCGGCCAAAGGCGTCGTGGTGATGAATACGCCGTTCGGCAATTCGATCACCACCGCCGAGCATGCGGTCGCCCTCATGTTCGCGCTTGCCCGGGAGCTGCCGCAGGCCGACGCCTCCACCCAAGCCGGCAGGTGGGAGAAGAACCGCTTCATGGGCGTCGAGCTCACCAACAAGACCCTCGGCCTGATCGGCGCCGGCAATATCGGCTCGATCGTCGCCGAGCGCGCGCTGGGCCTCCGAATGAAAGTGATCGCCTACGATCCGTTCCTGACGCCGGAGCGCGCGGTCGATCTCGGCGTCGAGAAGGTTGAGCTGGACGAGCTGCTCGCCCGCGCCGATTTCATCACCCTCCACACGCCGCTCACCGAGCAGACCCGCAACATCCTTAGCCGCGAGAATCTCGCGAAGACCAAGGCGGGCGTCCGCATCATCAATTGCGCGCGGGGCGGGCTTATCGACGAGGCGGCGCTGAAGGAGATGCTGGAAAGCGGACATGTCGCGGGCGCGGCGCTCGACGTCTTCGTGGAGGAGCCCGCCAAGGCCAACCCATTGTTCGGCACGCCAGGGTTCATTGCGACGCCGCATCTCGGCGCATCTACCACCGAGGCCCAGGTCAACGTTGCCATCCAGATTGCCGAGCAGATGTCGGACTTCCTCATTTCGGGCGGAGTGACCAACGCGCTCAACATGCCCTCGCTGTCCGCCGAGGAAGCGCCCAAGCTCCGCCCCTATATGGAGCTGGCGCAGAAGCTGGGCTCGCTGGTCGGCCAGCTGGAGGGGCGGGGCATTTCGGGAGTGTCGATCGAGGTCGAAGGGGCGGCCGCGCAGCTGAACCAGAAGCCCATCACCGGTGCGGTGCTCGCGGGCCTGATGCAGGTTTATTCGGACACGGTGAACATGGTGAACGCGCCCTTCCTCGCGAAGGAGCGCGGGCTCGACGTTCGTGAAGTGCGGCACGACCGCGAGGGCGATTATCACACGCTCATCCGAGTCACCGTCGCCACTCCGGAGGGCGAAAAATCGGTCGCGGGCACTTTGTTCGGCAACGCTGCGCCGCGCCTGGTGGAGATTTTCGGCATCCGCGTCGAGGCCGAGCTGACGGGCCAGATGATCTATATCGTCAATGACGACCAGCCGGGCTTCATCGGCCGGCTCGGCACTACCCTTGGCAAGCCCAGGTGAACATCGGTACCTTCAACCTTGGCCGCCGGGCCGCGGGCGGCGAGGCGGTGGCGTTGGTGTCCGTCGACGATCCGATCGGCCGCGACCTCCTGTCCCGGATCGAGAGCATCCCCGGCGTCAGGATCGCGCGGCCGCTGCGCTTCTGATCGCTGGACGCACGCCGCTCCAGCCCTTAGAGGCTGCCGGTCATTTTCGAGAAAGAGCGACTTGGCGAACGTAACCGTAATCGGCGGCCAGTGGGGCGATGAAGGCAAGGGCAAGATCGTCGACTGGCTGGCCAGCCGGGCGGACGTGGTCGTGCGCTTCCAGGGCGGGCACAATGCCGGCCATACGCTGGTGGTGGGCGACCAGGTCTACAAGCTGTCGCTGCTGCCGTCGGGCATCGTGCGCGGCACGCTCAGCGTCATCGGCAACGGCGTCGTGCTCGATCCCTGGGCGCTGCGCGACGAGGTCTCGAAGCTCAGCGCCCAAGGTGTCTCCATCACGCCCGACACGCTCCAGATCGCCGATACTTGTCCGCTGATCCTCCCGATCCATCGCGATCTCGACGCGCTGCGCGAGGATGCGAGCGGACAGGGCAAGATCGGCACCACCCGCCGCGGCATCGGTCCCGCCTACGAGGATAAGGCCGGCCGCCGCGCGATCCGCGTCTGCGACCTCGCCCATCTCGATCATCTCGGACCGCAGATGGACCGCCTCTGCGCGCATCATGACGCGCTCCGCGCAGGCTTCGGCGAGCCGCCGGTGGACCGCGAACGGCTGACCGCGGATCTTCGTGAAGTAGCCGATTTCGTACTCCAGTTCGCCCGTCCCGCCTGGATGACGCTCAACGACGCACGCAACCGCGGCAAGCGCATCCTGTTCGAAGGCGCGCAGGGCGTTCTGCTCGACGTCGATCACGGCACCTATCCGTTCGTCACTTCGTCCAACACCATCGCCGGTACCGCGGCGGGCGGCACCGGCCTCGGGCCGTCGGCGGCGGGCTTCGTGCTCGGCATCGTCAAGGCCTACACGACCCGCGTGGGATCGGGGCCCTTCCCGACCGAACTTGACGACGAGATCGGTCAGCGGCTCGGCGAGCGCGGGCACGAGTTCGGAACCGTCACCGGCCGCAAGCGCCGCTGCGGGTGGTTCGACGCGGTGCTGGTCCGCCAGTCCTGTGCCGTTTCGGGCGTCACCGGCATCGCGCTCACCAAGCTCGACGTGCTCGACGGCTTTGATGAAATAAAGATCTGCACCGGCTACCGCCTCGGGGGCGAAACGCTCGACCATTTCCCGGCTTATGCAGCCGATCAGGCCGCCGTCGAGCCGATCTACGAGACGGTCGAGGGATGGCCAGGATCGACCGCCGGCGCGCGCAGCTGGGCGCAGCTTCCGGCCAGGGCGATCAAGTACATCAGGCGTATCGAGGAACTGATCCAGTGCCCGGTCGCTTTGGTCTCCACGAGTCCGGAACGCGAGGACACGATCCTGGTGCGTGATCCCTTTGCCGACCGAGGGCTTTAACAAGAGGATGCAACGGCTTCAGTCATGACTTCGAGAGAGACGACCGGCATCCTCCCCCGCGCGCACGACGCGCATGCCTCGGCGCGGCGTGAGCGCTCGCTGAAGGAATGGGCGGTCTTCCTCGCCTTCGCGCCCTTGAACGCACCTTGGCTCGCCAAGAGCCTCTATGGCGGCAGCAAGGCGAAGAAGCGCGAGTTGCTCCAGCGGTTGAACCTTCCCGACGATGCCCTGCCCAATCTAGGCAGCTGGAAGGCCGACGTCGGCCTGCTCACTCTGGTCGTCGATCACATCCTCGAGGCGAAGCCCAAAGTGGTGGTCGAATTCGGCGCCGGCGCTTCGACCCTGGTCGTCGCCCGTGCGCTGCAGATGGCCGGCGGCGGCACTCATATTGCTTTCGACCAGCATGAGGATTTCGTCCGGGCGACGCGCGAATGGCTGTCCGAATACGGCCTCAGCGCCGATCTTCGCGCGGCGCGGCTGGTGCCCTCGCCCGGTGGCTGGCCCGGCCTCTGGTATGAACATGGGCCTCTCCCCGACGAGATCGACTTCATGCTGATCGACGGCCCGCCCTGGACGATCCATCCTTTCACCCGCGGCGCGGCCTCCGCCTTGTTCAACCGGATGAGCGTCGGTGGGGTGGTGATGCTCGACGATGCGGCACGCCCGGGCGAGCGGGTTGTCGCCCGCCGCTGGCGCCGCGGCTTTCCCGATTTCGAGTTCCGGCTCTGGAAGGGCGGCACCAAGGGTACGCTGATCGGCACGCGCCGCTAGGGAAGCTACGCCGCTAGAGCGTGTAGAAGGCGAGGATCGCCAGACAGGTCATCGGCGCTACGAACAGCGTCACCGGCACCCCGAATTTGATGAAGTCCACAAAGCGATAATCGCCGGCCGCATAGACCAAGGTATTGGTCTGGTAGCCGATCGGCGTGGCGAAACTTGCCGAAGCCGCGAACATCACCGCGATCACCAGCGGCCTCGGGTCGGTGCCCAGATCGCGGGCCAGCGCGATCACCAGCGGCGTCACCAGGATCGCAACCGCGTTGTTGGTGATGATTTCGGTCATCAGCACGCAGAGCCCGTAGACGGCGAAGACCAGCGCCCAGGGCGGGACCCGCTCGAGGAAGGGAGCGAGCGATTGCACGACCAGAGCGGCGCTGCCGGTATGCTCCAGCGCCATCCCCACGGCGAGCATGGCGAAGATAAGGATCAGCACGCCGCCGTCGATCGAGCTCCAGGCCTCCTCCGCGTCGATGCAGCGGGTGGCGAGGATCACCCCTACCGCTATGATCGCGGCGATCACGATTGGAAGAATGTCCAGCGCGGCGAGGATCACCACCGCCGCCAACGAAATAATCGCTATCGGCGCGCGATCGCGGCGGAAAGCGCGCGACCGGGTCTGGCCTACGCCAAGCAGCCCCGGATTTTCATACATCCTGCGCACGGCGTCGCTGGTGCCGGTCACCAGCACCCGGTCCGCGGCGCGGATCCGCGCCTTCGGAAGGTCCGGCCCCGGCAGATGGCCGTGGCGGGCGATGCCGAGGATGCGAACCCTGAGCCGTGTCAGGAACGGAATATCCGAAAGGTGGCGGCCAAGGCTCGGGTGCGAGGGCGAAATGGTGGCCTCGACCAGAGCCTCGCTCTTCGGCGGCGGCGCATTAACGCCGCCGATGCCGACTTCGAACAGCTTCGAGTTGCGGAGCGAAAGCAGCTCCGACACGTCGGTGCGAACGGCGATCCTGTCGCCGGGTTCAAGCGCATATTCAAGGACGTCGTCGGTGATGATCCGACCGCCCCGGTTGAGCGACACGATCTCGGTGCGGGGCCGCCGCAAGGAGCTGAAGCTGCCGAGCTGTCGTCCGATCGCTCCGCTATCCGGGCAAACCGTCAGCTGGGTGAGGAACGGGGTGTCGTCCTCGCTCCGGTAGAGCGTGTCCGGATCGCCTGCGGGCAGCAGCCAGCGGCTCATTACCAGCATCACCAGCCCTCCGGTCGCGGCGGCGACGAGGCCGTAGGGGGTGATCTCGAAAATGCCGAACGGCCGCAGCCCCTCGTTGCGCGCGACGGCGTCGACGATCAGGTTGGTGGAGGTGCCGATCAGGGTGGTGGTGCCGCCGAGGATCGCGATGAACGAGAGCGGCATCAGCAGCCGCTTGGCGGTGGTGCCGATCGCGTGCGCCATCCGCGCCATGATCGGGATCAGCACCATCACCACGGGCGTGTTGTTCATGAAGGCCGAGGCGACGAACGCTCCCAGGAACAGCTCGGCCAAAGCCAGCCGGGGATGCTTCCCGGCGCGCTCCACGATTTTGTTGGCGATCGCGTCGATGGTGCCGGTGCGGAGAAGGGCGCCCGACAGGATGAACATGGCGCCGATCGTGTAAGGTGCCGGATTGGCAAGCGCCCGCATCAGCGCTTCCTCGCCGAGATAACCCAGCAGCAGAAAGGCGCAGGCTCCAAGCACCGCCACCACGGCCGCGGGGAGCCGCTCGGTAACGAAGCCGAGGAACATCAGGCCGAGAATTACCAGCCCGATCGACGCGCTGTTCGCCGCGAGGAATGTCTGAATTCCCCCCATCAATTGATCTTAACGCGCGAGGACGCCATTGGCCGCATTCCTGATTGGCGAACCTGCAGGATCATCCGCATTGGGCGCGGTGGAGCAGCTTGTGATCGGCCAGCACCAGCGCGACCATGGCTTCGAGGACGGGCGCTCCTCTTATGCCGACGCACGGATCGTGGCGGCCGGCAATGCCGAGCTTGGCAATGGACGAGGTCGGCTTGAATGCGGCGCGCAGCACGATCGGATCCCCAGTCGCGATGCCGCCCGTTATGCCGCCGGCGGTGGCAGGATCCGCATTGTCTTCGCCGCGCAGCCCCGCCGCTCTGTGGCCGGCGCCGATCTCGACGCCCTTCACCGCGTTGATCGACATGGCGGCGGCGGCAAGGTCGGCGTCGAGCTTGGCATAGACCGGCGCGCCCCACCCGGCCGGAACGCCGGTCGCGGCGCATTCGACGACCGCGCCCAGCGAGCTGCCCGCGTCGCGCGCCTGGTCGAGCAGCCGGTCCCATTCTTCCTCGTCAGCAGAGCCGCCGATCTCGACCGGCCTTGCCGCAATCGATACTTCGGGGATGACGAGCCTCGCGACCGCGCCCGCCGCCACCCGCGCGGCGGTCTCGCGGGCCGAGGCGCGCCCGCCTCCTCGCGGATCGCGAACACCGTATTTGGCTTCATAGGCCGCATCGGCATGGCCCGCGCGATGCGGCAGGCCCGAATAGTCCTTGGAGCGCGCGTCGACATTGTCGATGATCAGACTGACTGGCGTCCCGGTGGTGCGGCCATCGTAAACGCCGGAAAGAATGCGCACCCGATCGGGCTCTGCGCGCGGGCTGGTATGGCGCGACAGGCCGGGACGCCGCTTATCAAGCCAGGGCTGGATGTCCTCTTCGCTGAGCGCGAGCCCCGGGGGGCACCCGTCCACCACAGCGCCGATCGCGGGGCCATGGCTCTCGCCCCAGGTCGAGAACCGAAACAGCCGCCCGAAAGTGTTGAGGCTCACGTCGTCGCGATGTCCGGCGCGTCCTCGGCTTTCATGCCGACGACATTGTAGCCGGCATCGACATGGTGGATTTCGCCGGTGACGCCGCTGGCGAGGTCGGAGAGGAGGTAGAGCGCCGCTCCGCCGACATCCTCAATGGTGATGTTGCGCCGGAGCGGCGAATTATATTCATTCCACTTGAGGATGTAGCGGAAATCGCCGATGCCGCTCGCCGCAAGCGTCTTGATCGGGCCGGCCGAAAGGGCGTTGACGCGGATCTTCTCCGGGCCAAGGTCCATGGCGAGATATTTGACGCTGGTCTCGAGCGCGGCCTTGGCGACGCCCATGACGTTATAGTGCGGGATCACCTTTTCAGCGCCGTAATAGCTGAGGGTGAGGACGCTGCCGCCCTCCGGCATCATTTCGCGCGCTTTCCGGGTCACAGCGACGAAGCTGTAGACTGAAATGTTCATCGTCAGCAGGAAATTGTCGAGGCTGGTGTCGACGAACTTGCCCTTGAGCTCGTTCTTGTCCGAAAAGCCGATCGCGTGGACGACAAAGTCGATCGTCCCCCACCGCGCCTTCAGCGCCTCGAAGGCACGGTCTAGAGCGGCCATGTCGGAGACGTCGCAGTCGATCAGGAAATCTGAGCCGAGCTGTCCCGCGAGCGGCGCTACGCGCTTCTCCAGCGCTTCCCCCTGATAGCTGAAGGCGAGCTCCGCGCCCTGGTCGGCGAGCGCCTTGGCGATCCCCCAAGCGAGCGAGCGCTCGTTGGCAAGCCCCATGATCAGTCCGCGCTTGCCGGCCATCAAGCCATTCATATGCTTTCCCTGTTGTAGAACGCCTCTTCGCCCTCCTTTAGGCGCTCTTCCGGCGTTTCGGCTAGTGCGGCATTGAGCTCTGCCCCGAACACCACGCCGAGGCCGATGATGAAGAAGAAGACGAGCGCGATCATCACGCCCGCGAGGCTGCCATAGGTAAGGTCGTAGCCGCCGAGGGTGGAGAGCGTGACCGGCAGCAGCGCAGTGGTCGCGAGCCACCAGACGGTGACGAAGGCGGGCCCGGGCCACTTCCAGCAGCCCTTCTTGCGGTAGCGCTTCGGCGTCAGCGCGAAGAACAGGAAATAGAGCGAGCCGTAGAGCAGCAGCGCCGGCGCGAAGCGCAGCAGCGTGAAGATGCTGGCGAGGTCTTCGCCGCCCTGCATGTTCTTGACAACGAATTCCTGGAGCGCCGAAAGCAGGATGGATGCGCTGAAGGCGACCATAGCCACCACCACCGAACCTATGATGATCCCGACCGCGGCGAGCCGATATTCCCAGAAGGGACGGGTCGACTGAACGCCGTAGGCGCGGCGGATGATGTCGCGGATTGTCTCGATGAAGCTGCCCGTGGTCCACAGGCCGATCAGCGCGCCGACCCACAAGAGGCCGCCGCCCGAGCGCGCGGAAATGACATCGGCGATAGGTTTCGACAGCACGTTGGCGACTTCCGGCGGCACCGTCTGAAGCATGGCGAGGACGGCGTTGAGCCCGGCCTCGGTCTGGCCGAACAGCCGCGCCACCGCCGCGGCCACGATCACGAACGGGAAGATCGAGAGCAAGGCGAGGTAGGCGAGGTTGCCGGCATGGATGAAGCCGTCGGTATAGACGCCGACTGCCACCCGCTTCATCACTTCGAACGGATAGGTGCCGGGCCGCACCCTGCCGACCTGCTTGCCGAACTTGGCCTTGGCCTTGGCGAAGCGCTTGCGCCTTGCTTCAGGCGATTCGGGGGAGATGTCCTGCACGGGCCGTTAGACGCCGAGGGGTGTCCTCGGGTTTCCTTTGCCCTTGCCGGCCCAGCCCGAGACGAAGCTTTTGAGTTCGGGGTCGTCGGCAGGGATTTCCACCATCAAGGTCACCAGTTGGTCGCCGCGTGTGCCGCTCTTCGAATGGAAGCCCTTGCCCTTGAGGCGGAGCACCTTACCGGAGCTGGAGCCGGGAGGGATGCTCAGCATCACCGCGCCATCGACCGTGGGCACCTTCACCTTGGCGCCCAGCACCGCCTCGTCGAGGCTGACCGGAAGGTCGAGCCTGATATTGTCGCCCTCGCGGGTGAAGAAGCGATGCGGCTGGATGGCGATGGTGACGATCGCATCGCCCTTGCCGCCGGGCCCCGACTGGCCCTGGCCGGCAAGGCGGATCTTGGTCCCGTCCTCGACACCCTTCGGAAGCTTTATCGCGATCGTCTTGCCGCCCGCCAGCGTCACCCGCTGTTCCTTCAGCGCCGCCGCATCTTCGAACGGCACGGGCAGGCGGTAGGCGACGTCCGCGCCTTTTTGCGGCGGGGGCGGAGGCGGCGCGCCGCGGCCGAAGCCGCCAAACCCGCCAAAGCCTCCGCCTCCGCCTCTGCGGCCGCCGAGGATGGTATCGAACAGGTCGGAAAGATCGACCTGCTCCGCGCCGGCGCCCATGCCGAAATCCTCCGGACCGCTCGTCCGCCGGTAGCTACCGCTGGAGGCGGGGCCGCCCCGCCCGAAGCCGAACGGCATGCGCGGATTGCCCTCCTCGTCGATCTCGCCGCGGTCATATTGGGCGCGCTTGTCCTTGTCGGTGAGGATGTCGTAGGCGCGCGTCACCCTTGAGAAGCGCTCGGTCGCCTTGGGATTGTCCTTGTTCTTGTCCGGGTGCAGCTCCTTGGCGAGCTTCCGGTACGCCTTCTTGATGTCGGCCGCGCCCGCGCCCCGCGCCACGCCAAGCTCTGAATAAAGATCCGCCATCCGACTGTCGTTCTCCACCCTTCCTGAAATGTCCAGACTTTCCGGTTTCGAGATGGGCGCGCGATCCGCCGCTCGCAAGCCATTCTCTTGTGCTGGCCTACGTCTCGGGCCAAGAGGCTGGCCATGACGACCGACCCTCATGCGCTTTTCGAGGAATGGCTGACGGAGGCGCGCGCGTCCGAACCCAACGACCCCGAGGCGATGGCGCTGGCGACTGCGGACTCGGAGGGGCGGCCCTCGCTGCGCATCGTGCTCCTCAAGGGTCATGACGAGCGCGGCTTCGTTTTCTACACCAATCTCGACAGCCGCAAGGGCGTCGAGCTTGCCGCCAACCCCAACGCCGCTCTGCTCTTCCACTGGAAGTCGCTCCGCCGCCAGGTCCGGATCGAGGGGCCGGCGGAGCCGGTGACGGAGGGGGAGGCCGACGCCTACTTCGCCACCCGCGCACGCGATTCCCAACTCGGCGCATGGGCGTCGGACCAGTCCCGGCCGCTCGACAGCCGCTCGACCTTCGAAACGCGCTTTCAGCAGATGCGCGCCCGCTTCGAGGGGCAGGACGTCCCCCGCCCGCCGCGCTGGTCCGGTTTTCGGGTTAGGCCGGAGCGGATCGAGTTCTGGAACGACCGTGCCCACCGCCTCCACGAGCGCCGCCTCTTCACCCGCACCGGCGCCGGCTGGAGCGAAAGCCTGCTCTATCCATGAGCCATGCGCATCATCATGGCCATGCCCCCGGCACCTTGACGCAGCGCGCGGCGCTGGCGAGCGTCGGGACGGCGCTCTTCCTGCTGCTTCTCAAGGGTTATGCCGCCTTGGCGACGGGCTCGGTGGCGATGCTCGGCTCGCTTGCCGACACCAGCCTTGATCTGTTCGCTTCGCTGGTGACGCTCTACGGCGTCCGCCTCGCCGCAATTCCTGCCGATCAGGACCATCGCTTCGGCCACGGCAAGGCGGAGGCGCTGGCGGCGCTGTTTCAGGTCGCGATCATCGCGGTCTCGGCCGCGGGCATAGGCTGGCGCGCGGTCGATCGCCTGATGCACGGCGAAGCCACCGCGCAGGCCGAATATGGCATTGGCGTCTCGGTCATCGCGATCTTCGTCACCTTCGCCCTTCTTTTCTACCAGCGCCGGGTGATCGCCCGCACCGGGTCGGTCGCGATCGAGGCCGACCATGTCCATTATCAGACCGATCTCCTCCTCAACCTGTCGGTGATCGCGGCCCTGGTGCTGGACCAGTATCTCGGTTTCACCGGCGCCGACCCGTTGTTCGGCATGGGCATCGCCTTGTGGCTCGCCCTCGGCGCGTGGCGTGCCTCCAGCCGGGCCATCGACCAGTTGATGGACCGCGAGTGGCCCGAGGAAAAACGCCGGCGCTTCCTCACCGTCGCCGCGCGCCATCCCGAGCTCAGAGGCATTCACGATCTGCGCACCCGCACCAGCGGCAGCCGCGACTTCGTGCAGTTCCACGTCTGGGTCGATCCCACCATGACCGTCGCTGAGGCGCACCGAGTGATGGACGAGGTCGAACACAAGCTTGCCCGCGAGTTTCCGGCCTGCGAAATCCTCATCCACCTTGATCCCGAGGGCCATGTCGACCAGCCGGGCAATGCGCTCGTCGAAACCGATGAAACGCCAAAAGCAGGAACAGCCGCGCCATGAGCTCTTACCGCTTCGTCCAGGTCGATGCCTTCGCCGACCGCCCTTTCACCGGCAATCCCGCGGCGGTGGTGCCGCTGGAGGAGTGGTTGCCGGATGAGACGCTGCAGGCGATCGCGATGGAGAACAACCTCAGCGAGACCGCCTTCACGATCCCCAGCTCGGGCGATGCCGATTACGAGCTCAGATGGTTCACCCCCACCACCGAGGTGGTGATGTGCGGCCATGCCACGCTTGCCAGCGGTCATGTGCTGATGGGGGAGGCGGGGCGCGTCCGCTTCCGCACCCGCAAGGCGGGTATGCTGGAGGTTGCGCGGCAGGGCGGCGGCTATGCGCTCGATCTTCCCGCCTGGAAGCCCGAGCCGAAGCCGCTGCCGAGGATAGTGGACGCGCTCGGCTGCAAGGCCGTCGAAACGCTATGGCACCCGCACCGCTACGGGCTGGTCGTGGTGGAGGGCGAGGAGGAGATACTGGCGCTCCGCCCCGATTTCCGGGCGCTTGCCGCCGAAGGGGACGTCCTCACCATCGTCACAGCCCCCGGCCGGGAAACCGATATCGTCAGCCGCGTCTTCGCCACCGGCGCGGGCATTGACGAGGACCCCGTCACCGGCTCCGCCCATGCGGTGATGGTGCCTTACTGGGCCGAGCGGCTAGGCCGGACCGAATTCACCGCCTGGCAGGCGAGCAAGCGTGGCGGCCGGCTCGACTGCCGCCTCGAAGGCGACCGCGTCATCCTCGGCGGCCGCTGCGTCACGGTGATCGAAGGGACGCTTTCGATCTGAACTAAGTTGTTGCGGCGGTTGCCTTCGAGGTGCTCAGCCGAAGGGCCGATTGGAAATCTCACCCTCCCCTTGAGAGAAGGTCCTCCAGCGCATCGAGGATCGGCTGCTGGCTCGGCAGTATCTTTGCGCGTGCTTCGGCAAGCGGAAACCATCCCGCTTTGTCCACTTCGGGAAAGCGCTGGAATTCGCCGCTCCGCGGCGGCCACTCCACCTCGAATTCGTTGCTGACGATCCGGTCCGCGTCGAGATCGCCTTCCAGAGCGAAGGCTTCGACCCACTTGCCGCCCTTCTGCCGGATTCGGCACAGCGGCCGCGGCGTGCCGGGAGGGCGCGTGCCGAGCTCCTCCTCGAATTCGCGCAGCGCGCAGGCGGCATGATCCTCGCCATCCTCCACCCCGCCCTTCGGCATCATCCAGGAGCCCTCGTCGCGGCTCCGCCAATAAGGTCCGCCGGGATGCACGAGCAGCACCTCGAATCCCGTCCCCCGCCGCCGGTAAAGCAGGATTCCCGCGCTAGT
This sequence comes from Allosphingosinicella sp., assembly GCA_035553755.1. GTDB lineage: Bacteria > Pseudomonadota > Alphaproteobacteria > Sphingomonadales > Sphingomonadaceae > Allosphingosinicella. Next base: position 15,853 of record DATMJS010000158.1, read on the forward strand.
GGCGGACAGTCTCAGGCCGCCAGCTCCGCCGCGACCGTTTCTTCGATCCAGCCGCCGCCGAGCACGCGGTCTCCTTCGTACAGCACCGCCGCCTGGCCGGGCGCGACGCCATATTCGGCCGATGCGAAATGGATGCTGCTTCCGTCAAACTCCACGGGGGCCGGGCGCGCCAGCGAGCGCACCTTAGCGGTCAGACCTTGCGATTGGCCTTCCCCAAGCCAGTTGACGCCCGACAGACGCGCCGCGCGCACCGCCAGCGCAGCCTTCGGCCCCGCTACGACCCGGCGGTTCTCGGGCTCCAGACGCACGACGTAGAGCGGTTCGGGCTGGCCGCCGATCTCAAGCCCCCGACGCTGGCCGACGGTGAAGTGAATGAGGCCCTTGTGACGGCCGAGCACACGCCCCTGCAGGTCCACGATCTCGCCTTCGGCCGAGGCGTCGGGGCGAACCTTCTTCACCACCGCGGCATAATCGCCATTGGGCACGAAGCAGATGTCCTGGCTGTCGGGCTTCTCCGCGACTGCGAGCCTCAGCTCGCGTGCCGCCTCGCGCACTGCGCTTTTCGGCATGTCGCCGAGCGGGAAGCGAAGGAAATCGAGCTGCTCGCGCGTCGTGGCGAACAGGAAATAGCTTTGATCGCGCGCCGGGTCGGCGGCGCGGTGCAGCTCGGGGCCGCGCGCACCCGTCACCCGTCGCACATAATGGCCGGTGGCGAGGCAGTCGGCGCCGAGGTCGCGGGCGAGGGCGAGCAGGTCGGTGAACTTCACCCCCTGGTTGCAGGCGATGCAGGGGATCGGCGTCCGCCCCTTCATATATTCGTCGGCGAAGCGGTCGATCACGCTGTCCCGGAAGCGGCTTTCATAATCGAACACATAATGGGCGATGCCGAGCCGGTCGGCGACGGTCCGCGCATCATAAATGTCCTGTCCCGCGCAGCAGCTTCCCGTCCGCGCCACCGCCGCGCCATGATCGTAGAGCTGGAGCGTCACTCCGATCACTTCGGCGCCGCTCTTCGCGGCGAGCGCGGCCACGACCGAGCTGTCGACGCCGCCCGACATGGCGACGACGATCCGGGCCTTCGAAAGGGGCTTCGACAGCTGGAAATCGGCCTGCATGGCGGCCCCATACAGCTTCCGCGCTGAATTCGCACCTGTTTACGACCTTGTTAACCCTGAGGGCGTAACGATTCGCTCCATGGACATGAGTCTCTTCAGGCGCGGAGATATTAAGGTGGCGGCGCGGGGCGCGGCGCAGCTCGATTACTGCGTGCTGGTGGCGACCCTTCAGGCGCTCCAGCTCGCCACGCCTACCGCGCGCGCCGAATCGCGCTTCGGCGCGGGCGAGGCGGACCAGCCGACGAGCCAATGCGACCCCCTTGCCGACATAGTGCTTGGCGGGCAGCGCTGGCAGGACGCGGTGCTCACCCAGGGAGGCTCCTTCAACCCTGCTTTCGCGCGCGGGGCGAGGCTCCGTAAAACCGGGGTGTAGGCCATGTTTACCATCGCGTTTTAGTACTCTTTCAATGTCTTCCCGCTAGGGCGGAGGCACGGCGAAGGGGAAGCCGAACGATCGGTTGGAAGGTTTCGAATGATTGAAAATCAGAAGATCAAGCCGGCGCAGGTGATCGGGCCGCTGGGCGAGCCGCTCACCCTCGATTCGCTGCCTCACCCCTCCACCACCCGCTGGGTGGTGCGCCGCAAGGCCGAGGTGGTCGCGGCGGTGAACGGCGGCCTCCTGACGGTGGACGAGGCCTGCGAACGCTACCGGCTGACGCTGGAGGAGTTCGCCACCTGGCAGCGAGCGGTCGACCGCTCGGGCATGGCTGGTCTGCGCGTCACGCGAATCCAGCACTATAAGTCGCTATACGAGCGCCAGCAGAAGTTCTGATGCGGCGAAGGGCTTGCCCTTTGCGATTTTCCTTCGATACTTGGCCGAAACAAGCTAAAGCTGCCGCCGTTCTCCGGACGACCTCCACGGCAGAAGGGCGGCTCCGGACAGGAACAAGCGCGCGGGTCGCGCGTCTTAGGTTCGGACCGTCGCCGTAACCGCTCGGTTCGTCGGCGTCGAATACAGGAGGGAAGACATGAATCTGATTATTGCACTGATCATCGGGGGCATCATCGGCTGGCTCGCCAGCATCATCATGCGCACCGATGCGCAGCAGGGAATCCTGCTCAACGTGGTTGTGGGCATCATCGGATCGCTGCTCGGCGGCTTCCTGCTCGGACCGCTCCTCGGCGGCGGCAACCTCCTCGACGGCGAATTCGACATCATGACCTTGGTCGTCGCGCTGCTCGGCGCGATCATACTGCTGGCGATCGTCAACATGTTCCGCCGGGGCCGGCCGCGCTAAGCGGATAAGCCAAAAGGCTGGAAAAGGGCCGCCCGCACCCGCGAGGCGGCCCTTACTTGTTCATTCGAGCTCGTAGCTGACCGAGATCGTCACCGACAGCGTCTGCTCGCCCGGCACGATCCGAGTATCGGCCATTCCCGCCGCCTCGCCTCGGCGCATCATCACCATCGGCGGAGGGGGAGGCGCAAAGCCGCCGCCGGATTCGCTGATCGACAGAATCCGGCCGACCCGCTTGCCGGTCGCCTGCGCGTACATCTCGGCGCGCGCGCGGGCTTTTGCGATCGCGTCCCGCCGCGCCTCGTCGAGCGCCGTCTCAGGTTTGTCGATGGTAAGGTTCGGCCCGTTGATCTGGTTCGCTCCCTCGGCGACCAGCGCATCGAGGATGCGGCCGCTCTGGGCGATGTCGCGGAAACGCACCGTCACCATGTTGCTCGCCTGATAGCCGGTGAGCACCGGCGGCTGGTTCTCGACATAACGATAATCGGGATTGAGGTTGATCGAGCTCGTCTGGATATCGCGCTCGGCGATGCCCGCACGGCGCAGCGCCGCGACCACGCGCTGCATGCGCTGGGCGTTCTCCTGAATGGCCTGGCTGGCGGTCGCCCCGCGCGTCACCACGCCGGCGGAGATGAGCGCCAGGTCCGGAACCCGGTTCACCTCGCCGGTCGCGACTATGTCGAGTCTGGTGCCGGAAATCGCCTGGACCGCCAAAGGCTGCGCCCCGGCCACGCCGGGCAGCATGGCCAGTGCCAGCAGCGACGCCACCGTCATTGTACGAATCATTTCTTCACTCCCCGATATTCCCGCCGATGCGGCGGCTCCTCCCGCTAAACGCAGGCAAGGCTGCATCGTTGCTGAACCGTTACGGGCGGCCTTCAGCGCCTGCGCATCAGCAGACGGTAGATTACGAGGATCACGATCGCGCCCAACACCGCGGCGATGAAGCCGCCGGCCTGGCCTTGCGAGTACCAGCCGATCGCGTTGCCGACGAAGCCGGCGAGCAGCGCGCCGGCGATGCCCAGGAGGATCGTTACGATGCACCCTCCCGGATCCCGGCCCGGCATGATCAACTTGGCAAGTCCGCCCGCCAGCGCGCCGATAATGATCCAGCCGAGGATGCCGTAAGTGCCAAGCATTGCCGCCTCCCTTTGTTTAGCCGATATTCACAGCAATCATTCTAGCGATAGCTTTATTCTTACGTTTCGAGTAGATGCGCGTTCCGCCGCTGGGGGGTAGTCCGCAAAATTATTGGGCTTGAGGCGGGTGACTTATTGATGTAATACAGTCGTTGGAAGCGGCGGATGCCGCTATGCGGTGTGGGGAAGATGAAAGCTATGAACTTCGAATCTGCCAGATGGCGTCGTCAGGCCCTGGAGGGCGAGGTGCTCGACCAAGCGACGCTGGAGCAGCGGCGCAAGCGCCGGCTGATCATCATCGCCGCGATAGCCGGGCTGGCGGTGGCGATCGCCGCCTTCCTGCTTTTTGCGGGCGGTTCCGAAGAAAAGGCTCCGGCAGCGGCGGCCAAGGGCGCCGAATCCATTCCGACGGTGAGCGTCATCGTCCCCGGTCGCCAGCAGGTCGCCCGCACCATCTCCGCCACCGGTACGCTCGCCGCGCGCCGCGACATGCCGGTTGGAATTGCGGGCGAGGGCGGCATGGTCGTCCGCGTGCTCGTGGAGCCCGGCCAGTGGGTGGGGGCCGGCCAGACGCTCGCGGTGATCGAGCGCTCGGTCCAGTCGCAGGAGGCGCAGCAGCTCGCCGCCAGCATCGACGTGGCCCGCGCCGACGCGCGCCTCGCCCAGCAGGAGCTGGAGCGGGCGCAGGCGCTGGTCTCGCGCGGCTTCGTTTCAAAGGCGGATGTCGAGCGGCGAATCGCCACCCGCGACGCGGCCAACGCGCGCGTGCGCGTGGCGCAGGCCCAGCTTGGCGCGACGCGGGCCCGCATCGGACGCCTCGATGTACGCGCTCCGGCCGCCGGCCTGGTGCTCGACCGTAACGTGGAGGCGGGACAGGTGGTGAGCGCCGGCTCCGGTCCGCTGTTCCGGATCGCCCAGGGCGGCCAGATGGAGCTGCTCGCCAGGTTGCCGCAGACAGACCTCGCCACGCTTGGCGTTGGCGTGCCCGTCACCGTCACTCCGGTCGGGTCGCAACGGAGCTACCAGGGTTCCGTGTGGCAGATTTCGCCGATCATCGATCCGCAGACGCGCCAGGGCGAGGCGCGCATCGCCATCCCCTATAATCGCGAGTTGAGACCGGGCGGCTTCGCGTCCGCGCAGATCCAGGCGGGTGCGACGACCGCACCGCTGCTCCCGGAGTCCGCGGTGCTTACCGACGATTCCGGCAGCTACGTGATGGTGGTGGATCAGAACAACACCGTGCAGCGGCGTGCCGTTCGCATCGGCACCGTGACCGACCGGGGCGTCGTCGTCGCCGAAGGCCTAAGCGGAAATGAGCGCGTGGTGGAATCGGCGGGCGCCTTCCTCAACCCGGGGGAGCGGGTCCGGCCGCAACGCTCGGCCAGCCGCTAAGACCAAAGGCCGATTGGAGTCGATGAACGATGCGTAACATCTCGGCCTGGGCGATCCGCAATCCGGTCATCCCGCTCGTCCTGTTCACTTTCCTGCTGGCGATGGGGCTGCTCGCCTTCAACCGGATGGACGTGAACCTCAATCCCGACGTCAGCATTCCGATGGCCAACATATCGATCAGCCAGCCGGGCGCCGCGCCGCCGGAGCTGGAGATCCAGATCACCCGCCGGGTCGAAGCGGCGGTCCGCGGCATCAACGGCGTTACCGAGATCAACTCGACCATTCGCGAGGGCAACAGCAACACCACCGTCATGTTCGAGATCGGCACGCCGATTGATCGTGCGGTCACGGACGTGCGCGACGCGGTTGCGCGCATACGCAGCGACCTGCCTGAGGGAATTCTCGAGCCGCAGGTCCAGCGCATCGACAATGCCGACGAGCCGATCGTTTACATGTCGGCGGAAAGCACCGCGATGACGGTGGAGCAGTTGAGCTGGTTCATCGACGATACGCTGAACCGGCGCCTGATGGGAATTGAAGGCGTCTCGATCGTCAGCCGCACAGGCGGCGTCAGCCGCGAGATTCGCGTAGAGCTCGATCCGGTGCGCATGCAGGCGCAGGGTGTCACTGCCTCGCAGATCAACCAGCAGCTCCGCGCCATCAACCTGAACGCCGCGGGCGGCAGGGCCGAGATCGCGGGATCGGAGCAGTCGGTGCGGGTGCTCGGCAGCGCCCTTACAGCTCACGAGCTCGGCGAGACCCAGATCAATGTCGGCGGCGGCCGCACCATCCGTTTGAACTCGATCGCCAGCGTTCGCGACCAATGGGCCGAGCAGACTTCCTACGGCATTCAGAACGGCCGCCAAGTGGTCAGCTTCATGGTGCAGAAGGCGAAGGGCTATTCCGACGTCACCATATACAAGGCGGTGATGAAGGAGCTGGAGGCACTGGAGCGCGAGGATCCGCGCGTCCACTACACCCTGCTCTTCACCCCCGTGAAGTATATCGAAATGCAGTACGAATCGTCGATGCGGGCGCTGATCGAAGGCGCCTTCCTCGCGGTAGTGGTTGTGTTCCTGTTCCTGCGCGACTGGCGGGCGACGATCATCTCGGCGATAGCAATCCCGCTCTCGGCGATACCTGCCTTCTGGTTCATGGACCTGCTGGGCTTCACGCTCAACATGGTGACTCTGCTGTCGCTGAGCCTTGTGGCGGGCGTGCTCGTGGACGACGCGATCGTGGAGATCGAGAATATCGTCCGGCACATGCGCATGGGCAAATCGGCTTACCAGGCGTCGATCGACGCGGCCGACGAGATCGGCCTGCCGGTGGTCGCGACGACCTTCTCGATCGTGGCGGTGTTCCTGCCGGTCGCGATGATGGGCGGTATCATCGGCCAATATTTCATCAGCTTCGGCCTCACCATCGTCATCACCGTGCTGATCAGTCTTGCCGTCGCGCGCCTGATCACGCCGATGCTGGCGGCCTACTTCCTGAAGGCCAAGGGCCACGCCAAGCATGGCGAAGGTTGGCTGATGGACCGTTATCTGGGCCTTCTGAGGTGGACCCTCGTCCATCGCTGGAAGACGGTGATGGTAGGCGTGCTCGCCTTCGTTGCGACGATCTTCGCCTTTGCGACCCTACCCTTCACCTTCCAGCCCAATACGGACGAGGATACGGTGCAGGTCTCGGTCGAGATGCCTCCCGGTTCCACGCTCGACCAGACCCGCGCCGTCGCGGACCGTGCGGCCGCCGTGGTGCGCAGCCAACCCGACGTGGCGTCGGCCTTCGAATCGGTTCGGGCTGGTAACTCCACTATCTACGTCTCGCTCAAGGATGCGGATGAAGGACGGGAGCGCACGAGCACTGAATTCCAGCGCCAGGTCGCGCCGCTCCTCCAGCAAATTCCAGACGCACGCGTCGGCTTCCGAAACTCCCAGCGGGTCGGCGGGCGTGACGTGTCGGTGCTGCTGGCGGGCGCCGATCCGGCCAAGCTCCAGCAGGCTTCGCTCCAGCTGGTCGAGGAGATGCGCCAGCGGCCGGAGCTCGTCGCGCCCCGGATCGCCGGCGACCTCCGACGGCCGGAGATCACGATCAAGCCGCGGCTCGACTTGATGGCCGACATCGGAGTCACCACGGCCGCTCTCAGCCAGACGATCCGTGTCGCGACCTTGGGCGAGATAGACCAGGCTAGCGCGCGCTTCTCCCTCTCCGACCGCCAGGTTCCGATCCGCGTACGCCTCAACGAGGATTCGCGGCGCAACCTGTCGACCATCGAGAACATGCCCCTGT
>DATMJS010000159.1:0-19466 GCA_035553755.1 Allosphingosinicella sp.
GATCCGCGCCCAAAAGCCCAGCGCCCGGCCGAGCGTCAGCCGTTCGTCGAGCGCCGCCCGCTCGTCCGCGAGCGCGAGCGATCCCTCGCGCCGCACTTCGCCCGCCGCCGGCCGGAGCAGCCCTGCCGCCAGCCGCAGCAGGCTCGATTTGCCCGCGCCGTTGGGCCCGGTCGCCACCGCCGCGCCGCCGGTTTCGACGGTCAGACTCAGCCGCTCGAACAGCAGCCGCCCGCCGCGACGGCAGGAAACCTCATCGAGCAGGAGGCGCGGCTCAGCCACCATGCTCGATCGCGTGCATGTCCTCGTCCGAAAAGCCGAAATGGTGGCCGACCTCATGGACGATCACATGGGTCACCAGCTCCTCTAGGCTCACCCCCGTCTCCGCCCATTCGTCGAGCAAGGGCCGGCGGTAGAGATGGATCATCGCCGGAAGCTCGCCCGACAGCATCGAGGATTGCTCGCCCACCGGGCGCCCGCTGTAGAGGCCGCTCAGTTCGAACGGATCCTCGATGCCGAGCTCCTTCAGCACCTCCTCGTCGGCAAATTCCTCGACACGGAGCACGATGCCCTCCAGATGCGCTCGGAACGGCGCCGGAAGGCGCGCCATCGCCTCCTCGGCCATTTGCTCGATCGCGGCCGCATCGGGCGCTAGGGTTTGACGCGGGCTCATCGCCCGAGCGACATAAAGGCTCTGAAGGGGAGAAGCCAAGCATGACGAAGTTAAGCGCCGAAGAACGCGCCGCGGCGCTGGAGGAGCTGAGCGGCTGGACGTGGGATGGGGAGCGGGACGGGATCCGCCGCAGCTTCGCTTTCCGAGACTTCGCCGAGGCCTTCGGCTTCATGGCTCATGTCGCGCTTCTCGCCGAGAAAGCCGATCACCACCCCGAATGGAGCAATGTCTGGAATCGAGTGAATATCCTCCTTACCACCCACAGCGCCGGCGGTCTGACCTCGAAGGATGTGGCGCTTGCAAAAAGCATCGATGCCGTCGCCGCCCAACTTGCCCTTGGGCGCGGGGGCCACTAGATGGCTCTCCTTCCAGAGCATGCGGAGCGGTGGCCGAGTGGTCGAAGGCGCTCGCCTGGAAAGTGAGTATACGGCAAAACCGTATCGAGGGTTCGAATCCCTCCCGCTCCGCCAGCCTTTTCAGCCGCTGCCCGGGATCGGCCGGCGGTCCTTTAGGTCGAAAGAATCGCCTTCGGCCAGGATGTGGACGGTGACGTCGTGCATTGAGAGGGTGATGTCGGACTTGGCTTCGGCGACGTTCGAATAGGAGACGCCGGTACCGTCCACCACATAAACGGCGCCTTCGCCAATCACCTTCAGCCGATCGCCCTCGACCATCGCGGCGGTGTTCTCATCGATGCCGATGCCGAGTACGCGCGGATTGTGGGCGACGGCGCCGAGCAAGCGCCCGAAGCGTCCGCGTTCGGCGAAATGCTGGTCGATGATGACGTCGCGGATCAGCCCCAGTCCGGGCGACATGTGCAGGTCGCCGATGCGGTGCGTCTCCTTGCTGGTTCCCTTGACGAGCATGGTGTCGCTCATCACCGACGCGCCCGCCGAGGTTCCGGCGACCACGCCCCCACGTTCGTACAGCGCGCGCACCTTGGCCTCGATGCCGGTGTCGCCGATCTGGCTGGTGATGCGGAGCTGGTCGCCGCCCGAGAAGAAGATGGCTGCCGCATCGTCGAGCACCTGCAGCTTCTCGCGGTCGCCCGCCTCGTTCCGGTCCTCGACATAAAGTTCGACCAGATCGCCAATGCCGAGGTCTTCGAAGGCCCTTTCATATTCGTCGAAATAGCCCTCGGGCTTGTGGCTGGCGACGGTCGCGAGCACCAGCTTGCCGCCGCGCACATGACGGGCGACTTCGCGCAGGATCTTGCGTTCGCCCCCGGGATCGCGGTCCTCATGGCCGCCGATGATGATAAGGCATCCGCGCCGTCCCTCAGCCATGCGAACTTCTATCCTCTTTCTTGCTGAGCCATGCCTGCGGCTCCTCCACGCCGCCATCGATGGCGGCAACGGCGAAGTGGGGGCTGTTGTGCCACCATCCGATGCGGCCGTCCTTGGCGATGCCGATGCCGCCGCCATCGCCTTCGGCGCCTCCGACATGGGGGAGCTGCTCGATCGCTTTCCTGATCGCGGCTTCGGGGCCTTCTTCGTTGATCTTCGCCATTACCTGAGCGGCTAGCGCTAGCCGGGCGATGCTCTCCCCGTCGCCGGAGAGCGAAACAGCGCCGATATGATTATCCGCATAAAGGCCGGATCCGGGCAGGGGACTGTCGCCGACGCGGCCGACGCGCGCGCCGGTAAGTCCGCCTGTAGAGGTGCCGGCAGCAAGGTTCCCGCCGCTGTCGAGCGCCACGGCTCCGACCGTATCATGCGCTTCCTCGACAGCTTTCCCGGCGAGCAGCTCCTGGTCCGAAGCGAGCGCCAGCCCCTTCTCCTTTGCGAAGAGCAGAGCGCCTTCGCCGGCAAGCAGGATCTCCTTTTCCGGGAGAAGGTGGCGCGCGACCAGGATGGGATTCCTGACATTGCGGATCGCCGCGACCGCGCCGACCGACCGGTCCCGCCCGTCCATAAGGCCGGCGCACATTTCGATCTTGCCGGCCTCATTAGGGGCCGAGCCGCGGCCGGCGTTGAACACCGGCAGGTCCTCCATGACCTTGATCGCCGCCTCGACCGCGTCCAGCGCTCGGCCGCCTGCGGCAAGAACCCGGCGGCCGGCCTCAACCGCCTCCAGCACGCCGCGGCGGTTGTCCTCCTCCTCGCCGGGCTGCATCTCTTTCGCGCCGCCATGGACGATCAGCGCCCAGCGGCCTTCCAAATCTGGCATGCCCTTCCTCTATTCCGCGGCAATCAGATGACCCCGCGGGGATGTCGCGGATACGACCTTCTCGAACCCCGTAACTTGCTGCCAGGCTGCAAAGACGTCCGTGGGGGTGACCACCACAAGTTCGCCCGGCTTGGCGGCCGTAAGCGCCGCGGCGGTCGCTTCGGCTTCGCCCGCGATCAGGTGGATGCGGTCCGGGCTCGCACCGGCCTGGGTCGCGCCCTGTCTGAGCAGGTTCATGATCTCGCCGCGCGGGCGACCGCGCGTATAGGGATCCTCGCGGAAGATAATCTCGTCGAAGATGCCGGCCGCGATGCAGCCCATTTCGATGATGTCCTCCTCTCGCCGGTCGCCGGCGATGGAGACGGCGCCGATGCTGCGCTTGTAGCGATGGCGGAGCCCGCGAACGACTTCGCCCAAAGCCGTGAGGCCGGCGGCGTTGTGCGCGTAGTCGACTATGACCCTGAAGCCGTGGGCGTCGTGGACGTTGAGCCGTCCGGGGTTCTGCTCGAAGGTCGACTGGAACATTGCCAGCGCCGAGCGGATGGTGAGGATCGGCACGTCGTGCGCGATCGCCATCGCAATGCAGGCGAGCGCGTTGGCGATGTTGAAGGTCGCCATTCCGTGAAGCGTCGCGGGAATGTCGCCGGCCTTCATCACGATCTCGCGGCGGCCATCCTGATGAAGGACGATGGTGCCGCCCTCCTCGCCGGGCTCGCGAACGATCGCCATTCCACCTTCGTCGATATGGCGGCGGAGGAAGGGCGGCATGTCGGTGCCGCCCTGGAGCGAGAACCAGGCGATCTGGCCGCCCGCGCGGCGCCCCATCCTGACGCAGAGCGGGTCGTCCGCGTTGAGCACGGAGGTGCCTCGGCGCTTCACCGTTTCGACGACCAGCGATTTGACGTTGGCGAGGTCCTCGACCGTTTCGATGCCTTTGAGGCCAAGATGATCCGCGGTTACGTTGAGGACGGCGCCGATGTCGGCCTCTTCGAAGGCGAGCCCCTCGCGCAGCAGGCCGCCGCGCGCGGTTTCGAACACCGCGACCTCGACCGTCGGGTCGCGGAGCACGAGGCGGGCACTGCGGGGGCCGGTGGCGTCACCCTCCGCCACCAGCACGTCGTTCACGTAGACGCCGGTGGTCGAGGTGAGGCCGACGGTGCAGCCGGTGTAGCGCAGGACATGTTTCAGCATTCGAGCCGTGGTAGACTTGCCGTTGGTGCCGGTGATAGCGAGAATGGGCACGCGGCTGCGGCTGCCCTTCGGAAAGAGCATCTCCATCACCGGGCGCGCAACGTCGCGGGGCGCGCCCTCAGAAGGCTCGAGATGCATGCGGAAGCCGGGGGCGGCGTTGACCTCGATGATGCCCCCGCCCGTTTCGCGGACTGACTTGGTGATGTCGGGGCAGATGAAGTCGATACCAGCAATGTCGAGGCCAACGATCAGGGCGGCGCGGCGGGCGATCTCGGCGTTATCGAAGTGTATTTCGTTGGTGCGATCGACCGCGGTGCCGCCGGTCGAGAGATTGGCGGTGGCGCGGAGCATGACGATGTCGCCGGCCGCGGGGATGCTTTCCGGAGTGAGCCCGGAGCGGGCGATATATTCGGTGACGTGCGCATCGATCCTGATCCGGGTCATCATCTTCTCATGGCCGTCGCCCCGGCGAGGGTCCCGGTTCACAATCTCGACCAGCTCTGCAATGCTGTGGACGCCGTCGCCGATGACATGAGCGGGGATGCGCTCGGCCACCGCGACAAGCTTTCCGCCGACGACCAGGATGCGGTGGTCGTTGCCCTGGAAATACTGCTCGACGATGACGTTTCGGCTATGCTCCTGCGCCCGCTCGAAGCCGAACCGCAGCTGCTCCTCGTCGGCAATTCCAATAGTGACTCCGCGGCCGTGATTGCCGTCGAGCGGCTTGGTGACGAGCGGGTAGCGCAGGCGTCCTGCCTCTCTTGCCGCCTCATCTACATCGCGCACCACGACTCCGCGCGGAACCGGGATGCCGCTTTCTGCCAGCAAGGTCTTGGTGAGGTTCTTGTTGCCTGCGATGTCGGCGGCCACGAGTGAGGTGCCGCCGGTGATGCTGGCGCGGATCCGCTTCTGATATTTGCCGTGGCCGAGCTGGATCAGGCTTTGGCTGTCGAGCCGCATAACCGGAATGTCGCGGCGCCTGGCTTCGTCCACCAGCGACTGGGTGGTGGGGCCGTATCTGGAACGGCGCACGAGCCGCTGGAGCGCGGCCAGCCTCGCGTCGAAATCGAACTCCCCTTCGAGATCGTAGAGGCGTTCGAGGCCCTCTATTCCGCGCAGGTCATCAGGGAGAAGAGAATTGACAAGCTCGATGGCAATGCGGCCCGCCATCAGCCCGACCTCTTCCATCGCGTAGGCGAACATGACGTTGTAGACTCCGGGCTTCCCTTTGACCGACCGGGTCTTGCCCCGCGTGGTGCGGGGGCCCGCCATCGATTGCAGCTCCAGCGCGACATGCTCGGCGACATGGCCGATCCAGGTGCCCTGTCTGAGCCTTTGGACGAAGCCGCCGCGCCTTCTGAGGCTGCATCCATGCCGTTCGAGACCGGGAAGCATCTCCAGCAGCCGCTCCGTAAAACCCGGAATCCTGTTCGTCGGCCAATCTTCCATGCGACCGAGATCGAGCATGATCCGGATCATGGGCGTGTGGCTGTAATAATGAGGTCCGCGATAGACGCCTTTTTCAAGCACCTTCATCGGCTGGGTCAGCAGCCGAGTGGCAGGATCACTCTTCGAGCCAAAGAACATGGCTTACCCCTACAACTGATCTCTCTCGCTTGTCCCTGAGGTGGTCGAACGGCCAGAACAGGCACCAGGGAGCATGATGCGGGTTAAATGCCCAGGTTTGCCGCCAAGTTCCTGAAGAAGATGCTGACCTGGATTAGTTTCGTCGCGGGAGCGTAACGATTACGTGGCTTGTCCGCCGCGCGATCGCGGTACATCTGGAGCATGGCGGCGAGGGGCTCCGACAGCGATTACCATGGCGTGAGCTTCGGCGATGCCGTGCGCGTCTGGACAAGGATCGCGCTGCTGAGCTTCGGCGGGCCTGCCGGGCAGATCGCGCTTATGCACCGCATCCTCGTCGAGGAGAAGAAGTGGATAGGGGAGGAGCGCTTCCTCCACGCGCTCAATTTCTGCATGCTGCTGCCGGGTCCCGAGGCGCAGCAGCTCGCCACCTATGTGGGCTGGCTGCTTCACCGGGTGAAAGGCGGCCTGGTCGCGGGCACCTTGTTCATCCTGCCGGGTCTGATCGCGATCATGGCGCTGAGCTGGCTTTACGTCCTTTACGGAGATGCAGGGCCGGTTGCGGCCTTGTTCTTCGGCTTGAAAGCGGCCGTGCTCGCCATAGTGGTGCAGGCGGTTTTCCGCCTCGGCGTCCGTGCGCTTGGTCATCCCGCACGGCTCGCCGTCGCGATAGGCGCTTTCGCCGGCATCTTCCTGTTCAACCTTCCTTTCCCGCTGATAGTCCTTGGCTCGGGGCTGATCGGCTATGGGGCGGCCCGGCTGGGCAGCAGCGCCTTTGCCGCCAATGGCGCCCATGGCGGCAGCAAGCGGCGGGCGCTGCCGGACACGGAGAGCGCTCTAGGCGTCGTACTGCCTCCGCACGCGCGGCCAAGGATCCGTACGGCATTGAGCGTCGGCTCCGTCCTGCTGCTGCTGTGGCTGCTGCCGGTGGCGTTCCTTGCCGCGTCGGACGCGGGGACCTTCGCCGACATCGCCCTCTTCTTCTCGAAAATGGCGGTGGTGACGTTCGGAGGCGCCTATGCGGTGCTTGCTTATGTCGGGCAGGCGGCGGTGGAGGGATTCGGCTGGCTGGCCCCGGGCGAGATGCTGGACGGGCTGGGGCTTGCGGAGACCACGCCGGGGCCGCTGATCATGGTGACGCAGTTCGTCGGCTTCCTCGGCGCCTATCGCAATCCAGGCGACATGCCGCCGCTGCTGGCTGCGACCCTGGGCGGTTTGCTCACGACCTGGGTGACCTTCCTCCCCTGTTTCCTGTGGATATTCATCGGAGCGCCGTTCATGGAGCGGCTGCGCTCCAACCGCGCTTTGGCCGGGGCACTCTCCGCAATCACGGCGGCGGTGGTCGGAGTGATCCTCAACCTCGCTTTGTGGTTCGGCCTCCATTACCTGTTCGCCGAGGTGGCGGCGGCGCAGCTGGGCCCGCTTTCGCTCGAAATTCCCCGATGGACGAGCATCGATCCGGCCGCCGCCTTCCTGTCGGCGGCGGCGCTGGCGGCCGTGCTTCGCTTCCGGATGGGGGTGGTCCCAGTAATCGCCGCCTGCGGAGCGGCGGGCATCCTTTTCCAGTCAGTCTGAGCCCCGCTTGCCAAGCCGGATTTGGAGGTTCATGAGGCGGCATGCTTTCTCAACGTACGCGGTACACAATCCGTGCGCTCCTCCACCTCGCCGACCGCTACGGCGAAGGACCGGTGCAGCTGAGCGAGATCGCGGCGGTGCAGAACATCCCGCCCAAATTCCTGACGGTGATGCTGTCGCAGATGCGGCGCGCGGGCGTGGTGGAGTCGCTGAGGGGCCGCGAGGGCGGCTATTGGCTCGCCAAGCCGCCGCAGCAGATCAGCTATGGCGAGATCGTGCGCCTGACGCGGGGCTCGCTGGGCCTCCTCCCTTGCGCCAGCCGCTATGCCTATGAGAGCTGCAAACACTGCATCAGCGAAGACAAGTGCCGCCTTCACCGGGTGATGTTGATGGTGCGGGACGAGACCGCGCGAATCCTCGACAATCTCAGCCTCGCCGATCCGGTGCCCGAAGGGATGGAGCCGGAGCCGCGGGCGTGACGCCGCGCCACATCGCGATCGTCGGCGGCGGATATTCGGGCACCCTCCAGGCAATAAACCTCCTCCGCCACAGCCAGGCCCGAGTGACCCTGATCGAGCGGGCGGACCGGCTGGCACGGGGCGTCGCCTACAGCACCCCCCATGCCGACCATTTGCTCAACGTCCGCGCCGGCCGGATGAGCGCCTTCGCCGATGCGCCGGACCATTTCGCGACCTGGTGGGGCGACGCTGCCGGCTTCGCCGAGCGGCGGGCGTACGGAAGCTATCTGGAAGATCTGCTTCAAGATGCCGCGCGCGGAGCCGGGGACCGGCTGCAGATACTGAAGAACGAAGCCGTTGCCGTCACTCGCGGAGACGCGGATGAGAGCGTCCATCTTAGCGGCGGCGGGCGGTTGCAGGCCGACATCGTCATTCTGTCGATCGGCAATTTACCCCCTGAGGTTCCGAGAGGGATTTCGGGGCAATTGCCGGATGACGTCTACGTCGCCGACCCGTGGTCAGGGGACATCGCGGCGGGTCTGGAGGACGGCGACCGGCTTTTGCTGGTCGGGACCGGCCTCACCGCCGTCGACGCGGCGCTGATACTCGATTCCGCAGGATTTAAGGGGAAGACACTCGCTTTGTCCCGGCGCGGGCTGGTGCCGCGCGCGCATGACGATGCGGTCCCGCCGGTCCCCGCTTTGCCGGAGCCGCCGGAGGGAGCTCTCAGCGGACTGGTCCGCTCGGTGCGCCGGCAGGGGGAGAGGATCGGCTGGCAGGCGGCGGTCGATCAGCTCCGGCCGCACACGCAGCCGCTGTGGGCTTCGGCCTCGGTCGAGCAGCGCCGGAGGTTCCTCCGCCATCTGCGCCCCTGGTGGGACGTGCACCGGCATCGGATAGCGCCGGAGATCGCCGCGCGGATTGCCGCAATGGAGCGCGCTGGCCGTCTCCGCTTCGCGGCGGGCAAACTCGTGTCGGCGGAAGCGGACGGCGCTGGAGCCCTCGTGCAGTGGCGGCCGAGAGGCGAAGCCAGAGCGGAAACGCTCCACGTCAGGCGTATCGTCAACTGCACGGGTCCGCAGGGCGACATTTCGCGCGCTGGCGAGCCTTTGCTGACCCAGCTTAGCGAGGCGGGGAGAATCCGGCCCGACCCCTGCCGGATCGGAATTGATATCGACGAGCGCTGCCGGACGCTCGACGCGGACGGCGAACCTTCGGCCAGCCTTTACGCGATCGGCCCGATGACTCGCGGAGCGCTGTGGGAGATCGTCGCCGTACCCGACTTGCGCGTGCAGACCGACGCTCTCGCGCGGCGGCTTGGCGGCGCCTAGATCGCTATCCGGAAGAGCGCGCCGCCGCTCGCGCTCGACGTGACGCTGATCGAGCCGCGATGGGCGAGCACCACCTGGCGCGCGAGGCTGAGGCCGACGCCGGTCCCCTTCTGCTTGGTGGTGAAGAAGGGGAGGAAGATGTCCTGCCGCAGCGCTTCGGGGATTCCGGGGCCGTTGTCCGCCACCTCGATCTTGGTCCGTCCGCTCCTGGTGAGCGCGAAGAGAAGCGACAAAGCCGGCTTGTCGCTATGTCCCCGCGCCGCTTCGGCACCGTTGCGAAGCAGGTTGATCAGCACCTGGAAGAGGAGGTCCGGATCGGCATCGACGGTGAGGCCGGGCTGCACTTCAAGCCGGAACTCGACTCCTTCCGCAGCATCGCTGGCCCTGAACAAAGCTTCGAGCTCCTTGGCCCAGCCGCCTATTTCGAACACCCGCCGCCTGACCTCGGGAGCGCGGCTGATCTGGCGGTAGCTTTCAACGAAATGCATCACTCCGTCGGCCCGCTTGGCGAGCGTCTCTACGGCCGAACGCGCGTCGGCGACGTCGCGGTTGTCGCCCTTGTCCGCCTGCGCCATCATCTGCGCCGCTGTGTGGGCAAGCGAGGTGACCGGAGTCATCGAATTCATGATCTCATGGGTCAGCACCCGCACCAGATCGCTCTGCGCCGCAATCTCGACCGCGTTCAACTCGCCCTGGATCGGCTGGACGGCGACCACCCGCACCAGCCCGCCTAGCCGGTGCACGACGGCGGCGCTCACCATCGCGGTCTGCGGCACTCCATCGGTGATGAGCGGCACCAGCCGCGGTCGCCCGACCGACGTCTCGCCGAGGCTCTTGGCGAAGGCGTCGCCATATTCCTTGAAATCCTCGATGCGCACGCCCTGGTGGCGGATGAGCAGGCGGCGGGCGGCCTTGTTGCCGAGCTCGACCTTGCCTTCGCTGTCGATGACCAGCAAAGCCGTCGGCGCGTCGTCCAGCACCGCCTCGTAGAAACGGTTGGCGTCGCTGAGGCGGTGCCGCTCCTCGCGGAGCTTGCGGATGCCTTCGTCCAGCGCCTGTCCTATCTCGCCGAAGCCGCTTCCCTCCCGCCCCTGGCCGAAATTCTGCGACAGGTCGCCGAAGCGGATCGACTCCACGAAGCGCGCGAGCTCAAGGTTGGTGCGCTGGATGTAGCGCCAAAGCCCGACCACCGATCCCAGGCAGGCCGCGGCCGCGATGATCCGGGCCGCGCCGAGCCCCTCCACCCCGAGCGAATAGACGAAGGCGAACGCCGTCAGCAGCAGCAGCGCGACCCGCGCGGCGAGGCCGAACAGGAAGCGGCTTCTAAAGCCCATGCTTTTCCATGCGGCGATAGAGCGAGGCGCGGGTCAGGCCGAGCTCGGCGGCGGCGAGCGAGATGTTGTAGGAGTGCTTCTTCAGCGCCTGCTCGACCATCTGCTTTTCGGCGCGTTCGAGGTTGAGGTCGCCCTGGCCGATCGCCGCCGGCGGAGCGGGAGCGCGGGGAGTGGAGGCGCGCGACAGCGAGAAATCCTCGACCGTGAAGGCATCGCCAGCGGCCAGGATCACCGCGCGCTCGGCGGCGTGCCTCAAAGCGCGGACATTCCCCGGCCATTCATAGGCCTCGAGCGCGGCGGCGACCTCGGCGGGCAAGATGCGTTCCGGCTTGCCGTATTTCCTGGAGTAGAGCCCGACATAATGGCGGACGAGCAGCGCTATGTCCTCGCGCCGCTCGCGCAGCGGAGGGAGCTCGATCTCGACCGTGTTGAGGCGGAACAGAAGGTCCTGCCGGAACAGGCTTTCGTCGGACAGCCGCTCGGGCCTGAGGTTGGTGGCCGCGATCACCCGAACGTCGATCGGCACCGGCCTGTTCGCGCCGACCGGAATGACCTGCCGCTGCTCGAGCGCGGTCAAAAGCTTGGGCTGCAGGTGGAGCGGCAGATTGCCGACCTCATCGAGGAACAAGGTCCCGCCGTCGGCGGCCTGGAGCCGCCCCACCCGGTCGCCGCGTGCGTCGGTGAAGGCCCCTTTCACATGGCCGAACAACTCCGATTCGAAGAGGTTCTCGGCGACCGCGCCGAGATCGACCGAGACGAAAACGTTGTTCGCCCGGCGCGAGCGGTTGTGGAGTTCGCGCGCGACCAGCTCCTTGCCGGTGCCGTTCTCGCCCAGGATCAGAACGTTGGCCTCGGTCGGGGCGGCCCGTTCGATCAGCGAGAAGACTCGCGCGATGGCGGGCGATTGTCCGAGCAGCGGAGTCTCGCCGCCCGCGGCGGGAGCGGCGATCGCTGCGGCGCGCTTGCGCTCGGTGACCGCCTCCTCGCGCGAATTGCGTAGCGCCGCCGCGGTGCGGACGGTGGCGAGCAGCCGTTCGTTGGACCAGGGCTTGGAAACGAAATCGGTCGCCCCGCGCTTCATCGCCTCGACCGCGATTTGAACGCCGCCATGCGCGGTGATCATCACCACCACGGCATGAGGATCGCGCTTCAGTATTTCGGCCAGCCACTGGAAGCCTTCCGCGGCGTTGGTAGCCCCCCGCTCGAAGTTCGCGTCGAGCAGAATCACGTCCGGAAGGTCCGTCTTCATCGCCGCGAGCGCTTCCTCGGGCGACTGACAGGTGTCGATCTGGCGGAACAGGTCGCGCAGCAGGAGCCGCGCCGACAACAATATGTCCTGATCGTCGTCGATGACGATGCAGCGCCCGAATGTCTGCCCCCGCTCCATCCCGCTCCTCCTAAACCCTGTTCGAAAGCGGACAAACAATTTCCGTGCCAGATGTGACCGCTTCCGGACACCCTCGTCCAGAAGCGAACAGGCGGGGCCGGCCTATCGGTTGAGCGCCAACCGTGGGAAAAGCGCAGAATCGCGCCGCTTTTGCCGCTTGGCACGGCTCCTGCTGAATGTCCGGGGCAGGGAAAATGCTTTTCAAGGGGATAAGGAAATGACCACTTTTCAATCGATCGCGGGCGGCGCCGTCTGGGCGTTGGTGTCCGTTCTTCTGGTCTTCGCCGCGCTGGAGCCGGTTTCGGTCGGCACCCAGGTGGAGATCGCATCGGCCGCTACCGGCGCGACCGCAGCCTGAGACCTTGTCCGCTGCCGGACAGCTTGTGTCCGGAAGCGGACATAAGCTGCGGGCCGAGCGCGCGGCGTAGCGCCTGCTCCGCCTTCGGCGCCTGGCACGATGGTTGCTTGGAAGGAGCGTGGAGCAGGGAATGAGCGTAGTCAGCATGAAGACGGCCGAAAGCGAGGCAAGACCCCATAGCGGCGACGGGATGGACCGGGTCGTGGCGCGGAAGGGCCTTCCGCGCGAGGTCAAGATCGGCATCGCCGCCGCGGCGGCGGTGCTCGCAGCGGTGCTTTTCTACCTGCTGGCTCCCACTGCCAACAGCCAGACCGTCGCCGCGGACCGGGTCACCATCTCGACCGTGGAGAAGGGCCGGTTCGACGATTTCCTGCCGCTGCGGGCGCGGGTCACGCCGCTCGTCACCGTCTATCTCGACGCGGTCGAGGGCGGGCGGGTCGAGCAGGTGCTGGTCGAGGACGGCGCGATGGTGCAGCAGGGCCAGCTGCTTGCGATGCTGTCCAACAGCGACCTTCAGCTCAACCTCCTCGCGCGCCAGACCGACGTCTCGCGCGAGATCAACTCGATGCGCAGCCAGGAGCTGGCGCTCGCGCAGACGCGGATCGCCGACGAACGCGCGGTGATCGACGCGCAGCTCGCGGCCGAGAAGGCGAGGCGGCAGTACGAAACCCAGAAGCCGCTCCATGAAAAAGGCTTCATCCCCGCCAAGGTGTTCAACGACAGCCGCGACGAATATCTTTCCAGCCAGCGCCGGGCCGACGTGCTGCGGCGCGCCCAGGCCGTCAACCAGCGGCTGCAGACGAGCCAGCTAGCGCAGCTTCGAGCGTCCAACGCATCGATCACCGGCAGCCTCGACATTGCCAGAGCGACGCTCGACGCGCTCAACATCCGTGCGCCCGTCGCCGGTCAGCTTACCGCCTTCTCCATTCAGGTCGGGCAGTCGCTGAACCGCGGCGAGCGGCTCGGCCAGATCGACAGCGCCGGCCGGTCGAAGCTCGTCGCACAGGTCGACGAATTCTACTTGGGCCGAGTGGAGCCCGGCCAGACCGCCACGGCCGACTGGGGCGGCAAAAGCTACCGGCTGAAGGTCGCCAAAATCTACCCGCAGGTGCGCAACGGCACGTTCGAAGTGGACTTTCACTTCGTCGGCGCCGAGCCTTCCGACATCCAGCGCGGCCAGACGCTTCAGACCAAGCTCATCCTTGGCGATCCGGCGCCCGCCTTGCTGATCCCCAACGGCGCCTTCTACAACGAGACTGGAGGCGCCTGGGTGTTCGTGGTGACGCCGGACGGCAGCGAGGCGGTGAAGCGCCAGGTCCGCCTAGGCCGCCGTAACGCCGATTATATCGAGGTGCTCGAGGGCCTGGAGCCCGGCGAGAAGGTCCTCACCTCACCCTATACCGGTTTCGCCGACAAGGATCGGCTCGACCTCGAAACGGAATGAAGGAGCCAGTCCATGCTGACGATGCGCGATCTTGCTAAAGTCTATCGCACAGATACGATCGAAACCTCTGCGCTCGACGGGATACATCTCGACATCGCCGAGGGCGAGTTCGTGGCGATCATGGGCCCGTCCGGGTGCGGCAAATCGACGCTGCTGAACGTGATCGGCATGCTCGATTCGCCGAGCAGCGGCTCCTACGTTTTCAACGGGCAGGAAGTCGCCGGACTGCCGGAAGGCAAGCTCGCGGACGTGCGCAAGCAGAATATCGGCTTCATCTTCCAGAGCTTCAATCTGGTCGACGAACTCACCGTGCGTGAGAATGTCGAGCTCGCGCTTCTCTATCACAATGTCAGCGCCTCGGAGCGCCGCCAGCGGGCCGACGCGGTAATGGACAAGGTCGGCATCGGCCACCGCGCCAAGCACCGGCCGAGCCAGCTTTCAGGAGGGCAGCAGCAGCGTGTCGCCGTCGCCCGCGCCCTCGTCGGCAACCCCAGGCTGATCCTCGCCGACGAGCCGACCGGCAATCTCGACACCCAGCATGGCGAGGAGGTGATGAAAATGCTCCAGGCCCTGAACCGCGAAGGATCGACCATCGTCATGGTCACCCACTCGCCGGGCCATGCCGATTATGCCAGCCGCGTCGTCAACATGCTCGACGGCCGAATCCTTCAGGAGCGCCGGCGCGCGGCATGACGCCGGCGCGGGACCGACATCGCAGTACGAAGGGGATCAGCCATGTGGCGCAATTATCTGACGGTAGGCTTCAGGGCCCTCGCCAAGAACAAGACCTACGCCTTCATCAACATCGTCGGCCTGGCGCTCGGCCTCGCCGCCTGCCTGATGATCCTGTTGTTCGTGCGCTATGAGCTGAGCTTCGACAAAGCGCTGCCCGGCGCGTCGCAAGCCTATCAATTCCAGTCCTATTTCACGGATCCCGACGCTGGCGAGGTCCAGAAGCTGCAGATGGCCGCCTATGTCTCGAAGGACTTCCTGAAGAAGGACTTTCCGCAAATCGAGACGGCGGTGCACGCGCTCTCGTCCGGCCCGATCGTGCTCAAGGGCGGTCAGGCCTACTCGACCGAGGATTTCCGGTTCGTCGACGGCAATCTGCTCGAGATCCTCCAGTTCCCGCTGGTGAAGGGCAATCGCGAAACCGCACTCGACCAGGTCGGCTCGGTCGTCCTCACCGAGAGCGAGGCGCGCAAATATTTTGGCAACGAGGATCCCATGGGGCAGACCCTGACCCTCTCCTCGCGCGGTCAACAGGTCGATTATCAGGTGACCGGCATCCTTGAGGACCTGCCGAAGAACTCGCATTTCGCAGCCAACATGATCGCCCGCTATGACCCGCAGAGCTATTGGGCCGACCAGCGCGACTTCATGACACAATGGGGGTGGCAGTCGGGTTGGGTCTATCTGAAGCTCCGCCCCGGTGCGGATGCGGAGGCGATCAACGCCCAGATGGAAGCGTTCGAGGACCGCAACATCCCCGACCAGGTGTTCGGCGGCCAGCGCACCAACGCAGGCGATTTTTCGGAATTCAAGCTCGTCAACATCGCCGACGTGCATCTCGGCGAGGCGCAGGAAGCGGCAATGACTCCCGGTAACGATCGGCGATCGATCATTACCTTCGGCGTGATCGCAGCGCTGATCCTCGCCATGGCCTGCGTCAACTTCACTAACCTCGCCACCGCCCGCGCCAGCCAGCGTGCCCGCGAAGTTGCGCTTCGCAAGGTGCTCGGCGCCAATCGACAGCAGCTGGTGACGCAGTTCCTGGGTGAGTCCGTGCTCGTTGCGGGCCTCGCTATGCTGCTCGCGCTCGCCTTCGTCGAACTCGCTCTGCCGTCCTTCGCTGCCTTCCTCGATGCGGATCTCGAGATGAGATATTTCGGCGAAGGCGGCCTGATCCTGCCGATCCTGGGCCTGGTCCTGCTGGTCGGTGCGGCCGGCGGCCTCTACCCGGCCTTTTACCTGTCGCGCTTCCAGCCGGCCAAGGTGCTGAAGGCCAACAAATCGGCAGCTGAGGCGCAGGGGTCGGGCAGCCTTCGCAACGTGCTGGTGGTCGCCCAGTTCGCCGTTTCCATCGGCCTCATCATCTGCACGGTCGTCGTCTATGCGCAGACCGTGCACGCCCGCACTGCCGATCCAGGTTACAAGCGTGACGGCCTGCTCCAGGTCGAGAATGTCGGCCGGCGCGAGATATTCCCGGTCGGCGACACGCTGATCCGGGAGATCAAGCAGATCGACGGCGTCGCCGGCGTCGGCCGCACCGGCATCGGCATCGCCACCCAGAATAACCAGAATAGCGGCGTTCAGATGCCCGGCAGAAGCGAACCCATCAGCATCGGCACCTATTCTGTCGATAGCGGCTTCTTCGACACGATGGGGATCAAGCTGATCGCCGGGCGTCTGTTCGACGAGAACCGCCCTGCGGACGACACCACCACGCCCTTCCCCGAGGATCCGGCCGCCGAACGGGCGCTGATCGCCCGCGGCAGGAACGTCGTCCTCAACGAGCTCGCCGTTCGCCGTCTCGGCCTCGGCACCCCCCAGGAAGCAGTCGGCAAGACGATCAAGCTGACCGTCAACCCTGAATATGGCGGTGTCACGAACGCGACAATCATCGGCGTGGTCCAGGATTCCCGCTTCCGCTCGATCCGGGAGACGATCGACCCGATCATCTTCCGCTTCTCGCGCTTCGGCCAGGGCTGGATGCTGATCCGCTACAACGCGACCGATCCGGCCCGGGTGCGGCGCGACGTCGAGGCGGTCTGGAAGCGGATTGCGCCGGAAGTGCCGTTCGAGGCGGAGTTCAGCGAGGAGATCGTCGGCGAGCTCTATGAGGCCGAAGACGCCCGCGCGCAAACCTTCGCCGGCTTCGCCTTCCTCGCCGTGATCGTCGCCTGCCTCGGCCTGTTCGGCCTCGCCGCCTTCACCGCCGAGCGCCGAACCAAGGAAATCGGCATCCGCAAGGTGCTGGGCGCCCGCTCGCGCGACATTGTGCGGCTGCTCGCCTGGCAGTTCTCGAAGCCGGTGCTGGTCGCGAACCTGATCGCCTGGCCGGTGGCCTGGTGGGTGATGCGCGACTGGCTCAACAATTTCGACAGCCGGATCGATCTGGGGGCAGGGCCATTCGTCGTCGCGGGCGTGATCGCGCTAGCCATCGCGATCGGGACCATCGCCAGCCATGCTCTGAAGGTGGCGCGGGCGAACCCGATCCACGCCCTTCGCTACGAATAGACCGACGGGAGACAGGGGCATGTGGCGCAATTATTTGATGGTCGGATTTCGGGCGCTGGCCAAGAGCAGGATCTACGCCTTTATCAACATCTTCGGCCTCGCCATCGGTCTTGCCGCCTGCCTGATGATCCTTCTCTACGTCCGCTACGAGACCAGCTACGATACATGGCTGCCCGATGCCGAACGGGTCTATCAGGTACAGTCCATTCACACCGATCCCGAAACGGGCAAGGTGAGCCGGCAACAAGGCGCCCACGGTGTCATTACAGAGAGCCTGCCTAAAGACTTCCCGCAAATAGAGTCGATCGTTCGAGCCGAGGGCATGGAGCCCGTCTTCCTACGCAATGGCGAGGCGACTTTCGCGCCCATGATCGCCGCCGACGAGACCTTCTTCGACATCCTGCAGGTTCCGTTCCTCCACGGAAATCCGAAGACTGCACTAGACGATGCTGCAAGCCTGGTGCTCAGCCGCAGCGAAGCGGTGAGGCGCTTCGGGGCCGTCGACGTCGTCGGTCAAACGGTCACCGCCGTCCGCCGCGGCGAACATTTCGATCTTCGAGTCACCGGCGTGTTCGAGGACCTGCCGAGGAACAGCCACATGAACTTTTCCATGGTGGGCCGCCTGAGCGAACAGGACAAGGCGGAATGCGGCTGGGGCTGCATCAACGGCAGCGTCTATCTCAAGCTGAAGCCGGGCGCCGACTCCGAGGAAATCAACCGCCAGCTCCACGCCTGGGAGAAGCGCAACATCCCGCCGGTCGACGTCGGGGGCGTGAAGATGAGCGAGGGCGACGCTTTCGACTGGGAGCTGGTCAACGTCACGGACGTGCACCTAAGCGAAGCGGAGGGCGAAATCGAGCGGCCGGGCAACGACCGCCGCACCATCATCACCTTCACCATCGTCGCGTTGCTGATCCTCGGCATCGCCACCGTCAACTTCGTCAACTTGGCGACGGCACGGGCGAGCCAGCGAGCCCGTGAAGTGGCGTTGAGGAAAGTGCTCGGCGCAAATCGGAAGCAGCTCATCTTCCAGTTCCTCGGCGAATCGCTGCTGCTGACGGCTTTGGCGATGCTGCTGGCGCTGGCGCTGACGGAGCTGGCGTTGCCGAGCCTGTCGAGATTCCTCAACGCCAACCTTAATCTCAACTATATGGGTGAAGACGGCGTGTTGCTGCCGGTGCTCGGCCTGCTGCTGGCCGTCGGCCTCGCCGGAGGGCTCTATCCCGCTTTCTACCTCTCGCGTTACCAACCCGCAGCGGTGCTCAGGGCGAACAAGTCTTCCGCCGAACCGCTGAGCAGCGGGCGGCTTCGCGCGATACTCGTGGTCGCCCAGTTCGCGATCTCGATAGGCCTGATCATCTGCACGGCCATTGTTTATGGGCAAACCCGGTTCGCCCGCACCGCCGATCCCGGCTATCAGCGCCAGGGGCTCATCCAGGTCGCAAATCTCAATCGCGCCCAGATGGCGCCGCTAACCGACACGCTGATCCGCGAAGTCGAGAAGATCGATGGGGTGATCAGCGCCGCCGGCACCTCGATCACCGCCGCCACCGGCAATGTTACCAATACTTCGGTGCAGGTACCGGGACGGACGCGGCCGCTCACGATCGGCTGGTACGGCGTTCACCCCAATTTCTTTGACACGATGGGCATTAAAATGCTGGCCGGCCGGAAACTGTCGCGGCAATTCGCCAACGACAACGGCTTTGTCCCCTACGAACCGGAGGAGGCGACCAACGCGGGCTTCAAGATGCTTGCGCAGCGCGGCCTCAACGTGGTCGTGAACGAGCTGGCGGCGAAGCAGATGGGGTTCGCTACACCAGCCGCCGCACTCGGCAGGCAAGTAAAGGTGAATCAACTTCCGGACGAATATGGGTTGCTGCCGGTGACGATCGTCGGCGTTGCGCAGGATTCGCGCTTCCGCTCGCTGCGGGAGCCGGTCGAGCCGACCTTCTATCAAGATGCCGGCGTCTACAGCAGCCTCGCTATCCGCTACGATTCGCCGGACCCTGAAGCTCTCATGCGAAAGGTGGAGCGAGTATGGGAGAAGCTGGCGCCGGAAGTGCCGTTCGAAGGAGAATTCGCGGACGATCAGCTTGCCGAACTTTATCGTACCGATGCTGCACGGGCGACGACCTTCGGCGGCTTCGCCCTGCTGGCCGTCCTGATAGCCTGCCTCGGCCTGTTCGGCCTTGCCGCCTTCACCGCCGAACGGCGCACCAAAGAGATCGGCATTCGCAAGGTGTTCGGCGCGCGGGTGCGCGACATCGTGAAGCTGCTTGCGTGGCAGTTCTCGAAGCCGGTCGTGATCGCGAACCTCATTGCCTGGCCGGTCGCCTGGTGGGTGATGCGCGACTGGCTCAACAGTTTCGACAGCCGCATCGCGCTTACGCCCGCGCCGTTCCTGCTCGCGGGCGTGATAGCGCTGGCGATCGCGATCGGGACCATCGCCGGTCATGCGATGAAGGTCGCGCGCGCAAACCCGATCCATGCGCTGCGCTACGAATAGCCTCGGGGAGAGGCCACTGTCTCCGGCCTCTCCCGTTTTTTTCCCCGCACCTACGCGATCATGCCGCCGATGGAACGGCTCCGCCCCGCCACGGTTGATGAGGCTCAACCAAGGGACGAACGGCGTTGCGAGTTTTGTTGCTGGGCGCGACCGGGCTGATCGGATCGGCCATCGCCGCGCGCCTTTTCAGGGAAGGAATGGAGGTCGTCGGCGTTG
>DATMJS010000160.1:0-27105 GCA_035553755.1 Allosphingosinicella sp.
TAATTGCCCATGTCCGCCCTGCAGGGCAACCGCCACGTCCCGTCGCCCGCCGCCCAGAACCGCGACCGCAGCGAGCGAGGAATAGCCTGTCAGCGACACTTGCCACCCGATGGCGAGGCCCTGCGCGGCGGCCAGGCCGACGCGGACGCCGGTGAAGCTGCCGGGGCCGCAGTCGACCAGAATGGCGGCCGGCCGGCGTTGGCCAAGCAACTCCGCTATCATCGGGATAAGGCGCTCGGCATGACCGCGGCCGACCACCTCATGGCGCTCGTCGAGGAGACGGCTTCCCTCGATCAGCGCAACGGAGCAAGCCGCCGACGCGCTGTCGATCACAAGTATCATCTAGACGGCTTCGACCGTCTCGACCTCGGGCACGTAATGTTTCAGCAAGCCCTCGATGCCGTTCTTGAGCGTCATGGTCGAGGACGGGCAGCCCGAGCAGGCGCCGTGAAGGGCGAGATAGACGGTGCCCTTGTTGAAGCCGCGATAGACGATGTCGCCGCCGTCCTGCGCTACCGCCGGGCGAACCCGGGTTTCAATGAGTTCGCGGATCTGCGCGACCACCTCGGCATCTTCAGGGTCTTCGTCGATAGATTCGGCGGGCGGCACCGAAATGCCGGCCGCGGTGCCGGCCCTGAACAGGGGAGCGCCGCTGGCGAAATGGTCGAGAAGGATGCCGAGCACCTGCGGCTTCAGATAATTCCATTCGACGCCAGGCGCCGCAGTGACGGATATAAAGTCGCGGCCGAAGAACACGCCCTCGACCTCGCCGGTCGAAAAGATTGCTTCGGCGAGCGGCGAGGCCTCGGCATCTTCGGGAGTGGCGAAATCTCGGGTTCCATGGTCCATCACCGCCTGGCCAGGCAGGAACTTCAGCGTGGCGGGATTGGGCGTGGCTTCGGTCTGGATCAGCATGATATCCATGTGGCCCCCGCGAGTGGTCCGATCAAGGCCTTAGCGCCGCCGCTCGCGGGAGAGGCGCGTTATCAATATCGCCGCGCGCTTCGCCTGCCGGTCGATGCTGTTAAGGTCGACCCATTCGCCCTCCGCGTGCGCGCCCCCGCCCGCGACTCCGAGCCCCGCAAGCACGTCCGCGTAGGCGGCAACAAAGCTGCTGTCCGCCGCGCCGCGCTTGGCGGGATCCATTTCCTCCATTTCCGGAAGCCCGAGATCGCGGTTGACCGCATTCAGACGCGCGAGCACTGCCCGGTTGCCCTCCGTCGGCTCCATCGGTGGATAGCCGTCGGAGAAGCTGAGCTCCGCTTTGGTTCCCGGAAGATGCTGGCCCACTATGTCGAGCATTCGCGCGCGCACCCGGGCGTCCTGCTCGACCATGAGCGTACGGAGATCGCCTCGCGCGATCGCGCTTTCCGGAATCACGTTGGTCTTGCCCGATGCGGTGACTCGAAGGCCCTGCTCATCGATCGAAGCGGGGGTGCCGCCGCCTATGACGGAGGCATTGTAGGTCACGTTGGGTTCCGGCAGCTCGCGCCGGAAGCTATCGAGTATGCGAGCCATTTCGAAGATCGCGCCATAGCCGAGCCGGGGATTGAAAATGCCGCTCGAATGGCCGGTGCGGCCTTGGGTCACGAGTGTCCAGTTAGTGGAGCTGCGCCGCGCAGTCGTGGCGAAATCCTGGCCATTCTCGGTCGCCAGATTTTCGAACTCGAGCGCGACATCGGCCCAGCGTCCGGCTTCGATGAGGTCGCGCCGGGCGATTGCGAGCGGCTGACCGACGCTTTCCTCGTCGCCGGTCAGGACGACCATGATATCGGCGCTGAGGAGCGTGCCCGCCGCCTGCATCGCGCGAAGTGCGGCGACAATCACCGCGATGCCCCCTTTGTCGTCTCCAACTCCTGGGCCGGTGGCGCGGTCGCCCTGACGCTCGAAGCGCTGGAACGGGGAATCGGGCTCGAACACCGTATCGAGATGAGCGATCAGCAGCAGCCGCTTGCCGCGGCCGTTCCCCTTATGGGTGGCGATAATATGGCCGGCGCGGCCGGCTTCCCGCATCGGCACCCAGCGCACCTTGAAGCCGAGCGGCTCCAGCTCGGCGCGCGCCATCTGCCCGACCGCTTCCACGCCTGGGAAATTAAGCGAGCCGCTATTCTGGTTCACCATCCGCTCGAGCAAGGTGATGGTCCGCTCCCGCTCGGCCTCCACCGTCTGGACCATCTTCTGCTCCGCAGCGCTGAGGCGCGCTTCGGCGGGACTGGTGAAGGTGAGGACGGCAAGCAGGGCGAACAGCAACGGCTTCATCGGGAACTCCAGCGGTTTCGGAGGGAGCTTTAAGAGGTCTTGGCCGGCTCGACCACTGCCTTTGCGGCTTCGAGCGGGCGGTCGAGGTCGAGCGACTTCACCACGGCAACCGCATCATCGAAGCCGGCGCCGCAGAAGGTCGGAACGCCCGCGGCCTCTATGCGGGCGAGGAGTTCGCCTTCCCGGCCCGAGCGGCAGGAGCCGTCGACGTCGCGGATGAAGACGGCGGCGACGCGCGATCCGAAATCCTCCACCACCTTCGAATATATCTCCACGTCCCGTTGACCGTTGTCGCCGATCAGGAGGAAGCGCAGGCGCGGGTAGAAGGCCAGCACCGTCTCAATCGCGGCGAGCTTGTGCGCGTCATGGCCCTTCCTGATGAGCTGGTTGTCGTCGATGCCATAGTCCTTGAGGAACATCGGCCCGTGCGGGATCGAGTTCAGCTCCATGAATTCGGTGATGAAGCCGTAGAGGTTCCAGGGACTCGAGGAAACGTAGAAGAAAGGCCGGACGGGCGAGACATGATCCTCGGCGATCATTTTGTAGAGCGTGGAGGCGCCGGGCACCGCCAGCCGGTCCTGCGGCCGCTCCGCGAGCACGCGGCGCCAGTTCTTGACGAAGTTGGTGGCGCCCGTCTCGACCACCGTATCGTCGATGTCGGAGATGATGCCCCAGTGATTGTCGGTTCCGGGCGCCAGCACCGGCACGTCGACCGCTTCCTTCTGAGCGACCGTTTCGGGAGTCGACAGGATCGCCTGCTCCCACTCCGTCTTCCCCGGAAGCGGCAGGTCCACGGGCAGCTCGAAGCTGAAATAGCCTTCCTCGTCGGTGATTGCCTCGACCTCACGGTCATAGGCTTGCAGCCGCACCTTCACGCCCGGCAGTTCATGGCTGTTGTATATCTCCATCATCGCGCGGAGCCGCGTCAGCGTGCCTTCGCCTGCGTCGAGCGGCTTGCGGTAGCGGACGATCCGCCCCTTGAGCCGCAGCAGCCGTTCGTTGCGGTAGCCGGCATAAGCGAGCAGCCGCACCTTCTTGCCGTGCCCTTCGCCCGCGGAGACCAGGTCTCCGATCCGATCAATGTCGCGCTCGAGATCAGCAATCCCGGCGTGGAGGAAGCGGCGAATCCCGTTCATGTCGCGCGAACGGCGATTCGCGCCGCAAGGTTCCGCCGCCGCGACGGATCGGCGAACCTCGGATGCTCGCCCGGCGTGGCTCCTCCCGAAGGAGAATTTATATGGGCAACAAGCATCTG
This sequence comes from Allosphingosinicella sp., assembly GCA_035553755.1. Lineage (GTDB taxonomy): Bacteria > Pseudomonadota > Alphaproteobacteria > Sphingomonadales > Sphingomonadaceae > Allosphingosinicella. Next base: position 3,515 of record DATMJS010000160.1, read on the forward strand.
CGTCCCGACGAAACCCCGGTTGACCTCTCGGACGACCTCGAACGAAACCCCGGCATCGGCCAGTCAAAGGGCCTGTTCGCTATGACCAGCAACGAAGATGCGGAACTGATTGAGGGCGAGAACACTATCGAAGGCGACACCGACAATGACGGCGGTATGGCCGGAGGGGTCAACCCCAGGCTCGGCCGCGACCATTAAGCGTCAGAGCACATATTTGCTGAGGTCGGTGTCGCGCGCCACCTCGGCAAGTTGCGACTCTACATAGGCGGCGTCGATCGTCACTACTTCGCCGCCGCGTTCTTCGGCGTCGAAGCTGACCTCTTCGAGCAGCTTCTCCATCACCGTCGACAGGCGCCGCGCCCCGATATTCTCGACTTGGCCGTTCACCTCGGCGGCGATCCGGGCGATCGCACGGATGCCCTCGTCGGTGAAGTTCACCTCGACGCCTTCGGTGCCGATCAGCGCCCGATATTGCTGGGTGAGGCTCGCCCGGGTGTCGTGGAGGATGCGTACGAAATCCTGCTCGGTCAGCGCCTTCAGCTCAACCCGGATCGGGAGCCGGCCCTGAAGCTCGGGCAGCAGGTCCGAGGGCTTGGCGACATGGAAGGCGCCGGAGGCAATGAAGAGTATATGGTCGGTCTTCATCGGCCCGTATTTGGTGGCGACCGTGGTGCCTTCGATCAGCGGCAGCAGGTCGCGCTGAACACCTTCGCGGCTGACCGAGCCGCCGCGCACGTCCGAGACCGCGATCTTGTCGATCTCATCGAGGAAGACGATGCCGTTCGCCTCGGCGTCCTTCAGCGCGGTTCGGTTGACGTCGTCGGTGTCGAGCCTTTTGTCCGATTCCTCCTCGATCAATTTGTCCCAGGCGTCGGCGACCCGCATCCTGCGCCGCTTCTTCGGCTGTTGGCCGAACGCTTTGCCCATCATGTCCGACAGGTTGATCATTCCGACCTGGCCACCCAAACCGGGGATTTCGAAGGGGGCGGCGGGCTGGTCGACCACCTCGATCTCGACCTCCTTGTCGTTCATGTGATTGTCGATCACGCGCTGGCGGAAGCTTTCGCGCGTGGCGGGGCTGGCGTCCTTACCGGTCAGCGCGTCGAGCAGGCGCTCCATGGCTGCTACGGACGCGGCTTCGCGTACCGCCTCGCGGCGGCGCTCTTTTTCCAGCCGCACCGCTTCCTCCACAAGGTCGCGGGCGATCTGCTCGACGTCGCGACCGACATAGCCGACCTCGGTGAATTTGGTCGCTTCTACCTTGACGAAGGGGGCATCCGCCAACCTCGCCAGCCTGCGGCTGATCTCGGTCTTTCCGCAGCCGGTCGGGCCGATCATCAATATGTTCTTCGGCGTCACCTCGTCGCGCAGGTCGTCAGGCAGGCGCTGGCGGCGCCAACGGTTCCGGAGCGCAACCGCGACCGCGCGCTTCGCCTCGTCTTGGCCGATAATATGTTCGTCGAGAGCGGCCACCACCGCCTTCGGGGTAAGATTGTCGTTCATCAGGAGGCGCTGTCCAGTTTTTCGATGGTGAGATTTTCGTTGGTGTAGACGCAGACCTGCGCCGCGATCTTCATCGCTTTTTTCGCGATCGTCTCCGCATCTTCCTCATATTCGGCGAGCGCCATGGCGGCCGACAGCGCGAAATTGCCTCCCGATCCGATCGCGGCCACGCCGTCCTGCGGCTCCAGCACGTCGCCGTTGCCGGTAAGGATCAACGTCACGTCCTTGTCGGCGACGATCATCATCGCTTCGAGGTTCCTCAGATATTTATCGGTCCGCCAGTCCTTGGCGAGCTCGACCGCCGCCCGCATCAATTGTCCATGATGCTGCTCGAGCTTGCGCTCCAGCCGCTCGAACAAGGTGAAGGCGTCGGCGGTCGCGCCGGCAAAGCCGCCGATCACCGATCCGTCGTGCAGCCGCCGCACCTTGCGTGCATTTGGCTTGATCACAGTCTGGCCGAGCGACACCTGCCCGTCTCCGGCCACCACCGCCTGCCCATTCTTGCGTATCGCCAGGATCGTCGTCCCGTGCCAGCTTTCCATGACAGCTCCCGCTCTAGGTCGGGAGCTATGTGGGAAGGCGGTCCCGGCGGTGCAACAAGCCTTTATTCGGCGGGGATACGCTCCTGATATTCCTTTTCGGCGCGGGCGACCGTGTCCCAGAAGCGCGGCATTTCCCGCTCCTCAAGACGCGCCTGGAGCACGTCGAGATGGGTGTGCCAGCCGCCGGCGACGCCGAGCAGCGTTGCGCGGTTGGGCAGACGGCGATTGATCAGGGTCAGAAGCACCTTGTCGCCGCGTTCGGTAAGCCGGTACTCTACTTCGGCATCCTCATCCCAGCTATGCACGAGCAGCCGGGGCGGCTCGACGCGGAGCACCCGGCCCTTCATACGATGCTCGCCCGCATAGGGCGCGTAACGCTCGGGAATTTCCTCGTCGGCCCGGGTAAGCTCTGAATTGCGCCACACCAGCTCCATGTCGCCGCCCTCGCGGAGGTCCATGGGACCATCGGCGAGCCAGAGCCGGCGCTTCTCCGGCTCGACCAGATAGGACCATACCCGCTCGATCGGGCCCGGAAGCAACCGCTCGAAGCGGATCGCGCCCGATTCGGTGATTACGCCATAGTCCGCGGCTGCCGTGCTCATCTCTTCTCTCCCTTCTCCAGCTCCTGTTCGAGGGCGTCGAGCCTGCCGCTCCAGAAGCCGCGCATCTTGGCGAACCAAGCGTCCATCTCGGCCATTCCCTCTGGATTCAGGCTGTAAATGCGGCGCTGCCCGTCTATCCGCACACGTACCAGCCCGGCGTCCCGCAGCGTCTTCAAATGTTGCGAGACGGCCGGCGCGCTGATCTTGAAATCCTCCCCCAGCGCTCCGGCCGCGCGTTCGCCGGAGCTGAGGAGCTCCACGATGCGCCGTCGGGTGGGGTCGGCGAGGGCGGCAAATTGATTCATTCGAGATTAATTAAGCATATTCTTAATTAAGTCAACATAAAATTATTTCGCGCGGGCTGCGCCCCAGAAGCTTCCACGACTCCTTTTTCTCCTTTCATACTTCACGGAGGTTTTTGATGCCGGCTTCCGCGGCTTTGCGGCCGGAAGGGGAGGAGCCGAACTCGTAACCGATGACGGTGCTGCCCCAGCCGAGCACCAGCCCGAGCGCCAGCAGCAAGGGTTCGCGATTTCCTTCTGGGATCGGCACGAAATAGAGGCCGCCGAGCCCCATCAGACCGCCCACCAGAGCGACCAGCCCGAGCACGGCACGAAACAGCGAACCTTTCCGGGAAGGGGCGGCGGCAAGCATGTCCTCGTTCGAACTTTCCAATGTCCGTCTCCAAAAGTTAGTCAAAGGTTAGCCAAGGAACGGCTTCATCCGAGGCGGTTGGCGAGCCAGCCGTAGAGGAAGGCTTCGTTGGCGGGCCGCTGCTCGGCCAGCGCGAGGTAACGTTCGCCCTGGAGCGCTTCCAAGGCCTTGAGCAGCACCGTTTCGCCGTGTCTCCCGCGTCGCGATGAAGCTGCGCAGCGCCTCGATCGTGCGCGGGCCGATGCGCCGATCGACGGGCATGTCCGGATAGTCGGCCTCTCGTCGATTGAGCGCGTTGAGCGCGCGATGGAGGAAGCCTGCCGCGACTGGCGGGCCCATGTTGACGCCGGTGTCGAACAGTTCGGCCGCGACCTTCGGCGCATGCTCCGCCACCCGATCAAAGCCCGGGCGCAGCCAGTAGATGCGGCGGTAGATCCGCACCGCCTCGCCACGCGGAAAGGCGCGCATGTCGCCGGCATAGCCGTGCGCCCGCGCCACCTTTTCGGTGACTCCCCAGCGGGTCGCGCCGCCTTTATCAGCCGGGTGATTGGTATAGCCTCCTTCGCGGCCGATGACTTCCTCGATCAATGCATCCACATCCATGTTCTCGCTCCTCTGGCTAATCATGAAGAATCGGGATAACCAAACAGGATAATTGTAGGAAAGTGGTTTGTGCCTTGCCCGCCAACCGCGTGGGGCATAGTCTCACCTCCCGAGGGGAGCGACAGGATGAGGCGTATCGCAAGCACCAAGGCCGCGCTGGCGGCGGCGGCACTGGGAGCGACGGCGCTGCCGGCGCAGCAGGCTTCCGAAGCCGTAAGGCGCGCTCCCGAGCTTCCCCAAGCCAATTGCACGCCCGCGACCCTTGCTGCGGAAATCAAGACGGTGCCGGCGGCGCCGCTGCTGGTCGAGGGGCTCGGCTATGCGGGAGTGGAGCCGGACAGCGACCATCCCGAGGCGCGCGCCTGGTTCGCCCAGGGCGTCCGTCTGATCTGGGCGTTCGACGAGGCCGAGGCGATCCGCGCGTTCAAGGAGGCGCAGCGGCTCGACCCCGGCTGTGCGCTCTGCTTCTGGGGCGAAGCCTGGGCGCGCGGGCCGACCATCAACCTCCGGCCCCGGACGGCGGAGATCGAGGCGGCCCGAGCCGCCGCGACTCGTGCGGCCGAACTGGCCGAGCGGTTGAGCGAGCGCGACCGGCTGCTGGTCCGGGCGATGTCGCTCAGGACCAAAGGCCCCGCCTTCGACAACGAGAATTATGCCAAGATACTGGAAAGCGCGGCGCTTAGGATGCCGGGCGACGACCTTGTCGCGACCCTCGCCGCTGATGCGCGGATGGTCGCGCAGACGCCGGACAAGTTCCGCCCCGATTCCCTGACGCAGCGGCTGCTGGAGCGGGTGCTCGCCCGCAACCCGGGCCATGGCGGCGCGGTCCATTACTATATCCACCTCACCGACTGGATCGACCGCCAGCATCTGGCGGTGCCTTATGCCGAGCGGCTGGGGCGTATTGCGCCGGCCGCGAGCCACCTCGTCCACATGCCCTCGCACACCTTCTACGGCGTCGGCCGCTACCGGGATGCCGCGGCGGTCAACGTGGCGGCGATCGCCGCCGATCGCGCCTATGTGGAGCGGGTGAAGCCGCCGGAGAGCGCCTATCGCACAGGCCTTCTCGCCCACAACATGCACTTCGCGATCAACAGCGCGTTGGCGAGGGGCGACGGCGCTATGGCGCTTCAGGTGTCGGACCAGTATCGTGCGCGCTACCTGGCGGGCGAGAAAGTCAGCACCGGCTTCCGGCTGATCGGCTCCGCCGTCTATTATACTCACGGGCTCCACGGCGACGCGCTGGCGCTGCCGGAGGAGGGCCAGCCGCTCGGCCGGGCCCTGCGCCACTATGCCCGGGGAGAAGCGCTGGCGCGGCGGGGTGACGCGGCCGGCGTCCGCTCCGAGGCGATGGCGATGGCCGCGATCCTCGATGGACCCGATGCGGCAGCTCTCGGCAGCCCCGTTGCGCAGGCGCTGGTCGAGGTCGCGCGGCATGTGCTCGACGGACGGGCGGCGATGCTCGCCGGGAATCCCGAGGCGGCGGCAGAAGCTTATTGGAAAGGGATGCAGCGGCAGCTTTCCAGCCGCTTCTCCTCGGACCCGCCGCTCTTCTGGTATTCGGTACGCCGGAGCTACGCGGCCGCGCTGATCGCCGCCGGCGATCATGGCCGTGCCCGAGAGCATCTACTGGCCTCGATCCGCCGCTGGCCGAACGACCCGCTCGCCCTCTATGCCCTCTCCCAGGCGGAACAGGCACTTGGCGACGCGGCCTCGGCCGACCGCAACCTGAAGAGGGCCAAGGCGGTCTGGGCTGGCGGTCTCGAGGCGGTGCCGCTGACGCGCATCTGAGGCTGCGGGAAGGGGCGGTTTCAGGCCACCCATCCTATGGGGGCAGCCGGTAGCCCTTATTGATGGTCGGGGAGACAGGATTCGAACCTGCGACCCCCACACCCCCAGTGTGATGCGCTACCAGGCTGCGCTACTCCCCGACCGAAGGCGGGCATCTAGGCCGCGGGGTTGGCGAAGGCAAGGGGCTCCGGCTCTTGCTTGCTAAAGGCGGCATCCCCATGATAGTCGCGCGGCCTTTCCGGAAGGGCCGCCGGGGCAGCCCCCTTTACCAGGTAACGATATTCATGTTCGCATCACCCGCTTACGCATCGGCCGGAGCCGCGCCGGGAGGAGCCGCAGGCTTCTTCGTCTCGGTCTTCCCGCTGGTCCTCATCTTCATCATTTTCTATTTCCTGCTGATCCGTCCGCAGCAGCGCCGGATGAAGCAGCACCAGCAAATGATCGGCGCCGTGAAGAAGAACGACACCGTCGTCACCGGCGGCGGCCTCATCGGCAAGGTCACCCGCGTGGATGAGAATGAGGTCGAGGTGGAACTCGCCCCCAACGTCCGGGTCAAGGCGCTGAAGACGACGCTCAGCGACGTGCGCCCGCACGGCGCCAAGCCCGCGAACGACTGATGCTCGATTTCCCGCGCTGGAAGGTTTGGGGCGTAAGCCTGCTGCTGATCCTCGGCATCGCCTTCGCCGTTCCAAGCTTTTTCCCCGAATCCGTGGTGGCCCGCTGGCCCGGTTTTCTGCCCAAGGAGCAGGTGAATCTCGGTCTCGACCTTGCCGGCGGAAGCCATTTGCTGCTCGAAGCCGACACCAGCGACGTCGCCAAGCAGCGGATGGAGCTGATGGAAGAAACGATCCGCACCGAGATGCGCCGAGCGTCGCCCCGGATCGAGATTGGCGACATCTCCAGCGCCGAGGGGCGGCTCAGCTTCATGGTGCGCGACCCGGCCAGGGTGGACGCGGCGGTCGAGATTGCGCGCACGCTGACCCAGCCCGCCGGCCTCACGGGACAGCGCGACTGGAATGTCAACGTCATGGACGGCAACCGCGTCGTGCTGACTCCGACCGACGCCGGCATCGCCAACGCGCTCGACAGCGCGATGAGCACGGCGCGCGAAGTCGTCTACAACCGCGTCGACCCCGAAGGAACGCGCGAAGTCACCGTCGTCCGCCAGGGTTCGGACCGCATCCTCGTGCAGGTTCCCGGCCTCCAGGATCCGGAGGGGCTGAAAGCGCTGCTCGGCAAGACCGCGCGGCTGGAGTTCAAGCTCGTCGATCTCAACGCGGATCCTGCCCAGGTCGCGCAGGGCCGCGCGCCGCCGGGAAGCCAGGTGCTGCCGATGCGCGACGGCGGCAGGATAGCGGTGCTGCGGCGCGCGATGGTGACCGGCGACCAGTTGATCGATGCCCAGCAGGGTTTCGACCAGAACAACCAGCCGGTGGTCAACATCCGCTTCGACAGCTCCGGCGGCCGCCGCTTCGCCAAGGTAACTCAGGAGAATGTCAACAAGCCGTTCGCGATCATCCTCGACGACGTCGTCCTCTCCGCGCCCAATATCAACGAGCCGATCCTCGGCGGCGCAGCCCAGATCATGGGCAGCTTCACGGTCGAGAGCGCCAACGACCTCGCCATCCAGCTCCGCTCGGGCAAGCTGCCGGTCGAGCTCAAGGTGATCGAGGAGCGCACCGTAGGGCCCGACCTCGGCAGGGATTCGATCCGCAGCGGCATCATCGCCGGCATCGTAGGCACCGTGCTGATCCTCCTCTTCATGTTCGTGACCTATGGCCGCTTCGGCATCTACGCGAACATCGCGCTGATCTTGAACGTGGTGATCATCCTCGGCATCATGGCGCCGTTCGCGACGCTGACGCTGCCCGGCATCGCCGGTTTCGTGCTGACGGTCGGCGCCGCGGTGGACGCCAACGTGATCATCAACGAGCGCATCCGCGAGGAGCAGAATCGCGGCCGCAACGTCCTCCAGTCCATCGAGCATGGCTATAACGAGGCGCGGACCGCCATCTTCGATGCCAACATCACCAACGTCATCGCCGGCGCATTGCTTTATTATTTCGGCTCCGGCCCCGTCAAAGGGTTCGCGGTCGTGATGATGATCGGCATCGCCACCTCGGTGTTTACCGCCGTCACCGTTACCCGCATGTTCGTGTCGCTGTGGCTTCGCAAGCGCCCGACCGTGCTAAACGTCTGAGAACCGCCATGCGCCTTTTGAAGCTCGTTCCCGGCAACACCAACATCAACTTCCTTCGCTGGCGCGGAGTCGCGATCACGCTGTCGATGCTGCTGATCGCCGCTTCGATCGCGCTGCTGGCTGTGAAGGGGCTCAACTTCGGCGTCGACTTCGCCGGCGGCCAGGTGATCCGCGTCCATTTCCAGCAGCCGCCTTCGCTAGACGACCTGCGCAATCAGGTGGGCGGCCTCGGCCTCGGCGAACCCAGCATCCAGGAGTTCGGTTCTCCCCAGGAAATCTCGATCAGAATGCCGCTTCCCGGAGGGGGAGAGGAAGGCGCGAACGCAGCAGCCTCGCGAGTCCGGGCCGCGCTCGAACAGCAATATCCGGGCGTCAGGATCGACTCGGTCGATACCGTTTCGGGCAAGGTTTCGGACGAGTTGGTGAGGGACGGCGCGCTGGCGCTGCTGCTCGCGGCCATCGGAATCGTCATCTATATCTGGATACGCTTCGAATGGCAGTTCGGAGTCGGTGCCCTATTCTCGCTGTTCCACGACGTGACCCTTACTTTGGGTTTCTTCGCGCTGACGCAGATGGAATTCGATCTGAACGTCGTCGCCGCGCTCCTGACCCTCATCGGCTATTCGCTGAACGACACCATCGTCATCTACGACCGGGTGCGCGAGAATCTGCGCAAATACCGAAAGATGGACATCACCTCGCTCCTCAACCTGTCGATGAACGAGACGCTTTCGCGCACCATAGCCACAAACCTTTCGATGCTGCTCGCGCTGGGATCGCTGATGATCCTGGGGCCGGACGTGATCAAGAGCTTCACCACCGCGCTCCTGATCAGCGTCATCGTCGGCACTTATTCGACCATCTATATCGCCGCGCCCTGGCTCATATGGCTGAAGGTGAATTCGGACAGCTTCGTGCCCAAGGAAGCAGCCGGCGGCGCCGAGCGGGTGAAGACGTACAACGAAGGCTTCGAGCGCTAGGTGGCGTCGCGCTTCGATCGGGACTCCAAAGCGTCGGGCCCTGTCGTTCAGGGTTTCGTGGGCGGGGGGTTCTCGGTCAACGGCGGCGTTTACGAAGCGCTGCTGCTTACCCCGAAGCGGGCCGACGGATGGGAGCCGCCGCCGCTTGCCGAATTGACGGTCGACCATCTGGCGGCGCTGCTCGCGCTCGATCCGCAGCCGGAATTTCTCCTCCTCGGCACCGGCCAGGTCATGGCCTTCCCGCCTCGCTCCCTCGTCGCGGCGCTCGACGCGCGCGGCATAGGCATCGAGGCGATGGACAGCCGCGCCGCCGCCCGCACCTGGGGCATGCTGCGCGGCGAGGACCGCTGGATCGCCGCTGCTTTGATGCCGCTTTCCCAGGCATAGCCATTAAAGCGGCATTCAGGCGGATTTCGGCTTGTTAAGCCGATGTCACGCTTGGCCTTCGCCAAAGCCTCAGCTAAGAAGCCGACCATGCCCCTGAATTTTCACCGTCCGCTCGCCGTCCTGGCGCTCATCGCCGCCGTTTCACCGCTCGCCGGCTGCGCCGGCGGCTCCCTGTTCGGCGGAGGCGGCGCGCGCGACACCCAATATGTCGCCCGCGACGTCAACACCCTCTACAACACCGCCAAGGACCTGCTGGACCGCGGCGATTATGCAGGCGCCGCCGCCTTGTTCGATGAGGTCGAGCGCCAGCATCCCTATTCGATCTGGGCGCGGCGTGCGCAGCTGATGAGCGCGTTCAGCTATTATGCTGCCAAGGACCACGAAAAGTCGATCGAATCGGCGCGCCGCTTCCTCGCCATCCACCCCGGCAACAAGGATGCGCCCTATGCCTTCTACTTGATCGCGCTCAACCAATATGAGCAGATCAGCGACGTGCAGCGCGACCAGACCGCCACCCGTGGCGCGCTTGACGCGCTCGGCGAGGTGGTGCGCCGCTATCCGGACACGCGCTATGCGGCCGATGCGCGGCTGAAGATCGACCTCGTCCGCGACCATCTCGCCGGCAAGGAGATGGAGATCGGCCGCTTCTACCAGCGCCGCAACCAGTGGCTCGCCTCGATCGTCCGCTTCCGCACCGTCATCGACGAATATCAGACCACCAGCCATGCGCCCGAAGCGCTGATGCGGCTCACCGAATCCTATCTGGCGCTCGGGGTGACGGAGGAAGCGCGCAAGTCGGCGGCGGTGCTCGGCGCCAACTACCCCGACAGCAAATGGTATCAGCGGGCTTACGAACTGGTGCAAAGACACGCGCCAGCGGCGTAGGCCATGGCCTCTGGGGGGCGGCATTGCTGACAGGCTTGTCCATCAGGGACGTCGTTCTGATCGAGACGCTGGACCTCGAATTCGGTCCTGGCCTCGGCGTGCTCACTGGCGAGACCGGCGCGGGCAAGTCGATCCTTCTCGATGCGCTGGGCCTTGCGCTCGGAATGCGCGCCGACAGCGGCCTCGTCCGGGCCGGCCAGGCCCAGGCGGTGGTCACCGTCAGCTTCGACCTTCCCGACGGCCATGCGGCGCGGGCGCTGCTCGCCGACAACGGCCTTGGTGGCGAAGCCGGCGAGCCGCTCGTCATTCGCCGCATCGTCAAGTCGGACGGCGGCAGCCGCGTCCTGATCAACGACCAGTCGGCCTCGGTCGGGCTGCTTCGCGACCTCGGCGCCTTGCTTGTCGAAATCCACGGCCAGCATGACGACCGCGGACTGCTGAACCCGCGCGGCCACCGCGCCCTGCTCGACAGCTATGCGAACATCGATACCGCTGAGGCGGAACGCGCCTGGCGCGCCTGGCGCGAGGCAGAGGCCGCGCTGGGAAAGGCTCGCGAAGAGCTGGAGCTCGCCGCCCGCGACCGCGAATATCTGGAGCATTCGGTGGCGGAGCTGACCAGGCTTGCCCCCCGCGTCGGCGAGGAGGAAGAGCTGGCGGGCCTCCGCTCCAATATGCAAAAGGGTGCGCGGCTCGCCGAGGATATGGCCGCGGCGGGGGCTTTGCTCGAAGGCTCCGAAGGGGGGCTGTCGCTGCTCCGCCAGGCCGCGCGCCGCCTCGACCGCATTGCCGGCGAGTATGAGAAGCTTGCCGAAGCGCTCGCCGCGATCGACCGTGCCATTATTGAGGCGGCCGACGCCGAGGATCGCCTCGCTGAAGCCGCCGAGGCGCTGGCCTATGATCCCGCGCGGCTGGAGGAAGCCGAAACCCGTCTGTTCGAGCTGCGAGCGCTCGCCCGCAAGCACCGGGTCGAGCCCGACGCGCTGCCGGCGCTGGCGGAAGAGCTGACCGCCAAGCTCGCTGCAATAGAGGCTGGCGATGAAGGTCTGGCGGCGCTGGAAAATAGGGTGCGGGAGAGACGTGCCTCTTATGAAGCCGCCGCCGCCCGTCTGACCACGCTGCGGAGCGAAGCCGCCGCGCGTCTCGATACGGCGGTGGCCGCCGAGCTTGCGCCGCTGAAGCTGGACTCGGCGAAGTTCAGGACCATGGTCGAGCCCGTGCCGGAGCCGCAATGGACCGGCCGGGGAAGGGACCGGGTGGAATTTGAGATTTCGACCAATCCCGGCGCCCCGTTCGGGCCGCTGGTGAAGATCGCCAGCGGGGGCGAGCTGTCGCGCTTCATTCTCGCGCTCAAGGTCGCGCTCGCCGAACGCGGGGGCGCGACCACCATGATCTTCGACGAGATCGACCGGGGCGTCGGGGGAGCGGTGGCGAGCGCGATCGGCCAGCGCCTTCATCGGCTGGCGAGCCAAGCGCAGCTGCTGGTCGTGACTCACAGCCCGCAGGTCGCGGCGCGCGGCAACCGGCACCTGCTGATCGAAAAAAGCCACGAAGGCCTCGTCACCCGCACCAGCGTACAGCAACTCGACGAAGCCAGGCGCCGCGAGGAGATCGCGCGCATGCTTTCGGGCGCCGAGGTTACGGACGAAGCCCGCGCGCAGGCAGTGCGGCTGCTGGAGGCGGCCTAAAAGCCCTCTCCCGCGTGCGGGAGAGGGTTGGGTGAGGGTGAGACCTGCGCTATCGCTCCCGCCAATGGGGAACATGCACCGGGTCATTAATCCGCATGCGAAGCGGCTTCGCCGGGATATGACAGAGGCCGAACGGGTGCTGTGGGCTGCGTTGAGGGGACGGCGGCTGAGCGGCGCTAAATTCAAGCGGCAGTGGACGCTCAGACCTACGTCGTCGATTTTTGCTATTGGGAGGCCCGGCTAGTTGTGGAAGCGGATGGCGGTCAGCATTCGGAAGAGGCCGACGCCGTACGGACCGGCTGGCTTGAGGCGCAGGGCTATCGCGTTCTCCGGTTCTGGAACAATGAGATTTTGTCCAATTCCGATGGTGTCGTTGCGACGATAGAGGCAGCCCTTAAAAGGCACCCTCACCCCAACCCTCTCCCGCAAGCGGGAGAGGGAGCATGAACGAAGCGGAAGCCGCCGCCGAACTCGAACGGCTCGCGACGGAGATCGCGCGGCATAACCGGCTCTACCACAGCGAGGATGCGCCGGAAATTTCGGACGCGGAGTTCGACGCGCTGGTCCGACGCAATGCGGAACTGGAAGCCCAATTCCCTCATCTCGTCCGGGAGGACAGCCCTTCGCGCCAGGTGGGCGCCACGCCCGCGGCGCATCTTTCCAAAGTGCGGCATGCCGTGCCGATGCTCAGCCTCGAGAACGCCTTTTCCGAAGCGGAGGTTGCTGAGTTCCTGGGACGCGTCCGCCGCTTCCTGAGCTTGGCGCCGGATGGACTGGTTGCGCTTACCGCAGAGCCCAAGATCGACGGGCTTTCCTGCTCCCTCCGATATGAGCGGGGCGAATTGGTGCTTGCCGCCACGCGCGGCGACGGCACCACGGGCGAAGTGGTCACCGAAAACGCCCGCACCATCGCCGACATCCCGCAGCGGCTGAAGGGGGACGCGCCCGGCCTGTTCGAGGTGCGCGGCGAAGTCTATATGTCGAAGGCGGACTTTGCGGCGCTGAACGCGCGCCTGCTCGCCGAGGCTGACGACCCGGCCAAGGCGCGTCAGTTCGCCAATCCCCGCAATGCAGCCGCCGGGTCGCTCCGGCAGAAGGACGCGGCGGTGACGGCGTCGCGTCCTCTCCGCTTCTACGCCCATGGCTGGGGCGAGGCCTCCGCCCTTCCTGCCGATACGCAGATCGGAGTGATGCAGGCGATTGCGGCATGGGGCATACCCATTTCGGGCGACCTCGAACGCTTCACTGGGCTGGACGACCTCATCGGCCACTACCGAACGATCGAGGCGAAGCGGGCGGATCTTCCGTTCGACATCGACGGCGTCGTCTACAAGGTCGACCGGCTCGACTGGCAGGAACGGCTGGGCTTCGTATCGAGGGCGCCGCGCTGGGCGCTCGCCCACAAATTCCCGGCTGAAAAGGCGGAGACGGTGCTGGAGGCGATCGACATACAGGTCGGCCGCACCGGCAAGCTGACGCCGGTCGCGCGGCTGAAGCCGGTCAGCGTTGGCGGAGTCACCGTCACCAACGCCACTTTGCACAACAAGGACGAGATCGAGCGGCTGGGCGTACGCGTCGGCGATCGGGTGCTGATCCAGCGGGCGGGCGACGTGATCCCGCAGGTTCTTCAGAACCTCACGCCCGGGGCGGACCGGCCGGCTTATGCCTTTCCCGCCGAATGCCCCGAATGCGGGTCGGATGCGGTGCGGGAGGAAGGCGAAGTCGACGTCCGCTGCACCGGCGGCCTCATCTGCCCCGCGCAGCGGGTCGAACGCCTCCGGCATTTCGTGTCGCGCCACGCGCTCGACATAGAGGGGCTCGGCATCACCCATATCGAGAGCTTCTTCCGCGATGGCTTGCTCCAGTCGCCGGCGGACATCTTCAAGCTGACCAAGGAGCAGTTGCTCGCGCGCGAGCGCTGGGCCGACATTTCCGCCGCCAATTTGATTGCCGCGATCGACGCGAAGCGCCGCCCGCCGCTCGACCGGTTTCTGTTCGCGCTCGGAATCCGCCATGTTGGCGAGGTGACCGCGCGGGACCTCGCCCGCCGCTACCGCAGCTGGACGAATCTGGAAGGGATGATCGACAACGCTCTTAACATCCGTCGGGAGATGCGGCAGGCGCTCGGAGAGGATGACCGCAAGTTCCAGCAGCGCCGCAACAAGGCCGTAGCCGAAGCGGTGGCGACTCCCAATATCGGTCCCGAAGTCGCCAACGCCCTGCTCGACTTTTTCGAGGAGCCTCACAATCGCGAGGTGCTGGCCGACCTGTTCGCGGCCGGGGTGTCGCCGGAGGATGTGGTGTGGGAGACCAGGCAGTCCCCCGTTTCCGGCAAGACGCTCGTCTTCACCGGCAGCCTCGAAACCCTCTCGCGCGACGAGGCCAAGGCGCAGGCCGAGGCGCTTGGCGCCAAAGTGGCCGGATCGGTTTCGGCGAAGACGGATCTGGTCGTCGCCGGCCCCGGTGCTGGCTCGAAGCTCAAAAAGGCGGCCGAGCTCGGGATCGAAGTGATCGACGAGGCCGCCTGGAACGAGATGGTGCGCTCGGCGGGGGCGTGAAATCGCCCGCTTTTCCGCTATAGGGGCATGGGAAAGGAGATCGTCAATGCGTCTTCTGGCTTCTGCCTTCATGGTCCTGCTGGCGCTAGGGGCAGCCCCTGCGGAGCCGCAGGTGGAACCTGCTCAGCGCGCCGTGCCGATCAAGCCCTTCCAGCAATGCGACAAGCTGCGCGCCAGGCATGCAAAAGATATGGGCAAGGCGGAGCTGAAGCCGCTCGGCAAGCTCCCGCCTGGGGACCTGCATCTCGCCGTCTTGCGGGAAGTGAACGGCTGCCCCGAGCCCGCGATCGTTCGTCACCAGATCGGCGCGGAGCCGCCGCGCCGTCAGCCTGAGGCTCCCCGCAACCGGGCGCGGCTTCGCCCGCTCTGACAGCCGTCAGCGCCAGCCGAGCGCTCGGCGCTTGCGCATCACCAAAGTCGGCCACTCGCCGCGTTCGATCCGGAAGCTCGCCATCAGCCCCTGACGGCGATAGGCGGCGGCGACCCTTTCCGCCTGATGATCGAGCAGGCCCGCCAGGATCAGGCGCCCGCCCGCTTCCAGCGAGCCCGCGACCGAGGGCGCAAGCTCGATCAGCGGCCCGGCGAGGATGTTGGCGATGATGAGGTCGTAAGGCGCGCGGGCGGCGAGGCGCGGATGATCGAGCCCGGCGGCGACCGCCAGCTCCAGCTGGCCGCGCGCGCGGCCGAGCGCGATACGGTTGATGGCGGCATTCTCGGCGGTGACTTCGATCGAGACGGGGTCGATGTCCGAGGCGGCGGCGCGGGCGGCGGGCCAGAGCTTCATCGCCGCGAAGGCGAGGAGGCCGGTGCCGGTGCCGAGATCGAGGATGTTGGCGAAGGTTGCGCCGGCCGTTCTGAGGCGGTCGAGGGCGAGGAGGCAGCCGGTGGTGGTCTCATGCTGGCCGGTGCCGAAGGCGCGGCCCGCGTCGATCTGAAGCGGCACCGATATTGGCGGGATGTTGTCCCGATGCGTGCTGGTGTGCACGAAAAAGCGCCCGGCATGGATCGGTTCGAGCCCCTCCTGGCTCATCACGACCCAGTCCTGCTCCTCGACCCGCTCGACCCGCGGCTCCCTCTTCCGGGCGCTCGGCACCAGCGCGCGCAGCAGGGCGAGGTCGGCGGGGCCGGGCTCGGCCTCGAAATAGGCGTCGAGCCGCCATTCGTCGGGCCGCGCGGGATCGGGCTCGCTGGTCATCAGCACCGGCGGCTCGTCGAGCAGCGCGAACTGTCCGATATCCTCCTTGAGCCCCTCGGCTTCCTCTTTGGTGCAGGGGAGGGTGACCTTCCAGCTATCGGACAAAGCTGGCCCCGTTGACGTCGAGAACGGCGCCGGTGGCGGAAGCGGGCGCGTCGACCGCGAGCCAGCGCACCGTCTCGGCGACCTCGTCGGCGGTGGCGACTCGGCCGAGGGGGATGTCGGCGAGCAGCTTGCCGCCGCCGCGGCTCTCCAGATAATCGTCGGCCATGCCGGTCATGGTGAAGCCGGGGCAGACCGCGAAGGCGAGGATGTTCTCGGCCGCATAACCGCGAGCGATGGTCTTGGTCATTCCGATCATCCCGGCCTTGGAGGCGGCATAATGCCAGTGCTGCGGCGAATCGCCCCGATAGGCGGCGCGGCTGGCGACGTTGACGATCCGGCCGCCACCGCTTTCGCGGAAATGAAGGACGGCGAGACGGCAGAGCTCGGCCGAAGCGGTGAGGTTCACCTGCATCGTCCGCTCCCACGCGGCGGCCCAGCTCGAATCCTCCTGCTCGATGGGCGCGGCCTCGAAGATGCCCGCATTGTTGACGAGCGCGTCGATGCGGCCGCCGAGCCGGCCGATCGCTTCCCGCCAGAGGACGCGGGTCTCCTCGACGCTGGAAAGGTCGGCCGCGATCAGGCCGTCGCCGCCTCTGGTGGAGTGGCCGACGACGTTGTGGCCTTTCAGGGCCGCAAGGATGGAGGCGCCGATGCCGCGGCTGGAGCCGGTAACGAGAATGTTCGCCATGAAGGCCCCGGTAATCCGGCAACCGCATCAGGGGAACCCATAACCGCTCGCCCTGAGCCTGTCGAAGGGCTGCCTTCACCCGGTCCTAAAGAAGGACAGGCTTCGACAGGCTCAGCCCGAACGGGGCGGGCGAGTCTCAGGCCGCGAAGGTGCGGACGAAGCTGCTGGTGGCCGCCTTGAACTTCGACATCTGCTCGTCGACGTGGCTGAAGCTCTTCTCGACCTCGTCGATCTCGGCGGCGACGCCTTCGGTATCGGCGCGGATCGCGGCGATGGTCGAAGACATGGAATCGGCGGCGAGCGCGGTTTCGTCGACCGCGGCGGTGATCATCGTCACCGTCTGGGCCTGGGTCTCCATCGCCTCGCGGATCCGATCGGCGCTGGTCTGGACTTCCTCGACCGTCTGCTGGATCGAATGATTGGCTTCCACCGTCTGCTTCGTCGCCTGCTGGATGGCGGCGATCTTGGTGGTGATGTCGTCGGTCGCGCGCGCCGTCTGCGAGGCGAGCGACTTCACTTCCTGCGCGACCACGGCGAAGCCGCGGCCAGCATCGCCCGCGCGCGCCGCCTCGATGGTGGCGTTGAGCGCGAGGAGGTTAGTCTGGCCGGCAATGTCGCGGATGAGGCCGAGGATCGATTCGATCGCCTCGACATGGGCGGAAAGCGCGCGGCTGACCTTGACCGCTTCGGACGCCTGGCCGCCCGCGCGGGTCGCGACATCGGCCGCGACCTCGACTTCGTTGCGGGCCTCCTCGATCGCCATTATGAGGCCGGCGGCGGTCTGCGCGGCTTCGCGCATCGCGACCGCGGACTGCTCGGCGGCGGCGGCGACTTCGCTGGTCTTCCCAAGCATGCCGCGGGCGGCGGTGGAGGCTTCGGCCGCCTGGCTGCGGAGCATCCGGCTGTCGGAGGCGGACTTTTCGACCACGCTCACCACTTCGCTGTTGAACTCGGCGGCGCGCTGGCTTCGGCGCTCGCGCTCGGCGCGGGTGCGCAGGAGATCGTAATGCGCGGCATAGACGTCCATTTCGAGCAGCGAGGCGCGGCCCAGCGCCTGCGACAGCCGAACGAAGCGCTCCGGATCGCGGGCAAGCGCCCGGGCGAGGCTGGCATGGGCTTCGGCGGCGCCGGCGGCGATGCCGGCGTAAAGCGTGGTCAGCGATACCTTTCGGCCCCAGGCGGCGCGGACATAGTCGCCGACATATTCGGCCCATTTCTGGCCGGAAAGGTCGCGATACTTGCTCTCGATATAGGGCTGGATGCGGCGGACGAGCTCCTCGATCTTCTCTTCGCCGATCGGCTGGCCGACGTCCGGAGAGCGCGAATATTGGACCCAGAAGGCGCGGGCGATGGTGACGACGTCGCGCTGGACGATCTCCCAGATCTCCGCGCAGTCGGCGGCGAGCCGGCCGTCGCCGTCGAACAGAGGGATTCGGTCCCTCACCAGAATTTCGCTGATTTCCGCCCTGTTCCCGCTCATCTCAATACCCGTGTTGACGCAATGCCTGTGCGCCCCGACTAACCTCCACTGGTTAAGATGACGTTTAGTTAACCCGGCCCGGGGCGCCGGCCCTGGTGCATTTGCCGCTTCCACAGGTAGGGCTCCATTGCGAGGAAAGCCCGTCGGCGTACGCGTTCGATGCAGCGTCGATGCCCCATGAGAGGCGGCCATGAATGTCTGCAATGGGTGGAAAGTGGACATTGACGCTGCTGGGGAACGGGTAGAGATTGCCATAGTATGGCGGCCTTTAGATACCTGCTCTATCCGCTGTTCGTCGCGGGCGCAGTTGTTTTCTGGTCGCTTTTCTTTGTCCTAGTCCTTGGTTTCATGCCGGTTCCCGCAGAGCCAGAGTGCGCCTTCAATCCCAGTGGGTGTCCCCCTCCCGGTGTGTTGGAGCAAGTTCTCAACATCATGTGCATACTTGGGGCGATCCCTCTGACCGCCTAATTTTCGTTGCTTATAGACGGTGGGTGCATCGGATATTTGGCAACGTCGACACATAGGCTCAATGTCCGCTATGGGTCGGAAGCGGAGATTGGGCCCTTGAGAGTCGCTATCTCATGAGCGCGAAAGCGTGGAGCAGTTTAGATTGCTGGGAGCGCCGCCAGTCATTGGCGATGAGCGCTACCTCCACCGGTGACTTTCCCCTCCAAATCACACCGGAACGTCAAAGGCGGACCGAACTGCGTCACGATACTTGCGTCCAACCGGCAGCCGGTGGCCGTCATCGAGCTCCAGCACCAGTGTCGAGAAGCGCCCGCGCGATATGGCGCGCACCTTGTCCGTTCGCACGATCGCCGAACGATGGACACGCACGAACGGCTGGCCCTCCAGCGCCTTTTCCATGTCGCCGAGCATCGCGTTGACGAGATGCGTATGGCCGTTCAGGTGCACGCGCACGTAATCGCGTTCGGCTTCCAACCACCTTATGTCCGCAAGAGCGAGGCGGCGCTTGTCGCTGCCGATCTGTACCCAAAGGCCTGGGTCCGATTGGGCGAGCGCGCGGCTTTCCAGCTCGGCGAGCCGCGCCTGGAGGAAAGCGAGCCGCTCCCCCGCACGTCGCGCCTCGAGGTCGCTTCGGGCCTGATCCAGCGCGCTTGCAAGGCGGCTGCCGCTCACCGGCTTAACGACGAAGTCGGTGGCGCGCAGCTCGAACGCCTTGACCGCATGGTTATGGAAGGCGGTGACGAAAATAATGGCCGGCGCAGAGCTCTGCGGCAGGGCCTTGAGCACCGCAAAGCCGTCTAGGCCGGGCATCTGGATGTCGAGCAGCAAGACGTCCGGGCGGAGCAGCTCAACGAGCTTCAGAGCCTCACCGCCGCTCTCGGCCTCGCCGACGATCCCCAGATCGGTCCGCTGCGCCAACAGCTGCACGAGCCGTCGCCGCGCGAGCGGCTCGTCATCGACAATCAAGACCCGCATTTGCGGCTTCACGCGTCCACCTTTTTGACGTTTGTCGATCAGGAGCGGACGTCTGTCCAGTACCCATGGCTATGCCGACAACCCGCGAACAGCTACTATCGCCAATTCTTCAGGGGGCTTGGTTGCACAGCACAGCACATCTCGCCGAATCCGCCGCTCCTGTCCGTCTGAAAAGAGGGGCAGCCGTACTGATCGCCGTGTTCTGGGCCGTGCACCTGGGCATGCTGACCCTGCGCACGGCCATGAGGGGCTCTGACGACCAAATCGAAATCGGCCTCAGCCGCCTCGCAATGTCGCTGTTCGGCGCTGTCCTCTGCTATGTCATATATCGCTGCCTGCGGCCGCTGCGGCGACGGAAGTTCGGATTGCAGACCGCCTTCGGCGCAGCGCTCGCTTTTGCAGCGGCATGCGCCCACGCGGTTGTGGGCACGCTGACGTTCGAAGTTTTGAGCCCGGTGCCTTTGCTCAGCGATCTGGCGCATTTTCTATACAGCTCCATTTGGTGGTTCTGGTTCTATTTTTCATGGACCACGGCCTATCTCGCGCTGTCGTACAGCGTCACGGTGCAGGAACAGGAGAGGCACGCGGCCGAGTTGGCGGTCATGGCGCAGGAGGCGCAGGTGCGAGCGCTGCGGTACCAGATCAACCCGCATTTCCTGTTCAACACCTTGAACGCCATCTCCGCTTTGGTCCGCGACGCGCCTTCCAGGGCGGAGGAGATGCTGGTGCAGCTCTCCGACTTCTTCCGGCGCAGCCTCGCGGTCAATCCGATGGAGGATCTGACGCTGTCGGAAGAGGTGGAACTGCAGCGCCTCTACCTCGAGATCGAGCGCACGCGCTTCCCGGACCGGCTGCGCTTCGAGGTCGCGCTCGATCCCGGCACGGCCGAGGCGCGGGTGCCCGCGCTGCTGCTGCAGCCGCTGGTCGAAAATGCGGTGAAGCACGGCGTCGCCAGGTCCGAAGGGCCGACCTCGATCCGCATCCGGGCCGCAGCCGATGGGCCGGTGCTGGAGATCGTCGTCGAGAATGATGCCAAGGCTTCCGGCCGCGGCACCGCGGGGGAGAAGGTGGGCCTGCGTAACGTCCATGAGCGGCTGCGTTCGCGCTTCGCCGACGAGGCAAGCCTCGTAGCCGCCGAGCTTCCGGAAGATGGTTTCCGCAATACCCTGCGGATTCCGCTCCGCCGCTGACGCTCGTCGCCCCATTCAAAGCGTTCGTCGATCTGAGCACCCTCCCCCGCCGGCTTTCGCCATTTTCGTGGGAACGGAGGGACTTATGAAGAAGACTTTGATGATCGGCGCCGGTCTCGCGGCGTTGCTTGCAAATCCGGGAGCCGCCTGGGGACAGCGCACGGGCGAGAACGCCGTGGCCTCCGCTCAGGACGCGTTCGGCACAAGCGTCGGCAACGAGAGGGTGGGCCTTTACTCGCCGTTCAGCGCGCGCGGCTTCAGTCCGGTACAGGCCGGCAACGTTCGTATTAACGGCATGTATATCGATTATCAGGCTGATCTCAGCGATCGCCTGATCTCAGGCAGCAACGTGCGCGTCGGCCTCACGGCTCAGGGCTATCCGTTTCCGG
Source organism: Allosphingosinicella sp. (assembly GCA_035553755.1). Taxonomy (GTDB): domain Bacteria; phylum Pseudomonadota; class Alphaproteobacteria; order Sphingomonadales; family Sphingomonadaceae; genus Allosphingosinicella. Next base: position 24,395 of record DATMJS010000160.1, read on the forward strand.
CACCGACCGGTGTGGCCGACTTTTCGCTGCGCCTGCCAGGATCGGAGGCGGTCGCGAGCACCGTCGTCGGGATCGGCCCATTCGGGGGGCCGCGTGTGGAGCTGGATGCGCAGCTCCCCGTCACCGACACTCTCGGTATCGCCGCCGGCGTGGGCTTGAATCAACAGGAGCTTTATTATGGGGGGGACCAGCGCCTGCTCACCACTGCCGTCGTCGCGCGCTGGCGTCCGGCTGAGAATATCGAGATCATCCCCTTTTGGGGCATGCAGGAGGAGGATGGCCAGGAGGCGCAGCCGATCATCTTCACGGGTGGCGCGTATCTTCCGCCCGAGATCGAGCGCCGCCGCTATTTCGGCCCGGAATGGGCGCAGAACGAAGGCCGGGACGTCAATTACGGGCTGCTCACCACCTTCAGCTCCGGGAACTGGACGCTGCGTGGCGGTGCGTTCCGCGCGATCGCGCACGATTATCGCAACTTCACGCCCCTGTTCCTCAACACGACGCCGGACGGCGAGGCCGACCTCGTGGTCGTGGCCGATCAGGCGCGCCGCTTCGCCTCCACCTCGGGCGAACTGCGCCTCACTCGGCAGTTGATCGAAGGCGACCGCCTTCACATGCTTCACCTGATGACTCGCGGGCGCATCCGGGACCGCCGTTATGGCGGGGGCCAGGGCTTCGACTTCGGCCGTGGCCGCATCGATGAGCCTATTGCCGCGCCCGAGCCGGACTTCACGCTCGGGCCGCAGACCACGGACGAGGTGCGCCAGCTCACCTTGGGGCTGGGATATCATGGAACGTGGCGTGAGGTTGGCGAACTCAGCCTCGGCATCCAGCGCACCTTCTACGAAAAGGAGGTGGTCCGCCCGTCCGGCGCGCTCCCGGTATCCGAGGCGAGTCCCTGGCTGTTCAACGGCACCATTTCGGCCCTCGCGGGCAGCGACCTCGTGTTCTACGCCGGCTACGCCAAGGGGCTGGAGGAAAGCCCAGTCGCTCCGGACATCGCGGTCAATCGCGGCGAGGCGCCGCCCGCCATCATCACCGAGCAGATGGATGCCGGCTTTCGCTACGCCATCACCCCGGCGCTGCGCTTGGTTGCGGGCCTGTTCGACGTGCGGAAGCCCTATTTCGCGCTGGATCCCGCGCGCGTGTTCCGCGAGCTCGGCGAAGTGCGCAACCGCGGCATCGAGGCGTCGCTCGCCGGGCAGATCACCCCGCGGCTCAGCGTCGTTCTCGGCGCCGTCTTCCTCGATGCCACGGTAAGCGGCGATGCGGTGGATTTGGGGCTGATTGGACGGCGGCCGGTCGGCTCGATCGGCCGCACCGTCAATGGCGCGGTCAACTGGAACGTGCCTTGGGTGGAGGGTCTGTCGTTCGATCTGGCCTATCAAAGCGCCTCCGATCGCGTCACTGCCCATGACACGCTCGTTATTCCAGGGCGATATCTCGCATCACTGGGCGGCCGCTACCGCTTCGATCTGTTCAACAAGCCCGCCACGTTCCGCGCGCAGCTGACCTCGGTGACCGACGTCTACGGATATAACAATATTGGCGAAGGCTACTATTACAACCCTCCCCGGCAGTTCCAGATGAGCCTGACCGTCGACATGTGAGGCGTCTCGATACCTACTCTGCTGAAGAAGAAGTGAAACTTGAACGTTCCTGGCCAGAACTATTGGATGCCGGCTTGTGGCGCTCCTTGGGAGGAGCCGGAATAACCGCTTCTGGCGCGGAGCGGACGCTCGGCTGTGCGGCCGCCGATGTCCGCAATGGGCCGGAAGCGGACATTCAGCCGCCCCGCCGTTTCAAGCCGGAAAGCCGCCGCCCCGTCCCGGACCTTGCAACCTGCGGCGCGGGGGCTAGAAGCGGCTTCACTTTCTCTGGGAGCGCTTCATGCACCGCAATCCTTCGAGGCCGTTGTCGCCGCACCTCACCATCTGGCGATGGGGGCCGCACATGCTGGTGTCGATCCTGCACCGGATCACCGGCGTCGGCCTCGCCACATTGGGGGCGGCCGCCTTCGTCTGGTGGCTGGTCGCGGCAGCGACAAGCGCCGCTGCCTATGACAGCTTCCGCGACCATGCCGACAATTGGTACGGGATCGTCGGGGGCGTCGGGCTCAGCTGGGCCTTTTTCCAGCACATGCTTTCGGGCATCCGCCACTTCGTGCTCGATATCGGCGCGGGCTACGAGCTTTCGACCAACAAATTCTGGTCGCTGATGACGCTCGCGGGATCGGCCGCACTGACGGCGTTGCTCTGGCTGCTTATCGTGGGGTTGGGCTGATGCGGGTGAGAAGCGCGATCGGCGAAGTGCGCGGCCTCGGCTCGGCCCGCTCCGGCGCCCATCACTGGTGGCTGGAGCGGATGACTTCCGTGGCGACGCTGCTGCTCTTCATCTGGTTCATCGCCTCGCTGCTGCGCCTTCCCGCGCTCGACCATGCGACCGTCACCGAATGGCTGCGCTCGCCGGTCGCCGCGGTGCCGATGCTGCTGCTGATCGCCGCCACTTTCTGGCACCTCAAGCTCGGCCTCCAAGTCGTGATCGAGGATTATGTGCATGAGGAGGGCAACAAGTTCTTCTCGGTCCTGCTCCTCAACTTCTTCACCATCGCCCTCGCGGCGTCGGCTTTCTTCGCCGTCCTCAAGATCGCCTTCGGCGGAGACGCTTCCAATGGCTGAAGCCTACAAGATTATCGACCACACATATGACGT
>DATMJS010000161.1:0-3309 GCA_035553755.1 Allosphingosinicella sp.
CGATGTCGGAGCCGAACTCACCGCCGATCACTTCATCCCCGGCCAGATGGTCGACATCCAGGGCTGCACCCAGGGTAAGGGCTTCCAGGGCGGCATGAAGCGCTGGGGCTTCGGTGGTCTTCGCGCCACCCACGGCGTCTCGGTCGCGCACCGCTCGCACGGCTCGACCGGCAACCGCCAGGATCCGGGCCGCGTCTTCAAGAACAAGAAGATGGCCGGCCACATGGGCGCGCGCAACCGCACCCAGCAGAATCTCGAGATCGTCCGCACCGACGTCGAGCGCGGCCTCCTGTTCGTGAAGGGCTCGGTGCCCGGACACAAGGGCGGCTGGCTTCTCGTGAAGGACGCCGTCAAGGTTCCCCGTCCCGCCGATGCGCCCTATCCGGCCGGCATTCGCCAGGCGGCCAACATCAATGAAAACGCTCCCGCGGAAACCCCGGCCGAGGCCGAGGCTCCCGTGGAAGCCACCGAAGGCCAGGAAGGCTAAGTCATGAAGGTCAAGGTACAGACCCTGGACGCCAAGGCTAAGGGCGATATCGAGCTGAACGACGAAGTGTTCGGCGTCGAACCGCGCGCCGACATTCTGCACCGGGTCGTCACCTGGCAGCTCGAGAAGCGCCGCGGCACCGCCCGCGCCGCCCGCGAGCGTTCCGACGTCGCGCGCACCGGCAAGAAGTTCGGTCGCCAGAAGGGCGGCGGCACGGCCCGCCACGGCGACCGCCGCGCCCCGATCTTCGTCGGCGGCGGCAAGGCGCACGGCCCCCGCGTCCGCGACTTCAACCCGTCGCTGAACAAGAAGGTCCGAGCGCTCGGGCTCAAGATGGCGCTCAGCACCAAGGCCCGCGACGGCCAGCTGATCGTCATGGAAAATCTCGACGTCAGCGAAGCCAAGACCAAGGCGCTGAAGGAGCAGCTTTCCAAGCTCGGCTTCGGCAAGACCGCGCTGGTGATCGACGGCGATGCGCTCAACGTCGGCTTCGCTTTGGCTTCGCAGAACCTGCGCGAGATCAACCTTCTCCCGGCGGTAGGCGCGAACGTCTACGACATTTTGAAGCATGAGACTCTGGTGCTGACCCGCGCCGCGGTCGAGAAGCTGGAGGCCCGGTTCAATGGCTAAGAAGCCCACCAAAGCGGCGGCGGTCGACATCAACCATTATGATGTCGTGCTCGCTCCTCACATCACCGAGAAGTCGACTCTGCTTTCGGAGCAGAATGCGGTCGTCTTCAAGGTAGCCAACGGCGCCAGCAAGCCGCAAATCAAGGCGGCGGTGGAGGCTCTGTTCGGAGTCAACGTGACGGGCGTCAACACCATCACCCAGAAGGGCAAGACCAAGCGCTGGAAGGGCCGTCCCTATCAGCGTACGGACATGAAGAAGGCGATCGTGACTTTGGCCGAGGGCCAGAGCATCGACGTCACCACCGGAATCTGAGGCCAGGCGAAGGGACAATTTGGCGATGGCACTCAAGCAGTATAATCCGACCACCTCGTCGCAGCGCGGCCTGATCCTGGTCGACAAGTCGGCGCTGTGGAAGGGCAAGCCGGTCAAGGCGCTTACCGAGGGTAAGAAGAAGACGGGCGGCCGCAACAACAAGGGCCATGTGACTTCGCGCGGCATCGCCGGCGGCCACAAGCAGCGTTACCGCTATATCGACTTCAAGCGTCGCAAGTGGGACATGACGGCCACCGTCGAGCGGCTCGAATACGACCCCAACCGCACCGCCTTCATCGCCCTCGTCAAATATGAGGATGGCGAGGTCGCCTACATCATCGCTCCGCAGCGCCTCAGCCCCGGCGACAGCATCGTCGCCGGCCGCAAGGTCGACGTGAAGCCGGGCAACGCCATGGAGCTGGGCCAGATGCCGGTCGGCACCATCGTCCACAATGTGGAGATGAAGCCGGGCAAGGGCGGCCAGATCGCCCGTTCGGCCGGCACCTATGTGCAGGTCGTCGGCCGCGACCGCGGCATGGTGATCGTCAGGCTCAATTCAGGCGAGCAGCGCTATATCCGTTCGGATTGCATGGCGACGGTCGGCGCGGTGTCGAACCCCGACAACCAGAACCAGAATTTCGCCAAGGCCGGCCGCAGCCGCTGGATGGGCAAGCGCCCGCTGACCCGCGGCGTAGCCAAGAACCCGGTCGACCACCCGCACGGCGGCGGCGAAGGCCGCACCTCGGGCGGCCGCCATCCGGTCACCCCCTGGGGCAAGCCGACCAAGGGTGCCCGCACCCGCTCGAACAAGGCGACGGACAAGATGATCATCCGTTCGCGTCACGCGAAGAAGAAGAGGTAATAATGGCCCGCTCCGTCTGGAAAGGACCGTTCGTCGAACTGTCCCTGCTGAAGAAGGCAGAGGCTGCGCAGGAATCGGGGGGCCGTGCGCCGATCAAGACCTGGTCGCGCCGCTCGACGATCCTGCCGCAGTTCGTCGGCCTCACGTTCAACGTCTATAACGGCCGCAAATTCGTTCCCGTTTCGGTGAGCGAGGAAATGGTCGGGATGAAGCTCGGCGAGTTCGCTCCCACCCGCTTCTTCCCCGGCCATGCCGCCGACAAGAAGGGCAAGAGGTAAGCCATGGGTAAGCAGGCATCGCCCCGCAAGGTCGGCGACAATGAAGCGCTCGCGGTCGGCACCACGATCCGCGGCTCCGCGCAGAAGCTCAACCTGGTCGCGGGCCTGATCCGCGGCAAGAAGGCCGAAGACGCACTGAACATCCTCACCTTCTCGAAGAAGGCGATGGCTGTGGACGTGAAGAAGGTGCTCGCCTCGGCGATCGCCAATGCCGAGAACAACCACAATCTCGACGTCGACGCGCTCGTCGTCGCCGAGGCTTCGGTGGGCAAGAGCATCTCGATGAAGCGCTGGACGCCGCGCGCCCGCGGCCGCTCCAGCCGGATCGTCAAACCGTTCAGCCGTGTGCGCATCGTCGTGCGCGAGCAGCAGGAAGCAGAATAATGGGTCAGAAGACTTCACCGATCGGCCTCAGGCTGCAGATCAACCGGACCTGGGACAGCCGCTGGTTCGCGGAAGGCGCCGATTACGGCCGTCTGCTGCTCGAGGACCTCAAGATCCGCGAGTTCGTCATGAAGGCGATCCCGCAAGCGGCGATCTCCAAGGTGGTGATCGAGCGTCCGGCGAAGCTCTGCCGAGTCAGCATCTATGCCGCGCGCCCGGGCGTGATCATCGGCAAGAAGGGCGCGGACATCGAGAAGCTCAGGAAGCAGCTCGGCGCGATGACCTCCAGCGACGTTTCGCTGAACATCGTCGAGATCCGCAAGCCCGAGATCGACGCCAAGCTCGTCGCGCAGGG
>DATMJS010000162.1:0-3507 GCA_035553755.1 Allosphingosinicella sp.
GGAGGTGAGCTGGGTCGGCATTTCCTCGCGGCTGCCGAGGCGCACGTTCGCCGTGTTGTTGGTGTAGAAGTCGACGTAGAGCAGGCTGTTGTCCTTGCAGCGATAGGTGCGGCTGGCGGCGATCGCCGGCGGCAGTTCGACCCGCTCCGCCTTGGCGAGCTCGGCCGCCTGGGGATCGGGATTGGCGTCGACGACTTCCGGCTCGTTGTTGCAAGCCGCGAGTGAGAGGAGCGCCGCAAAGGCGCCGAGAGTAAGGGATGTTTTCTGCATAGCGGCGAAACACTTCGCGAGTGCAGCATCGCTCGTCAAGCGATTTGTTAACCTTTCGCTTACCGTAAAAGCCGAGGGGTTCGACAAGCCCTTCCGGCTGCGTTAGATTTCCGGATCGATGGCAGCCGGGGCGGGAGATTTGCAGAATATGCAGCGCGTTCGCATCGGCCTTACCGGCCTCGCCTTCGTTTTCATCCTCGTCCTGCTGGGGGCGGTCTTCAGCCGCGCGAGCGAAGAGGAGCCGATCACCGCCAACATGATCGATCGCCAGCTCGCCGGACCCGGCGGGCCGGACAATTCCATCAATCAGGCGGCCGAACCCAAGGAACCCTTGGCGGAGCTGGGCGTCGCCCCCGGCAATGCGGACGGCAATGCTGCCAAAGTCCAGCCGGGCTCCGCTGCCCGCTAGCCGACCGGTTCTTGCCGCCGCGGCCTATGCGGCGGCCGAGCTGGGGCTGACGCTGACGCTCGGCGGCTTCTTCGACTGGGGCCGTGCCGAGGCTTTGCTGTTTCTCGCCTTCCGCCCGTGGCTGTTGCTTCTGCTGGCGCTGCTTATAGCCCGTTGGCGGTTGCCGACGAGGATCGGCACCTATGCCTGCGCGCTGCTGCTTGCCGCCCTCTCGGAGACGCTGCTTCTTCTCGCCCTCGGCGCCGGCAATCCCTGGCGCGAGATGCTGCGCGGGCTGGCAGGCGGAGCAATGCTGCTGCTCGGCATCGACCTTGCGCTCCAGACGGCCGGCCGCTGGTGGGGGAAGTGGGGACGGCGGGGAGCGGCGGCACTGGCCGCGCTCCTGTTCCTGACGCCGATCGGGCTTCGCCCCTATGAGGCGGTCGTCCTCGATCAAGGCGGAGCGGGCACCGCCGAGCGGCCGGAACTGATGCTGATGACGGCGCTGCCGATCATATGGGGCGAGGGCGGCGCGTTCGATCCCGACAGCCACCCAGCCGCCGCCTATGACGCTCTCGAGCGGGAATTCACGGTGCGGCCGCTCGATTATCTCGACGAGAGGAGTCTCAGCGGAAGGCTGCTGCTTCTCGCCCAGCCGCGCGGGCTCGCCCCGGCCGAGCTTGTCGCTCTCGACCGCTGGATCCGGGGGGGCGGCCGAGCGCTCATCCTCACCGATCCTGCGCTGGCCTGGCCGACGGACCTTCCGTTGGGCGATGTCAGACGGCCGCCGCCGGTCGGGCTGCTCGGGCCGCTGCTTCGTCACTGGGGGCTGGAACTTGAACCCCCTTCCGAGCCGAAGGTGGCGGATACGCGAATCGCCGATCGCAAGCTTCGACTGGCTTCGCCGGGCAGGTTCCGCCTCGCGGGCGGTGACTGCACCCTGGTGGAGGGCGGGCTCCTCGCCGATTGCCGCATAGGTCAGGGGCGCGCCCTGCTGCTGGCCGACGCGGACCTGCTGAACGATGGGCTGTGGGCCGCACCGGCAGGCGCAGCCCGGCATAGCCGCATGGCCGACAATCCGCTGATCGTCGCCGACCTGCTCGACCAGTTGGCCGATGCTCCCCGCCAACGGCTTGCCGGCGACGTCCAGTGGATTTCGGTGGACGCCGACCGAACGCGCGCCCTCCTGCTCGCACTGGCACCGCTGGCGCTTGCTTTTGCCGTCGCGCTGATTCTCGGGTTCGGCGTCCGGCGCTAAGCCCTCTCAACTTATTCCCCGGCCTTATCCACAGGTTGTTCTGCAGAACAGCCAAAGAACGAGATGCGGAACGGACAGGGAAAACTGCACCTGATTCCGCTTTGAGGCATAAAATCCCCATTTGTGGCATGAAAATCCCTTTCCCCGGCATGCCGTTCCTGTTATCCACTGGGTTCCAGAAAGACGGGGCACTTCCAGCTGGCAGAAATGTCACGCGGGCGCAGGGATAGGCGTCCGCGAACGGGGGAGCTCTGCGCGAGGGAGCGGACAGGGCGGCAAGTGGAGCTGGAGCATCTCTTCAACGGAAGCGCGTTGAGCGCGGTGGACGCCAAGGGGCGTCTGTCCGTGCCTTCGTTCATCCGTGGAGTGATTGAGCGCCGCTCCGACGCCAAGGCGGTGGTCATCGGCATGCATGAGGCTTCCCCGTGCCTCAACGCCTATGACCGCGGCTATGCCCGCCACCTGTTTGCCGAGAATGAGCGGCGCCGGCTGGCCGAGGAAAGCGCCGGCGGCGATCTTGCCGCGCATCACGCTCGCGCGCGCCGCACTTTCGGCCTCACCGAGGACGTTCCCTACGACACGAGCGGCCGCATCATCCTCCCCCCGATGATGCGTCGGAAGGGCCAGATCGAGGATCTGGCCCTTTTCGTGGGCGTCGGCGGAACCTTCGAAATCTGGAACCCCTATCTGGCGCTTGAGAGCGGCGAGGAGGACCTGCGCGATCTCGCCGCCTACAGGCTCGAAGAAAAAGGCATCTCCTCGTGAGCCCCGCGACGGCCGCACCTCACGTCCCGGTGCTGCTCGACGAGGTGATCGCCGGGCTCGACCCCAAGCCGGGCGAGACCCATGTCGACGGCACGTTCGGCGCCGGCGGCTACACCAAGGCCATCCTGAATTCCGGCGCGCGAGTGTATGCGTTCGATCGCGATCCGGATGCGATCCGCGAGGGCGTCAAGCTCGCGGACGAGAGCGGGGAGCGCCTGACGCTTGTTCCGGAGCGTTTTTCCCGGATGCGTCAGGCGCTTGCCGACCGCGGCGTGGACGCCGTCGATGGAGTGACGCTCGATATCGGCGTCTCCTCAATGCAGCTCGACCGGCCCGAGCGCGGCTTCTCCTTCCAGGCCGATGGTCCGCTCGACATGCGGATGAGCCGGGAAGGGCGGAGCGCCGCCGATTTCCTCAACGAGGCGGACGAGGAGGAGATCGCCGATGTCCTCTACCGTTATGGCGAGGAGCCGAAATCGCGCCGCGTCGCCCGGGCGATCGTCGCCGCGCGGCCCATCGAGCGGACCGGGCAGCTGGCCGCTGTCGTGCGGAAGGCGCTCGGCCACCATCCCGGCATGAAGAAGGATCCTGCGACCCGCACCTTCCAGGCAATCCGCATCCATTTGAACGAGGAACTGGAAGAGCTCGAGGGCGGGCTGGCGGCCGCCGAACATGTGTTGCGTCCCGGCGGCCGCCTAGCCGTCGTCACCTTCCACAGCCTCGAGGATCGCGTAGTAAAGCGTTTCCTGCGCGAGCGCAGCGGCGCGGTCCCCGCTGCCTCGCGCCATCTTCCGGTGCAGCCAAAGGCAGGCCCGAAGCCCACCTT
>DATMJS010000163.1:0-13220 GCA_035553755.1 Allosphingosinicella sp.
CTCCCCGCCTTCGAGCGTGATGAAGCGCCCCCGCCCCACTTTCAGGCGAAAAGCGAGGTGAGACCGGCCCAGAAGCGGCCGAAGAAGCCGGCTTCGCCGACATCCTTTGCGGCGACCAGAGGCATGGTCTGCGGCGGCGTATCGCCGGTCTGGACGACGAGGCTGGCGATTTGCTGCCCCTTCCTGATCGGAGCCTTGATCGGGCCGTTATAGACGACCTTCACCCGGATATCGCCGCTGCCGATGCCCGCGGGAAGCGTGACGGCAAGGTTGCGCGGCGCCATAAGGCCCACTTCGTCGTCGCTGCCGAGCTGCACCCTGGCGTCGGCGACCTTCTCGCCCTGGCTGAACAAGGGCTGCGCCTTCCAGGAGCGGAAGCCCCAGTTCATGAACTTGACGCTTTCCTCGATGCGCTGGCCCGTGCTGCCGAGGCCGGCGACGACCATGATCAGCCGGCGGCCGTTCTGCTCGGCGGAGCCCGTGAAGCCGTAGCCGGCCTCGGCCGTATGGCCGGTCTTGAGGCCGTCGGCACCGGCGATGCGGCCGAGGATCGGATTGCGATTGCCCTGGGTGATGGGCTGGTTTCCGCCCATGGTCCGGCCCCAGGTGAAATTCTCCATCGTATAATATTTCTTGTAGAGGTCGGGCGTCTCCTGGATCGTCGCGGCCGCCAGCGTCGCGAGGTCGCGCGCGGTGGTGTAGGTGACGCCCTCGTCCGGCCAGCCGTTCGAATTGCCGAAATTGGAGTTGGTCATGCCGAGGCGCTTCGCCTCGGCGTTCATCCGGGCGGCGAAGGCCGGCTCAGTGCCGGCAATGCATTCGGCGAGCACCACGCTCGCATCGTTGCCCGACAGGACGACGATCCCCTTGAGGAGATTATCGACGCTGACTTGCTCACCCGGCGAGAGGAACATGGTCGAGCCCGCCTTCGGACCGTGCCACTGCTGCCAGGTTTCGGGGCGCACCTGGCACATCTGGTTGAGCTTCAGTTCGCCGCGCTTGATCAAATGGAAGGCGAGATGGGTGGTCATCATCTTCGCCATCGAGGCCGGGGGGATGCGGCGGTCCGGATCCTTTGCGTAGAGCACCGCGCCCGAGGAGAGGTCCTTCATGAAAGCGACCGGCGCGGCGGTTTCGAACGGCGGCGCGGCGGCCGTCGCCGGCAGCGTAAGAGCAGTGGTGAAGACGATGAAAGACAGCGACTTACGCTTCATGGTTGCGACACATCCTCTGGGCAGGTGAACAAAGCCGGGACCATTCTTAACCGGTAGCAAAGGCCTTCGCCAGCGGCCTTTAGCGCGCGATCGCGTCCGCCAGCAGCCCCACCCCCAGCGCATAGAAGTTGGAGCAATTATAGTCGAGGATGGACCGATAGTTGGTGGTGGCGAGATAGGCGGTCCGGCCGGGGCCGTCGGGCTCGATCAGGGTCGCCTGCTCGGTCTCCGCGGGCCAGCCGTCATGGGCGACCAGCCCCATGCGGCGCCACTCGCCGATCGTGCGCCATTGGCTGTGCCTCTCGAACACGCGCGGGCATCGGGGGGAGACGAGCCGGGTGCCAAGGGCGGCCCGGTTAAAGCCCGATGGGACGCTCACCGGCACGCCCCAGGGGACGTTCGGCTTCCAGCCGGCATTGGCGAGATAGTTCGCGATCGAAGCGAGCGCGTCTGCCTGGCTGGTCCATATGTTGGCTCGGCCGTCGCCGTCGGCGTCCACGGCCAGGCGGAGATAGACCGACGGCAGGAATTGGGGATAGCCGGTGGCGCCGGCCCAGCTCCCCTTGAGCGAACTGCGCGGCACGCCACGCTCTAACATCTTCAGCGTGGCGATGAACTCTTCGGCGAACAGTTCGCGGCGGCGCCCTTCATAGGCAAGACTGGCGAGCGAGTTCAGCAAGTCGAAATCGCCGGTGATCGAGCCGTAGCTCGTCTCCTTCCCCCAGATGGCGATCAATATTGAAGGCGGAACGCCATAGCGGCGGCCGATCGCGTTCAACTGGGAGACATTGGCCGCGTAGCGATCCTTTCCGCGGCTGATGAGGGTCGGAGTCACGTGCTGCGCCCGATACGGCGCGAAGGGTGCAACAGGGCCGCTGCCGGGCGCGCTCGGAACCTGCGCCCGGTCGAGTTGAATGGTGCGCGAGCTGAACTGGAGGGTCGGGAAAACGCGATTGATGGTGGCGCGGCTTACCCCGGCCGCCTGTGCCTGCGCTGCGAGCTGGGGAAGATAAGCTTCGAAGCCGGCCTGGCTGAGGCCGCCCTGCGCGTAGGCGGCGCTGCCCGGCACGCTGGGCGGCGGCAGATAGGCCGCCAAAACGATCGCCACGACCTGACTCACCAGACGCATACGCATACCCATGTCACTCCCTCCGCTTCGCCGGCATAAGCGCGCCGGGCGGCGCGGCGGTTCCGCCGCGCGGCTTGCGCGAAATGCCGAATGGCGACTAAGGCCCGCAGAGGCAAGGATGGGTGGCCGAGTGGTTTAAGGCAGCGGTCTTGAAAACCGCCGTGGGTGCAAGCCCACCGTGGGTTCGAATCCCACCCCATCCGCCAGCGAGCGGGACAGAGGAACAGATGGTCGAAGCGACAACCCTGCCATTCGATTGGGCGGACCCTTTCGCCCTCGACGCGCAGCTTTCGGACGAGGAGCGGCTCGTGCGCGACACCGCCGCGGGTTATGCGCAGGAGAAGCTGCTGCCGCGGGTGACGCAGGCCTATCTCGACGAGCGTTTCGACCGCGAGATCATGGACGAAATGGGCGAACTGGGCCTGCTCGGAGCGACCATCCCCACCGAATATGGCGGCGCCGGGCTCAATTATGTGAGCTACGGGCTCGTCGCGCGCGAAGTGGAGCGGGTCGACAGCGGCTACCGCTCGGCGATGTCGGTCCAGTCCTCGCTCGTCATGTATCCCATCCATGCTTACGGGTCGGAAGAGCAAAGGCGGAAATATCTGCCGAAGCTCGCTACGGGCGAGTGGATCGGCTGCTTCGGGCTCACCGAGCCCGATGCGGGCTCCGACCCCGGGGGCATGCGGACGCGCGCGGAGAAGATCGACAGCGGCTATCGCCTGTCCGGCACCAAGATGTGGATCACCAACTCGCCGATCGCGGACGTGTTCGTGGTCTGGGCGAAGTCGGACGCGCATGGCGGGCAGATCAAAGGGTTCGTACTCGAAAAGGGGATGAAGGGCCTCAGCGCGCCCAAGATCCGTGAGAAGCTCAGCTTGCGCGCCTCGATCACCGGGGAAGTGGTGATGGACGGAGTGGAAGTGCCCGAGGAGAATATTCTTCCCAATGTGGCGGGGCTCAAGGGTCCGTTCGGCTGCCTCAACCGCGCCCGCTACGGCATCGCCTGGGGCTCGATGGGCGCGGCCGAAGCCTGCTACCATGCCGCGCGGCTCTATACGCTCGACCGCAAGCAGTTCGGACGTCCGCTCGCCTCAAACCAGCTGGTCCAGCTGAAGCTCGCCAACATGGCGACCGAAATCACCCTAGGGCTTCAGGCGGCGCTGCGCGTCGGGCGGAGGCTCGACGACGGCGAGCTCGTCCCCGAGACGATCAGCATGATCAAGCGCAACAATGTCGGAAAAGCGCTCGACATCGCCCGCACCGCCCGCGACATGCACGGCGGCAACGGCATCAGCGCCGAATTCCAGGTGATGCGTCACTCGGCCAACCTCGAGACGGTGAACACCTACGAGGGTACGCACGACGTCCACGCGCTGATCCTGGGCCGCGCGATCACGGGCATTTCGGCCTTCTAGTGGACAAGCCGCTCACCGGCCTCAAAGTCGTAGAGCTGGCGCGGATCCTCGCCGGGCCGTGGGCGGGGCAGCTGCTCGCCGATTTGGGCGCCGAGGTGATCAAGGTCGAGCGGCCCGGGAACGGCGACGACACGCGGGGATGGGGCCCGCCCTTCGTCGGCAAGGACGGCAGCGCCGCCTATTTTCACGGCTGCAACCGGGGCAAATCCTCGGTGGCGATCGACCTGGAAAGCGAGGAAGGCCAGGAAAGGGTGCGGACCCTTGCCGCCGAGGCCGACGTGCTGATCGAGAATTTCAAGGTTGGCGGCCTTGCCAAATACGGGCTCGATTACCCTGCCCTTTCCGCGCTCAACCCGCGCCTCGTCTACTGCTCGATCACGGGCTTCGGCCAGAACGGTCCCTATGCGAACCGCGCGGGCTACGACTTCATGATCCAGGGCATGGGCGGGATCATGGATCTCACCGGCGAGCCCGAGGGCGAGCCGCAGAAGATCGGCGTCGCCTTCGCCGATATTTTCACCGGGGTCTATGCCTCGACCGCCATCCTGGCGGCGCTGCGCGGGCGCGAGGCGACGGGCAAGGGCTGCCATATCGACATGGCGCTGCTCGACACGCAGGTGGCCGTGCTCGCCAACCAGGCGATGAACTATCTTGTCTCGGGCGAGGCGCCGCACCGCATGGGCAATGCCCATCCCAATATCGCGCCCTACCAGACCTTCGCGGTAGCTGACGGCTATGTGATCGTCGCGGTCGGCAATGATGGGCAGTTCCGCAAGCTGTGCGGTCTGCTGGGGCTGACGGCGGTTGGCGAGGATGAGCGGTTCGCCACCAATGCGGACCGGGTGCGCAACCGGCAGGCGCTCGACGCCGCCCTCGCCCCTTCGATCGCGCAGCGGCGGCGGGACGAGCTGCTGACCGCGCTCACCTCCGCGGGCATTCCGGCCGGACCGATCAACGACGTGGCACAGGTTTTCGCGGACCCGCAGGTGATCGCGCGCGGCATGCGGATCGACGTCGACGGCGTTCCCTCGATTGCCTCACCCATCATCATCGACGGCAAGCGGCAGGTGGCCGAGCGCCCCTCGCCCGCGCTCGACCAGGACCGCGGACGATCCTTTCCCCGCTGCTAGAATTTGCCGCGGACGGAGAAGGAGAAGATGGGCCCGATGTGGCGGTCACGCTTCTCGAAGAACGCGATCGGGCCGGTGCGCCTTTTAACGTAGACCGTCCGGTCGGCCATGCTGTCGCCGCCGAGAATGTTGCCGACCGTGCCGCGGACGGTGAGGCCGAGCACATTCTTGTGTTCGAGGAAGAGGTTGAGCCAAACCGGTCCTTCCCAGAATCTCGACACCTCGGTCAGCCGATAATTCTTCTCCGGCTTGAAATAGGAGGCGCCGCTCCCCCAGGCCCAATCGGTGTCCGGAACGTCGTGCCGCAGGCTGAGCTCGGCGATCTGCTTCGTGCTATTGCTGATCGGCCGATGCTCGCCCGTCAGCGGATCCTTGACGCGACTGCCCTGGATCAGCAGGCGGCTGTCCAGCTTCGCCCCCCGCCAGCCGAGCGGGTCGAAGTTGAAGGTGCTCTTCCATTCCGTGCCGTAGCGCATGGCACGGTCGATATTGCCGGGCGATTCTCCCGTTTCGCCGATCGGGACGATGTCGACGATATCGTCGATGAGATGGCCGTAGAGACGGAGGGTGGTCGTGCCCCAGCGGCCGAGGTTGCGGATAGTCTCCACGTCTAGCTCCCAGCTCTGGGGCGGAACGAGATCGGGATTGCCGGCATTCCTGCGCTCGTCCGAAAGGTTTACCACCGCCAGAAAGTCGTAAAAGTTGAGCTGTCCCACCCGCCGCTGCAGCTTCACATTGACGTCGGTTCGGGGATGGGGCTTCCAGGCGGCGCTCAGCTGGCCCTTGGGCCTCCAATATTCACCCGTCGTCGTCTCGCCCGCAATGTGGCTGAGCTTCGAATATTCACCGCCGGCCGAAAGCTGGACCGAGAGATTGCCGGCCAGCGGCCGGCCGTAGCTCCCCATCATTTCATAACGGTCCTCGCTGATCTGGGCGGTTCCGCCAGGAAGCGGGATCTCCTGGAAATCGCCGTTGGGAAGCAGCACGAAGAATTGCGACACATTGTCGAGGCTGTTGAAGGCGCCTTCGGCCGAAATCTGCCAGTCCGCGCCTCCGCTTTTCCAGCGATACTCGGCGCGCCCGATCCGCTCGTCGAGGTCGCCCGAACGGATGAAGCGGTTCCCCGTATCGGGCGAGAGGTCAGCGAAGCTCGTGACGACGTTGGTTTGGGTCGGCTGATAATTTTCCCGGTTGAGGCCGATCAGCTTCAGTCGGCCCGGCCCGAGCGCAAAGTCATAGTCGCCGCCAATCTCATAGCTGTGGCCGCGATCCCGCGAACGTACCAGCCGCTCGCGGTCGACCAGTCCGGGACCGGTGCGGGACCCGCTCTCCCTGAAACTGCCGTAATTCTTGCGCAAGGAGAGGTTGAGGTTTCCCACGGAACTTCCCGGTCCGTCGATGGCGAAGCGGGTGCTGATCCGCGGACGTTCGCCTCGGCCGCTCATCACCTCGTCGCGATATTCGATCAGCGTAGTTCCGTCCGGGCCGTAGATCCAGGTGGGTCCGGACGCGCCCCCGCGGCCGGTCTGGTTGTCGAGCCCGACGGTCCATTCAACCGCGCCCCGCTCTCCGCTGGCGGAAGTGTCGAAGCGGCTCCAGAGTGGAGGGGCGGAATGGGCGCGAAACTCCGGGCTCCAGGAGAATTGGCCGGTGACGCTTTTTGCCTTCGCCTTGGCGATCACGTTCGCCACCTGGCCCGACAGGCCGGGAATATCGAGCGTGGCCCCGTCGACTATCTCGATGCGCACCACATTCTGCGCGGGAATGCGGCTGAGCTGAGCCGTGACCTCGTCGGATTTGCCGGACATGCGCTGCCCGTTGATGAGGACGTTCGCCGTGGCCTGGCCGAGGCCGCGCTCCTGGCTCTGCTCGCGGATCGAGAAGCCGGGCACCTGACGCAGCATGTCGAGCGCATTCTGCGGAGCGAAGCGGGCGAAATCCTGGGGAGTGAAGGTCCTGGGACCTTCGACCGTCGCAGGAGGAGGAGCTACCGGAGGCGGGGCGTCGCCTGTCTTGCCTTCCTGCGCGAAAGAAGGCGCCGCAGCCCAAAGCATTGCCAGAGCCAGTGCCATTCGTCCCACCCGAAGGTCCGCCCATTCACGCCGGCAATTTGTCATCTTACGCTCCTCTAACTGTATTAGCCTGCTCTTGAATCGACGCTTCAGTCCCGCTCGTTCCGGCGCGACGGCCTGAAGCCCGAAATACGCATCCTGACGAGTTGGTCCGCGCTCGGCAGTTCGTAGCCCCGCGCTCTGAAGTCCCGTACGTAAGCCGGCGTGACGCCGTGGATGCGCATCCTCACGAGCTGCTCGGCGCTGAGGCCGCGATAACCAGCTGCGGCCATCTCCCTGATGTAGGTTGGAGTGACGCCGTGGATGGACATGGACATCATCTGGTCGTGGCTAAGATCGCGATAGCCGAGCTCGGCCAGCTGTCGAACCTTTTCGGCAGTGACGCCGTGGATTCGCATCTTGACCAGCTCGTCGGCGGAAGCGCCTCGATAACGCGGGTTGATAGACGCTATTTCCCGGATGAAATCCGGAGTGACGCCGTGGATGCGGAAGGCGACGAGGCTGTCGATGCTGCGCAGCCGATAGCCGGCATCGGCCAGCCCCCGCAGA
This sequence comes from Allosphingosinicella sp., assembly GCA_035553755.1. Lineage (GTDB taxonomy): Bacteria > Pseudomonadota > Alphaproteobacteria > Sphingomonadales > Sphingomonadaceae > Allosphingosinicella. The sequence continues at coordinate 7,513 of DATMJS010000163.1, forward strand.
TAGGGCAAGCTGACGCCGTGGATGCCGGCGGCCACCAGCTTGTCCATGGTCGGCCGTTCGTAACCCTGCCGTTCGAGCTCATCGAGCAGCGGGAGCCCGACATTCTGGACGGTCAGCATATATTGCTGGCGCAGCGTCGGCCGGCCGATTCCGCGGCGCTCGAGGGCGGCGGCGTAGCTTTGGTCTGGAGAGAAGCTGCACTCACCGGTTCCCCTGCCCCGGCGCACCATCCCGTCGCAATCGAGGAGGCCGGCGTCGCGAATAATGCGAAACCGCGTGCGACTTCCCTCGGCCGACGCGAGCTGCGCCGATGAAAGGCCTTGCAGGTCGCTCAGCGGATAAGAGCGCGAGTTCATGTTCTGCCCAGCTCGCGAGGTGCGGTAGCTGAGCGCCAGTTGGACTTTATCCTGGCTGTCGGAACCGGCGGGGCTGATAGTCCATTCGATCGGCAGCGATTCCGAGGTTTGAGCCGCGCCGGCCGATGCAAGTGCGATCGCGGCGGCGGCAATGAGTGCTTGGCGGATCATCGGGCTTTTCCTTTCCTGTTTTCATGCGGCGGGGTTTTGCCGGCGCAGCGGATGGATCGGTCTTTCAAATGAAGACCGGAGATCAGAACCTGGGCGTTTTGAGTTCGAGCAGCCGCTTAAAGCTTCATGGACCGTCGTCGGGAGGCAGCGGCGGCGCGGGAGGATTGGCCGGGCGGTTCCGCTGCGGCCGTTCCATCCGCACGCCATGGATACGCATGTTGATGAGCTCGCTGGCGGAAAGGTCGCGATAACCCGCGTCCCTGAATTCCCGCACATAGGAGGGAGAGACGCCATGGATGCGCATGGAGGTCAACTGATCCGCGCTAAGGCCCCTATAGCCGAGCGCCGCCATCTCCCGAATGAAGGATGGCCTTACCCCGTGAATGGCCATGGAAGTCAGTTGGTCATGGCTTAGCTCGCGATAGCCGAGTTCGGCCAGTTCCCGGATAAATGCAGCCGTCACTCCGTGGATTCGGAAACCTACCAGCTGGTCTGGCGTAAGGTTCGCATAGCGGGGGCTGATGGCCGCCAGCGCCTGGACATATTCGGGGGTGACTCCGTGAATCTTCATCTGCACCAGCATGTCTGGCGAGAGGAGCCGCCCGGACTGCGCAAGCTTCACCGGCGGAGAGGCTGCCAATGCGGCGGCGGACGGTCCACTTGCTGCCTGCGGTTGCTCCTCAGGCGCGGCGTCTCGGACCAAGGCAGGGGCGATTGAGGCGGCGGAGACGGCCGCTGCAGCTGCGGGTTTGGTCCCCTCGGCCGCCGGAAGGCTGAGCGGCATCGGGAAAAGCGGCGCCTCAGGGCTGCTCTGGATGCCCGTTACCGAAGCCGGGAGAGGGGTGACCGGAGTCAGCGCGGAAAGCGGCGCCGAGATCAGGATCGCGCCCACCGAGCAGGCGGACGTCCAGGCGATGCGGGCCGGAGCGCGCGACAGGCCGGTGTCGAGCACCCGCATCACGCGGCGTTTGAGCGAGCCCCGGCCAGGGGCCACGCCGTGGGCGGCCAGCAGCATGGCATTGTTCTCGTGCCGCGCCGCGCCGACCAGCAAAGCGGCATAATCGGTTCCGGGAACATCGCTCCTCAGCACGGCATCGTCCGCCGCCTCCTCGCGGAGCTGGTGGCATTGCCTGGCAAGCGACCAGACCAAAGGGTTGAACCAGAACAAAGCGGTGGCCGCGCGGGCGATCAGAAGCTTCGCCCAGTCGAGCCGAGCCACATGCGCCAGCTCGTGCGCGATGATCGCCTCCGCCTCGTCCCGAGCGGCGACGGCTTCCTCGTTGAGGAGGATGATCGGGCGAAGGATGCCCCAGCTTACAGGCGAAGCCAGTTCGTTGCTGACGAGCAATGCCGTGCCGTGCTTAAAACCCATCCGCCGCTGGGCATGGGCGAGCGCGCTGAGCCAGGTCTGCTCAACCAGCACCGAGGCGCGCCGCCGAAGCGCGAACAGCCGCAGCACCGCGACAAGCGTCGCCAGGAGCAGCAGCGCCGCAGGAACGAAATAGAGCCAGAGGGACAGCGTCCCCCGATCGAGCGCGGCTTCCGGAACGGGAGCCGCGGCCATCGCGGGCTCGCCGGATAATGCGGTGTTGGCCGACGGCGTCTCCGCCAGGGAAGGCGCAACATTCGCTTCCACCATCGCCTGCGGCAGGATGGCAGGGCTCTCGATGTTCCAGTTAGGAAGCAGGATCACGGCGACAGGCAAAAGGAGCGTTGCGAGCAAGCCGGCATGAGCGACCCAGGATCTTTCGGCCGCGGTACGGTTCTTGAGCAAGGCCAGGAGCAGGAGCGCCACGCCGCTGGTGACCACCGATTTCCAGGCGATCTCGACAAGCAGGATGAAGATCATTTCCGCTTCCCCTTTTCCTTCCGCGCGCCGGCGATAAGCCGTTCGAGCTCATCCAGCTCCTCCTCGTCGAGCCGCTCGGACATGCCGAGCAGCGCGCTCGCCGCGCCTACCGGCGAACCGTTGAAGAAGACCCGAACCACCTGCTTCAGCGCCGACTGCTTGGCGGTCGATTCCGGAACGGCCGGAGCATAAATGAAGCCGTTTTCCGATTGGCGGCGGCGGACGAAGCCCTTCCCTTCCAGCCGGGTCAGCATCGCGCGCACCGCCGAACTGCTGAGCGCCACCGGAAGCGCCGCGCACAGCTCGGCGACGGTCGCTTCCCCCCGCACATAGAGTAGGTCCACAATCTGCCGCTCCCGCGGCGGTAGGGCATCCAGCATCCGAATCACCTCCGCTACTTTTGTAGCTTAGCTACATTTGTAGCGTGTACAAGCATTTCTTTTTATCCAGGAAACCAAGCAACAAACATGCCAGCAGCGAAACCGCGGAAACGCTGCGCGATCAGCGCGGGTGGGTGATGGGAGCAGGCAGGCGCCGCCCGGAATCGGACATAATTGTCCGAATACGGACACGAAGTTCGGCCTTGGGTGCGCTCAGCTGGAGCGAGCAGGGCGGCGGAAAAGCAGAATGGATTCGCCCTTGTAAATCGCTTCTTCCCGCCGGGCGAAGCCGGCCTTTTCCGCGACCTTGATCGAAGACGCGTTGTTCGGATTGATGATCGCCACGACCTCCTGCCCCTTCAGCGCCTCGTCCGCCCAGGCGAGGCCCGCGGCCACTGCTTCGCTCGCATAGCCGCGGCCATGGGCGTGCGACGCGAACAGCCATCCCATTTCGGGCAATCCCGCGATCGAGGGTTCCATGTCGCGCTTGAAGTCCGCAAAGCCGACTTGGCCGATGTAAAGGCCATCTTCCTTGCGCTCGACCGACCAGTAGCCGTAGCCGAGCAAGGTCCAGACTCCGGCGGCGCCGATCAGCTTGCGCCAGGCCTCCTCGGGGGAAACCGGCTTGCCGCCGACATAGCGAGTGACCTTTTCGTCCGCCAGCATGGCGGAATGGGCGGCGAAATCCTCCGCCCGGTGGGCACGCAGAAGGAGGCGCTCGGTCTCGAGGACCGGAATAGCGCCCCCTTTAAGCATCTTACTTCTTGCCGAGGGTAAGTCCGCCGAAGCGCTTGTTGAAGCGCGCCACCTGACCGCCCGTGTCGAGCATCTTGCCCTGGCCGCCGGTCCAGGCCGGGTGCGACTTGGGATCGATGTCGAGCTGCAGCGTGTCGCCTTCCTTGCCCCAGGTGGAGCGGGTCTGGAAGGAGGTGCCGTCGGTCATCTGGACCGTGATCATGTGATAATCGGGATGGGCGTCGGTCTTCATTTCGATTTCCTGGCTGTCGGCTGGTTCCGACCAGCCTCGAAAAGTAAGCGCGCCCTTAGCCGCTGGGGCTGCGATTGACAAGCCATGCTGCACCGCAGTAGCCCGTTCCCACAGCTAAGGTGCCGCGAGAGCGGTGAAAAGGGAAGCCGGTGGAAATCCGGCGCTGTGCCCGCAACTGTAAGCGGCGAGCCCCTCTTCGAGAACCGAAGAGACCAGGCCAGGACCCGCGAAGCCAGGAGACCTGCCTTACGCTTGTCGTCCGCATCCGGTCGGGACCAGCCTGCGGTGCGTGGCATCGCCGGGCGTCCTTTCGCTTCGCGGTTCCTCCGAGACGGCAGCCATGTCGTTGGAAGGAGGAAAGATGCACCATTTCATTATACTGGCGGCGGCGGCCGTTCAGCAGCAAAGCCCGGCCACGGAAGCGGCGGACGAAGCGATCGTCGTCACCGGCTCGCGCGAGCCCGTGGCGATCAAGGAAGCGCCCGTTTCGGCGACCATTTTTGGGCAGGACCAACTGGAGGCACTGGCGCTTCCGCGGGCAAGCGACGTGCTTCGGCTCGCGCCGGGGGTGTCGGTCGCTTCCACCGGGCCCAAGGGCACGCAGACGCAGCTCCGTATCCGGGGCGCGGAGGCCAACCACACCCTGCTCTTCGTCGACGGCATAAGGTTCAACGATCCGGCCGCCGGCAACGAAGCGCGCTTCGAGCTGCTTGCCGCCGACACGCTGTCGCGGATCGAAATCGTGCGAGGACCGCAATCGGCCTTGTGGGGATCGGAGGCGCTTGGCGGCGTGGTGGCGATCGAGACGGCCGATCCGCTGCGCGCGCGCGGCTTTGGAGCGCTAGGCGAATATGGCGGACTCGATAGCGCACGCGCCTCCGGCCACTTCGCGGCCCGGTGGGGCAGGCTCGGCGTCTCGGGCTCCGGAGGGTGGATCCGGAGCGACGGGATAGACAGCTTCGGAAGCGGCGGCGACCGGGACGGGTTTGCGAACCGGTCGGCGAGCTTGAAGGCGGCAGTGAGCCCCCTCCCCCATACCGAGCTTGGGCTGGTGGGGCATTGGGTGGAGGGTGAGAGCCAATATGACGGCTTCGATCCCGCCACCTTCCGGCGGGCGGACACGCTCGATTCCACCCGCAACCGCATCCTGGCGCTGCGCGGCTGGGGCTCGGGCGAATGGGCGGGATGGTCGCTGCTGGTCGATGGCGGCATCCTCGAAAGCCGCAACCGCAACCGGCTGGCCGAGCAGCCGCTCAACCGTACCGAAGGCAGCCGCTTCACGGCTGGAGCGCAGCTTTCGAGGCGGCTCGGAGGCCATAGTCTCACCGGCGCGATGGAACATGAGGCGGAGGAGTTTCGCGCCCGCGACCAGAATTATTTCGGCTTCACCGACCAGGACCGCTCGCGCGAGCTCACTGCCCTTGTCGGCGAATGGCGGACGGAGTGGAGCCAGAGGTTCGCGACCGGCCTCGCCGTTCGCCACGACATGTTCAGCGCCTATGCGGACGCAACGACCTTGCGCGCTTCGGCGCTGCTCCGCCCCCTGCCGCAATGGACCCTCCACGGTGCCTATGGGGAAGGCGTTGCCCAGCCAACCTTCTACGATCTTTATGGCTTCTTTCCCGGCTCGTTCAAAGGCAATCCCGATCTGAAGCCGGAAAGATCAAAGGGTTGGGAGGCTGGTCTTAGATGGCGCGGGAGCAGACTAAGCGCCGGCGTGACCGGATTCGGCAACCGGCTGGAGGACGAGATCGTCGACGTCTTCGATCCCATGACCTTCCTTGCCGGCACCGCCAATGCGAGCGGCAAGAGCCGGCGGCGCGGCTTGGAGCTGGATGCGGAATATAGCTTCCCGCGCCTCGGTCGGCTGTTCCTCAACTACACTTGGCTCGATGCCGACGAGCGGCAGTCCGCGGGCGGCGCGGCGGTGCGCGAGGTGCGGAGGCCCAAACACAGCGCCAATG
>DATMJS010000164.1:0-5326 GCA_035553755.1 Allosphingosinicella sp.
CAGCTCGCTCATCCTGCCGCTCGAAAAGCAACCGCGGACCAGCACGGTACTTTCAAGCGAGCGCGGCATCATGCTCCGCCCGCTCGACGAGGCGATCGACGACTATCTGCGCCAGATCGCCGAGCATCTGGAGCCTGCCGGAGAGATGAACGTGGCGGCCGAATAAGCCGCTGCATCCGCTTCCCTGACGCTCAAGCTTGAGCGGTTAGCCACGCGCGACGCTCGGCCGCTAGATAATCGGCGACGGCGTCGCGCAGGCGAGGATCGGCGAGATAATGGGCGGACCAAGTGGGCACGGGACGATAGCCGCGGCTCAATTTATGCTCGCCCTGAGCGCCCGCCTCGACGCGGCTGAGGCCGTGGCGGATCGCATAGTCGATCGCCTGATAGTAGCTCAGCTCGAAATGGAGGAAGGGCACTTCCTCAACGCAACCCCAGTAGCGGCCGTAGAGCGCCTCCTCGCCGATCAGGTTGAGCGCGCCGGCGATCGGCACGCCATCCCGTTTGGCGAGGATGAGCAGGACCCGTTCGCCCAGCCGATTCCCCAGCATCGAGAAGAAGGAACGGGTGAGATAGGGCCGCCCCCATTTGCGCGAGCCGGTGTCCTGATAGAAGCGCCAGAAGGCGTCCCAGTGGTTTTCGGTCAGCGCCGCGCCCGTGACATGCTCGATCTCCAGCCCCTGCAGCGCGGAAGCTCGCTCGCGCCGGATCGCCTTGCGCTTCCTCGAGGAAAGGGAGGCGAGGAAATCGTCGAAGCTGCCATAGCCTTCATTGAACCAGTGGAACTGGCGGTCGGCCCGGATCAGCCACCCGGCCCGCTCGAACAAAGGCAGCTCGGCTTCTTCGACGAAGGTCGCGTGGGCGGAGGAAAGGCGGTGGTCGCGCACCACCGTCTCCGCCGCCGCGATGAGCGCGGGAGCGAGGCGGGGCTCCTTCGTCAGCAGCCGGGGCCCCGGCACGGGCGTGAACGGGACGGCGATCTGGAGCTTGGGATAATAACGCCCGCCCGCCCGCTCATAGGCGTCGGCCCAGCCATGATCGAATACATATTCACCCTGGCTGTGGCTTTTGGCGTAAGCCGGCATCACCGCCGCCGGTCGGCCGTCCGGCCCGTCGATCGCGATCGGGAGCGGCTGCCAGCCGGTGCGGGCGCCGACGCTTCCCGATTCCTCGAGCGCGGCAAGGAAGGCGTGGCTGAGGAACGGATTGCCGGCGCCTGCGCAGCGGTCCCAGTCCTCGGCGGCGAAGCTTGCGACTCCCTCGGCGAGCCGAGCGATGACCGGCTCCTCGCTCATTGCGCCGGCGGCAGTTCGTGGATGATCTGGTCGGCATAGGCTGAGGCCGCCTCCTCCTCGCGGGCGGTGCGCACGGTCCAGGTGAGGACCGGCAGCCCGCGCGCGCGCGCCGCCGAGGCGAAGCTGGAAGGGAGGTCGCGAACGTCATAGGCGAGGAAGTGCGGCCGCGCCCGCCACCAGGACAGGCGGCGCTCCAGCCGGCCCTTCCATCCGCGCTTTTCCCGTTCGGTGACGACGAGGCCGCGAACCACCTGCGGAGCTCGCCGGGCGAACCAGCCGCCGACCTGCGGATTGAACGACATGATCGCGGCAGGACCGTCATAATTCTGAAGCGCGTTCCAAACGGCGGCGCACAGGCGCCCGACATTGCGGTCGGGCGACTTCACCTCGATCAGCAGCGGCGCCCGTCCGGCAATGAGCCGCAGTATCTCCGGCAAGGTGGGAATGGTTTCCTGCATGCCGAGGAGCTCAACGCGCGCCAGCGCCTCCGCGTCGAGGCGGTCGACTCGGCCCTTCGCGCCGGTCAGCCGGTCCAGCGCATAATCGTGGAAGACGATCGCCGCTCCGTCGCGGCTCGCCTGCACGTCAAGCTCGATGCCGTACCCAGCCGCAATGGCGGCTTCGAAGGCGGCGCGGCTATTTTCCAGCCGGCCGGGCCCGTGAAGCCCGCGATGAGCGTAGGGTCTGGCGGTCAGCCAGCGCGCGTCAGGCAGCCTTGACGGCGACGACGGCATCGATCTCGACGGCCGCCCCCAAGGGCAGGACGGGCACTCCGACGGCGCTGCGCGCATGGCGGCCGGCCTCCCCGAATACCTGCTCCATCAGCTCGGACGCGCCGTTGGCGACCTTGGGCTGGTCGGTGAAGGCGGCCGCGCTGTTGATGAAGACGCCGAGCTTGACGATCCGCTCGACGCGATCGAGGCTGCCGAGGGCCTTCCTGATCTGGGCGAGCAGCATGATGCCGCAGGCGCGGGCCGCCTTCTGGCCGTAATCGAGGTCGCGATCCTCGCCGAGGCGGCCGGTCATCAGTTGCCCCTCGTCGAACGGAAGCTGGCCGGAAATGTGAAGCAGCCCTCCGGCCTCGACGGCCGGCACATAGGCCGCGACCGGCGCGGCGGGCTCGGGAAGGGTGATGCCCTGGCTTGCAAGGCGCTCTGAGATGCTGTCGGTCATGGCGCCCGTAAGCACCGCCAAGGCCGGCGGGTCAAGAAGGTCTCTTGGAGGCGTTCTTCTCCGACCCTTCGCTTACAGCCGCGCTATTATCTCCGCTGCGCGTAACCGGATCCGCGGCGGCGGTAAAATTGGTCCAAATCGGGCCAATAAGAGCCGAGATTACCGCAATAATCGCCCAGACTGTCGTTGCGGGGGGAAGAGACCAGGGACAGTCTCCCCTGCATCGGAGGGGCGATATGGGCAACATGAAAGTGGCCGAGATTGCGGTGCACGGCATCGACTCGGCAGGTGCGCCGATCCGGACCGTCTATGCCAAGTCGATCCCTGCCTATGCGGTGTATCGCACCGACGAGCGGGTGATGGTCCATTTCGCCGACGACGAAGACGAGGCAAGGGCTCAGCGTACCGCCCTTGCCGTGCTTAACCCGGTTCGAGGCGAGATTAACGGCTTCATCGACGGCTGGCGGACCAGCCGTGCGCATGACAGGCTGGCCAAGGCCGCGCTGTTCGACAGGCGCATCGCCGACGCCCTCGTGATTGGGCTCCAAGGCGATACCGCTTCCGCCGCCGCGCTGCTCCAAGCGGCCAAGGCCGATATCGTGGAGGAGCGCACGTCCTGGGCGCGCTTCGAATATCTGATCTTCGCCTCGATAGTGGCGCTGGCCTCGATCGCGGTTTTCGGCCTGGTGACCACCCGCTGGTTCGAACGGTCGGTCTATGATTTTTCCAGCGACGTCCGGGCTTTGTGGCTGGCGGCGGGCGTGGGCACGGTGGGAGCTTTCTTCTCCATTGCCATCGCAATCCGCAGACGGACCGTTTTGACGGACCTCCAGTCGCGGGACAATGCGGCGGACGCCATATTGAGGATAATCATCGGCGCCATCGCAGCCGCCCTCCTCATCTGTCTGCTCGAATCGCAGGCCGTCACCGTCACTCTGGGAGGAAAGACCGTTTCGGCCGCCGATCCCAAGGATGGCTGGCTGCTCGTCGTGGTGGCGGCTTTCCTCGCGGGCTTTTCGGAACGGCTGGTTCCCGATCTGCTGGAGAAGTCATCGCTGGTGGCCGGCGGGCCGGGGCGGAGCTCCACCGTTGCGCCTTCGCCGACCACGGGGCCGGCCGGAGGCACGCCTCCGCCGCCTTCAAGCGGAACAGGCGCCGCTGCCGTCACCGGCGGCGGTCCACCGGAAGCGGGCCATGAGGAGATCGACGGATGCATTGCCGAGACCGAGGTCAATGAGGACGAGGCCACGGATGACACGCAATTGCCGGCCGCCACCGGCGGCGTGGAGGAGGCAGCGGCGACCGTTACTGCCCGTCACGGCGAAGGAGCGTAAAACATGGCCTATTCCCTAAGCTGGCTGCCCGAGATTCTCAGGAGCGCGGGGCTCAAGGTCGCCGAGCAGCCGGGCTGGCTCACCCGCGGCCGGGGTAATATGGGCACCGTGCAGGGCGTGATCTGTCATCACACGGTCGGCGGTAGGTCTGGGAACATACCGAGCCTCGGGGTTCTCACCAACGGGCGGCGGCTGGACAATGGGAAGATGCTTCCCGGGCCGCTGGCACAGCTTGGGCTGGGCCGCGACGGTACCTATTATGTGATCGCCGCAGGGCTCGCCAATCATGCGGGCGCCGGAAGCTGGAAGAACATCACCACCGGCAACTCCAGCTTCGTCGGCATTGAGGCCGAGAATAGCGGCGGGGTGAACGACGAATGGCCGGAAGTGCAGATGGACGCCTATTACAGGGGCGTCGCGGCGATCCTCCGCAAGATCGATGCGGATGCGAGCATGTGCTGCGGCCACAAGGAATATGCGCCCGAGCGCAAGCCGTTCGACCCGCGCTTTGACATGGAGGCGTTCCGCGCGCGGGTCGCCGCAGTGATGGCCGGCAAGGCTATCGTGCGGCCTCTCGTCCCTGCGGCGGACCCCGCCACCGGTCGCCCGACCCTCCGCCGCGGCGCGCGCGGTGAGGCGGTGAAGGTGGTGCAGCGGAAGCTCGGCGCCGCCGACGACGGGGTTTTCGGTCCGGTCACCGAAGCGCGCATTCGTCAGTTCCAGCGCCACAACGGCCTGGTCCCCGACGGTATAGTCGGTCCAAAAACCTGGGCGTTGATAGAGGCCGCCTAGAAACTGCAGGCGGCTGACGCCGTCCCGAACCTGTCCAGGATCCACGCCGCCGCTTCGCTCCATTCGTCGATCCGCGCATGGGCATGAGGCGCGGGCGGCATATGCGCGGCTACCCGCGGCTCGGCTATCATGTGGAGGCGCCATACCTCGGGCGCGTGCCTGGCCACCGATTCGTGGTGATGAGCGAGGTCGTCGACAAAGACGGCGGCGCTGGGGCGGAACTCGTCCAGCAGTTCGGCGACGGGCAACCCCTTGCCGCCGCGGTTGCACAGCACCCGGTGGCGGATGTCGAAGGCTTCGAGCTGGCGCACGCGCCCCGCTTCATATTCGTTGCCGATATTGGTGAGTATGACGATGTCGGCGTGCCGGCTGATCTCCGCGAGCGCCTCGGCCGCGCCCGGCACCGCGTTCTGGCGGTGCATTTCCGTTTCGAAGAAGCCGTCGAGCAGCGGCCAGACCTGCTCCTCCTCGACCGGCGCGCCGGTCTCCTTATGGCGGATAGCCTCGCGGAAGCCCGGAGCGTCGAGCGCGAAGTGGAGGCCGTGCGCCTCGTCCACCCATTCGGCGAAATGGCGGAGCATGTGGAGCAGCACCTCGTCGCCTGCGCCCAAGCGCTGGACTCCGATCCCGCGGCTCTGGTCGAAGCGCGGCGGCGGCTGGAGCGAAACCCATGAGCCGTCCGCTGCTCATAACAGACTGCGACGAGGTCCGGCTCATGACCCTCGAGGAAGC
>DATMJS010000165.1:0-3332 GCA_035553755.1 Allosphingosinicella sp.
TGACGCCGGGCAGCCTGCGGGCGCGTTCGAGATTGATCATCAGCAGCCGTTCGTAATGGCCGCTGCCGAGATTGAGCGAGGCAATCGTGCCGTCCCCGGCGATGCCGTCAGCCTTGAGGGCATGGACCTCCTGGTAGAGGCGGACGGCCCTGGCCACATCCGCATCGAACTTGTTGCCGGCAGGAAGGCCCAGCCGCTGGCGCAAAAGAGCGACACGCTCGCCTTCGGCTCCCGGCTTCAGGACCGGTCCACGCGGGATTTCAACATCGGGAAGAGCGCCCCAAGTCATGCGGTAGCGGACGAGACCGCGCCGCAAGTCGGTGTAGAGGGGGTTGACCGGCAGAAGCAGATCGACCGGAGCGCCCGACCAGTCCTTCAACGCAACGTCGTGCAGCAGCGCGTCGCGATCGCGTACCGCGGGAGCCATTTCGGGATCGATGTAAATGAGATCGACGCCCTGCTGAATGCTGGGCGGAAGATCGATCGGTTCGATCGGATGAACCTCCCTCGCAAAAGCGGGAGCCGAAAGGCTCATCGTCACGAGCAGCGGGAAGAGGCGAAACATCATCGGACAAGCATAGCAGGCGAATATGAATCCAACCCGAATTGAATCGGCCCCGTATCATTCTTCCGCTGCAACGCGCAGGTCGCGACGGGGCCAATCCGATTTTACGCTTTCCTACAGGCACCCCGCTCGTCCAAGTCTCCGCTTTTGAAGAAGGCGAAGCGGATGCGGTGGGCTTTCACGAGGCGCAGGCGGGCGCGGTTCCTGAGGGTGCTCGGTGCCACCGGCAATGCCGCGCTGGCGGCCGAGGAGGCAGGCGTCAGGATGCTCCGCAGGATCGACGCGATCGAGCGCCACAAGCGAAGGTTTGGCAGGTCCGGCGGGAACAAGCGGTGAAGCGCCGGCCCTATCGGACCGACCGGAACAAGTGGTAGCTTGAGCGCATGACGAACGAGTCGACCATGCGCCTGCTGCCCCTGATGCTGCTGCTTTCCGGCTGTGCCTACAACCCGCCGCCTGGCGGGAATGCGGACGATGCGCTGGCGCGGGAGCTTGCGGGGCAGACGGCGGGGCCGGCGCAACGCTGCGTCCCGACTATTTCCGGCTCGGGCTTGCAGGTCGCGGGGAGGCAGACCCTGGTCTACCGCCAGGGCGCGACCACCTGGGTCAGCCGGCTTTCCGAAGGCTGCCCCGGATTCCAGCCGTTCGACACCCTGGTGGTCGAGGTCCACAGCAGCCAATATTGCGAGAAGGACCGGGTCCGATCGGTACCACCGGGTGGGGGCATTGCCGGCCCCACCTGCCTGCTCGGCGAGTTCGTGCCGTACCGGCGCCCGTAGCCGCAGGGGCCTCAATGGAGGGCGGCGGAACCTCGGCCCCGGCGCTCCGTTGCACTCGCAGCATGGAGAGGGACCGCTATGACGGCTGAACTGGCGGGGCGTCGCATCCTGGTGGTCGAGGATTCACCGGTGGTGGCGGTGGTGCTGGAGGAGATATTGCTCGATCTCGGCTGCGAAGTCGGCGGCCCGATCGGCAACATGGCCTTCGCGGTCGAGTTCGCCGAATCCGAGGCGCTCGATGGCGCGATCATCGACCTCAACATACGCGGCGGCAAGGTCTATCCGGTCGCCGAAGTGCTGGCGGCGCGCGGCATCCCCTTCCTGCTCGCCAGCGGCTATGCCGACTGGTCAATGCCCGAACAGTGGCAGAGCCGGCCGCGGCTCGCCAAGCCTTATACGCGCGATACGGTCGAGCAGGAGCTTATCAAGCTCTTTGCCGCGGAAAGTTCGGACGACTGAAGCCGCCGACGGCGCTAACCGCTTGCCCCGCCGCAGCCGCTCGCCTATATAGCTCCTGCCTTTCTCGACATCGGTAACAATGTTGAGGCTGGTCCCGGGGACGGGGCCGGCGCGGGAAGGCTTTAGCTTTCTGGAGTGCGCATGGCGGACATCGCCGACCTGACGAGACTGATCGAGACCGAGGCGGAGGCCGAGGGGCTCGCGCTCGTGCGCGTCAAGATGATGGGCGGCACGTCCGACCCGACGCTGCAGGTGATGGCCGAGCGCCCCGATACGCGCCAGCTGACGCTCGAGGATTGCGCGCGCCTCTCCCGCCGCCTTTCCGAGCGGCTCGACGAACTGGATCCGATCGAACATGCCTACCGGCTCGAAGTCAGCTCGCCCGGCATCGACCGGCCGCTGACCCGGCTCAAGGATTTCGACGACTGGAAGGGCCATGAGGCGAAGATCGCGCTGGCCGAGAAACTGAACGACCGCAAGCAATTCACCGGCACCCTTCTGGGCGCCGAGGGGGAAGACATAATCGTCGACGTGCAGGGGCTGGGCGAAACCCGCCTCCCCTTCGCCAAGGTCCATTCGGCGAAATTGCTGATGACCGACAAGCTTATCGAGGCGACCGCTCCGCTGAGCGCGGAAGGCGCCGATTCCATTCAAGTAGAAGGACAGGACTGAACCTCATGGCCACCACCGCAGCAGCCGGCGCTCCCGGCGCCGTTTCCGCCAACAAGGCCGAGCTGATCGCCATCGCCGACGCCGTCGCGCGCGAGAAGCTGATCGACAAGGGCATCGTGATCGAGGCGATGGAGGACGCGATCCAGCGCGCCGCCCGCGCCCGCTACGGCGCCGAGAACGACATCCGCGCCAAGCTCGACCCGAATACGGGCGACCTCCGGCTGTGGCGCGTGGTCGAGGTGGTCAGTGAGGTGGACGACCATTTCAAGCAGGTCAGCCAGAAGGATGCGGAGAAGCTCCAGCCGGGCGCGCAGATCGGCGACTTCATCGTCGATCCGCTGCCGCCGATCGAGTTCGGCCGGATCGCCGCCCAGGCCGCCAAGCAGGTCATCTTCCAGAAGGTCCGCGACGCCGAGCGCGAGCGGCAATATGAGGAGTTCAAGGACCGGGCCGGCGAGATCATCACCGGCGTGGTCAAGCGCGTCGAATTCGGCCATGTGGTGGTCGACCTCGGCCGCGCCGAGGGCGTCATCCGCCGCGACCAGCAGATCCCGCGCGAGGTGCTGCGCGTCGGCGACCGCGTCCGTTCGCTGATCCTCAACGTCCGCCGTGAAAATCGCGGGCCGCAGATCTTCCTCAGTCGCGCGCATCCGGACTTCATGAAGAAGCTGTTCGCGCAGGAAGTGCCCGAAATCTACGACGGCATCATCGAGATCAAGGCCGCCGCCCGCGACCCGGGCAGCCGCGCCAAGATCGGAGTCATCAGCCACGACAGCTCGATCGACCCGGTCGGCGCCTGCGTCGGCATGAAGGGCAGCCGGGTACAGGCGGTCGTCCAGGAGATGCAGGGCGAGAAG